>JBEBVI010000241.1:0-6463 GCA_040392805.1 Taibaiella helva
AACAGTAGATTAGAACTTATAACCCAGGCCAACCTGTATACTACTCATATTCTTGTAATTGAGGAGTGCATTTTTCATGTCCAGTACCTTACCAAAATAATAATTATAGCGGGCATCAATAAAGAAGCCTTTATAAATGTAATAGGTAACTCCTGCCAAAGCTCCTACCTGTATGGTTTGTAAAAAATCTCTTTCCTTATTATTTATTTCCCAACTTGTGTCCCCCATAATAAATTTCGATCTTTTTATCGCTGATTTGGACGCAAGGTTGAAATGAACCGAGCCTCCGACATTTATACTAAGTGACGGAATAATAAAATATTTCACAGAAACAGGTACAGATATACGGGAAACACTGGTTTTAATATCTATATCGTTTGGGTTAATTATGTACGAATAACCGTTATTAAAATATTGTTGTGCGAAAAGGGCTTCTATTTGTCCTTTAAATTTTGAACCTGCGGGTCCTGAAATTTCGAGGAGTCCTCCTCCGTAAAAACCCAAACCAAACGAAGCATTTTCATTATTAACATAAATATCATCGGCAATACCTACCCGGGAGACATCTGCGCCCGCCTTTATGCCCAATCTTAACGGAGAACGTGCATAAGTGGAATAGGAGCAGGTAAGAAGCAATACAATAGCCAGTTTTTTCATACCATTATTTTTTGCGAAAATAAATGCCTTATATCGTTGAGCAGGCTATTTATAAATAATTTAGGCTTTTAATGATAGGGGGAAGTTTCTCACAAAGGCGCGAAGGAGAGCAACGAACGCAAAGGTTTATGACAAGTGGAAGCCATCGGCTAAATGTCTTAAGAGCTATCTGTAAGTGTTGTTCGATTACAAAAAGAAAGAAGACTACAAAGCCACAAAAAACTGAGTTTCTTTGTGGCTTTACAGAAAAACAGGAGCGTTTATTTATCGGCAATAAGAAAAGAATTTATACTATTCCATGTTCTGCTGCAACCATTTTCTTAATACTTCTTCCGGCATTTTCTTGCGCGACAGGTAATCCTGGAATTGGTCTTCCATAATTTTTCCTATACCAAAATATATGCTTTGCGGATGAGAGAAGTACCAACCGCATACTGAAGAAGCCGGATACATGGCATAGTGTTCGGTAAGTTCTATACCCGTATTTTCTGTGACATTTAATAACTCAAATAATTTGTCTTTTTCCGTATGATCCGGGCAGGCCGGATATCCGGGTGCAGGCCGGATGCCCTGGTACAATTCTTTGATTACATCCTCCTGGCTAAGGGCTTCATCTGAAGCGTAGCCCCAGTATTCTTTACGCACTTTCATGTGCAGGCACTCGGCAAATGATTCGACTAAACGGTCTGCAAGCGCTTGCAACATTATTTTATTATAATCATCAAAATCTTCAATATATCTTTTGATATGTGGCTCTATCCCGGCAATAGTTACGGCAAAAGCCCCCATATAATCTTCGGGGCTTTGGCTTGGTTTTACAAAATCTGCCAGGGAAAAACTAGGCTGCCCGGCGGCTTTCTTTATCTGCTGGCGCAACATTTCCAATTGTTGAACAGGCGCTCCGGAGTCATCGTACAAAGTAATGCTGTCCGGCCCGGTAGCTGCTGCCGGCCAGAAGCCGATAACGCCATGTGCCTGAAGCCAGTTTTCCGCAATGATCTTATCCAGCATAGCATTGGCATCGTTATACAAACGGGTTGCCTCTTTCCCGGTATATTCATCTTCCAGTATAGCGGGGAACTTGCCCTTCATCTCCCAGGAGATAAAAAACGGGTTCCAGTCCATATGCTTGCGAATTTCATTCAGGTCGAAATTGTGGAATACTTTGGGGCCGGTAAATTGCGGCGCTTTCGGCTTAAAATTACTCCAGTCTATCACCATCCGGTTGGCTGCGGCATCGGCATAGCTAATGTATTGCTTTACCGATCTTTTATTCAGGAAGTCTGTGCGGAGCTTCGCATACTCCTCCTTTACACCCTCCAGAAATGTCGGCTTCGTTTCCTTATTCAATAATTGCCCGACTACGGTCACGCTCCTGGACGCATCCAATACATGCACAACTCCGTTATCATATCCAGGCTCAATCTTTACTGCTGTGTGCATACGCGATGTGGTAGCGCCACCGATAAGTAAAGGTTGCTTCATGTTCCGCCGTTTCATCTCTGTGGCCACATGCACCATTTCATCTAAAGAAGGGGTGATCAGCCCACTCAGACCGATAATATCGGCTTGTATCCTTTCTGCTTCACTTAATATCTTGTCAGCGGGAACCATCACACCGAGGTCTACAATATCGTAGCCATTACATCCCAATACAACGCCTACTATGTTTTTTCCTATATCGTGCACATCTCCTTTCACGGTTGCCATTAATATTTTTGCAGCTCCACCGCTGTCTACACCCGGGTTATCTACTTTTTCCTGTTCAATAAAAGGAAGGAGATACGCCACGCTCTTTTTCATTACCCGGGCGCTTTTTACCACCTGGGGCAAAAACATCTTACCACTACCGAATAAATCCCCCACGACATTCATCCCGTCCATTAACGGACCTTCGATTACATGTAGTGGTTTCGGATATTTTAAACGGGCTTCTTCCGTATCCTGCTCTATATAATCTGTAATACCATTGACTAAAGAATGCTTAAGCCGCTCTTCCACACTCGTTTTGCGCCAGGTTTCATCTTTTACGATTTCTTTTCCTTTTGCTTTAACCGTTTCCGCAAAATTGATCAGCGCTTCGGTAGCTTCATTATTGTCATTATTCCGGTTCTGGATCACATTTTCACATAAGGTGCGTAAATGTGGCTCTATTTCATCGTACACCACCAGCTGACCGGCATTTACGATACCCATATCCATTCCTGCTTTTATAGCATGGAAAAGGAAGACACTGTGTATAGCCTCTCTCACATGCTCATTACCCCTGAACGAAAAGGACACATTGCTGACACCGCCGCTTATCTTGGCAAGAGGCATCAGGCGTTTGATCTCTCTTGTAGCTTCGATAAAATCCACAGCATAATTGTTATGCTCTTCAATACCTGTGGCTATGGCAAAAATGTTGGGATCGAATATGATATCCTGCGGCTGAAAGCCTACCTGTTCGGTTAGTATCTTGTAAGCCCTGCTGCATATCTCTACTTTGCGCTCTTTAGTATCGGCCTGTCCCACTTCGTCAAAAGCCATCACAATCACCGCAGCACCGAAAGACTTACAAATACGTGCTTCCTGGATAAATTTCTCCTCACCTTCCTTCATGGATATAGAGTTCACGATACATTTACCCTGTATGCATTTCAGGCCGGCCAGTATAATTTCAAACTTGGAAGAATCCAGCATGATAGGAATACGGGCTATGTCAGGTTCGCTCTGTACGAGGTTCACAAAGGTTGTCATCGCCTTTACGCCGTCTAACAGGGCATCGTCCATATTAATATCCAGGATCTGGGCGCCGTTTTCCACCTGCTGCCGTGCCACGCTAAGTGCCTCTTCATATTTTTCTTCCCGGATAAGGCGGGCAAATTTCTTGGAGCCGGTTACATTCGTCCGTTCCCCTACATTAAGAAAGTTCGTTTCTGGTCTTACTACTAAAGGTTCTAAGCCACTGAGTCGCAGGAATGGCTTAATTGTTGTTGTGCTCATTATGGGCAATAAATTGTATAGTTAGATACCTTGTTGTATCTCAATATTGTTAAATGCTGCTTCCTGAGAAAGCCACCACAAAGATAGTAAGTTAACAGGTATTATAATAATGAACATAAAATGCCGGGTACTGTTACCCTATATTCACTCTATTAAATGAGGTACAAACCTGCTGGTATTGGTGGTAATTAAATGGTCACTTTCCCTTATACCCATCCCGGCAGGCTGCTGTCCTATCAGCCAGCTCCCAATTAAAGCATAATGATTTTCAAAATGAGGCAAAGTACAGAGCTCCTGATATATAAAGCCTTCTGTACCATATTCTCCACCTGTCTGGGTAAGAATATTTTCCTTCTGTATCATTTTGATATTTGCTCCTTCCCTGGAAAAAAGTGGTTTTTTTACGTAGTCAGGCATATCCAGGTTATCAAAACCGGCCTTGAGTAAATAAGGATGATGCGGATATAGTTGCCATAAAACCGGCAATATCGCTTTGTTAGACAGTATCATCTTCCAGGCGGGTTCTATCCAGAAGGTACGATTGGTATCCCCTATAATATGTTTACCAAACTCTTCTTCCACAAGCCACTCATATGGGTATAGTTTAAAGATATTACGGAGCGGCCGGTCTTCCAGGTCAACAAATACACGGCTGTCCGGATCCCATCCTATATCTTCCATAAACAGTAAATGCGTATTTATTCCCGCCTGAATGGCACAATCTCTTAAATATTCGGTAGTGGTAAGATCTTCAAGATTATTTTTGACACATGAAAAGTGCAGTATTCCCGGGTGCAGGTAAGGTTTCAGATGATCCCAATATGCGACCAGTTTTTCATGAATACTATTAAACTGATCTTTTCCTTTATCGAAATCCTGTAACCAGTGCCATTGTACAATGGCTGCCTCAAACAGGCTGGTTGGCGTATCTGCATTAAACTCCAGAAGCTTTACCTGGCTATCTTTATATACAAAATCAAAACGCCCATACAGAGAAGGGTGATCCTGGTTCCAGGAAAGCTCTACCTGGGGTGCAAACCATTCAGGAATATGAAAGCGGGCATACATCCTGTTGTCTATTACAAACTGAACAGCATCCAGGCACATCTCCCATAATTCTGCTGTCGCTTGTTCTATTAACTCTATCTCCTTATAAGAAAAGCTATAATACGCCCTTTCCTCCCAGTATGGCGCATCAATGGAATGAAATCCAAAACCTAACGCTTCTACTTTCTCCTGCCAGTAAGGCCTGGGCTGGGTATGTACTCTTTTCACATCAATTTATTTACTACTGTGGAAAAATCCGCTAAGCATAATTAAATTAGGGTCATAAATATCGTATCCTTTTATACATTACGATGAGGCCGCCTCACGCTTTCCGAAGCCGCCGCGCAACACATTACTTTTAAGCGGATTGTTGCCGATATTAGAAGCCGGCCGTATGGCATTACTGTAATACCCGGTTGTTGAAAACCCTGCCCTGTTGAATGTGCCATAAGGCCGGAATGCGTAATACCATAGCAACATACTGCCTATTCCCATTCCGGTATGAGCACGTGTATAGCTTGCCGTCGTGTCAGAGCGCATATATACTTTTTGCTCTCCCCAATCCGCACCGGCACCGGTACCGCTTTCCTTATGGCAGGATGCTAATGCGGAGGTAATCAATACTAAGGTAACCGTCTTACTTTTTTTCATCTTAATCTGATTTACTTACCCTGTTCTCACAGATGTAAAAATTACTGTACCGTGATATACAGTTCATAGTTATCGCGTACTTCCTGCTGCCGCACTGTGCCGTCACCGCCATCCACCTCTACGGTGGTTCTTGTCCCCAAATCCGGAAGTGTATCGTTTGTAATAATTGTTTTACTCAAAGTGCCTTTTACCCAAACTTTATGTGTTGTCGTTAACAGGTCATACCCTTCATGATGCGCAACAGAAAGCACCGTTTCAATGGCTCTTTCCCTGTCCGGCTGCTGCACTATATCCTCATTGCTTTCTTCTTTACATCCCGGTAATATCAGCAAAGCAAAAACAGGTAGAATAAAATATTTTTTCATCTTGTTTATTTATTGGCATTAAGGAACTCTGGTTTTGAGCACTTATTCCGCATAATAATAAAAATACCTGCAACAAATAGCTACTTTGCTGCAGGCATTTCCTGAATAAAGTCTATACCCATTGCCGGGAAACAATATACTCTGCTATCTGTACCGCATTGGTTGCAGCGCCTTTACGTAAGTTATCTGCTACAATCCAGCAATTAAGCGTCTTATCCTGCGACAAATCGCGCCTTAAACGCCCGACAAAAACATCGTCTTTACCAAAAGCCGCAAGCGGAGTAGGATATTCGTTTCCTGCGGGATTATCCTGTACGGTTATTCCCGGAGCATTTCCCAGTAAATCTCTTACTTTATCTAATTCAAAATCCTGTTCAAATTCAATGTTGACACTTTCACTATGGCCACCCATTACCGGAACCCTCACCGTTGTAGCAGAAACGCGTATGCTGTCATCACCCATTATCTTCTGTGTTTCCTGTATCATCTTCATTTCCTCTTTGGTATAACCGTTATCCTGGAACACATCAATATGTGGGAGGACATTCATATCAATTGGGTGCGGATAAAACTGTTGCACTTCAGACTGGCTACGCTCAGACAACAGGTGGTCAACGCCTTTCTGGCCGCTACCCGTCACGCTTTGATAGGTGCTTACTACCACTCTTTTTATTTTATAAGCATCGTGCAGGGGCTTCAGCACTACGACCATTTGTATGGTAGAGCAGTTAGGGTTGGCTATGATATGGTCTTCTTTT
>JBEBVI010000242.1:0-6450 GCA_040392805.1 Taibaiella helva
TATGGCGGCAGGAAATGTTGAAAAATGATGATTTCATCGAATACCTGGGAGATGAATGGAATGATTGGGAAGACGACAGTGAAATGATAGAAATACTGATAGACAAATATTTTAAGTCGCCTAAGAATGTGAACTTCCTTCAATTTATTTCGGCAGAAAAAAAGGAGTACGCCCACTCGCTACTGAAAACGACCATAGAAAAAGAAGAGTACCTGATGGAGCTGATCCGTCCCAAGCTGAAAAACTGGGATGCAGAACGGGTAGCCCAGATCGACCTTTCTTTATTAAAGATGGGTGTTGCAGAATTACTCTATTTCCCAACCATACCCACCAAGGTCACCATTAATGAATATATCGAGATCGCTAAAAATTACAGCACGATGCAAAGCGGTCAGTTCGTGAACGGTGTGCTGGACAGTTTGCTGAAGGAGCTTCAGGCGGCGAATAAGATCCGAAAGATCGAACGGCCGAAATAATAATTTTGGCAATGACTTGTCAGCCCCATTTTTCCAGGCTGGCTCCTTTCTGGAAAAAACGGTCAATATTCTTTTCCACATCCGGATTCAATATAAGAGCCGGTGCATGGTGTGGCTTAATCCTGGCATCAATTACCAGAGGGCCGTTGCAACCCCAGTGCTTGAACCGAGTAAAGCTGTCTACCCCATAAATATCATGGGAGGGATTGCTTCTGGTAAAAGTAGCCCATAGGAAATTGTTGATATGCTCTGACAGGAAATCACTGTTATCACAAAGAACGATCAAGGGTATGCTTTCAAGATGTTGCAGACGATTACCCAACTCATGACAAAGGCGGTTCACCTGGTCTGTCGCATTATCATAGTTTTCAAACGGCGGCCCCTGCAGTGCGATTACACCGGGCATAACACACCGGGCATTCCCAAACAAAGACAGGTCGTTCAACTCCCGGGGTACCATATCTGTTAATGTCCTTACCGGGTCTCCATAAGCGGCAAGTACCACTTTGCTGCCTGTATTCAGACCATCGCCCGAATAATCTAAGGTATCAATAGTTGTATTGGTATGAAAATGAATATCCCGTTTCAGGTCAATTCTTTCGAGGATGTATTTTAAAAACGAAGCTTCATTATCGATATCCGGACTTTCTTTATCCGATGCGGTGATAAAAAGGAACTTGGCCAGGCTCAATTGTCCTGTTCCCAATATCCTGTTGGCCTGTGTCAGTATTTCCGCAGGCTTTTTTTCATCCAGGTAAGGTGTATAGCGTTCACTGCCTATGGCAAACAATAACGGATGCACTCCGGCAGCATCTACAGCGTGCACCGCTTTTACCCCCGGTATCTCCTGTTGTATAGCATCTCCCGTCAATTCGTGGATCAGCGCCCCGAAAGCTGTATCTTCCTGCGGTGGCCTGCCTACGACCGTAAAGCTCCATATAGCATTTTTACGGGCATACACTTTATGTATCTTCATTACCGGGAAGGGATGCACTAAGCTATAATAACCCAGGTGATCACCAAAAGGCCCTTCAGGCTTATTGTTGCCCGGGTATACCGAACCGGTAATAATAAAGTCGGCATCATTACTGATGGCAAAATCATCTGCGTAACTATAACGGAACCTCCTCCCGGCAAGCATCCCGGCAAAGGTTGCTTCACTTAAACCTTCGGGCAGCGGCATTACAGCAGCAAGAGCATGCGCCGGATGTCCGCCTACAAAACAGCTTACCTTTAAGGGCATACCCTTATTGTTGGCCTTGGTCTGATGTATACCTATACCCCTATGGAGCTGGTAATGCAGACCGGTTTCTTTATCTTTTATGTAATCATTACCTGTCAGTTGTATCCGGTACATACCGAGATTGGCGTTCATGATACCAGGCTTATCTATATCTTCCGTATACACCTGGGGCAGGGTAACGAAAGCGCCCCCATCATCAGGCCAGTGATGGATAAGCGGCAGATCGCTCAGCGCAATTTCTTCAAACTCATGAGCCGGGAATTTTTTCTTTAGGGGTAATGCTTTCCATGCGCTTAAGCCCGTGCTTATATTTTGAAAAGGTTTACGCAACGCACTAAGCGGATCATTACGTAAAGCAATAACCTTCTCTACCTGATCCCAGGTATCCCGGAAAATGAAGCGGCTTCTCTCCAATGTGCCGAATATATTGGAAGCTGCCCGGTACCGGCACCCTTTTACGCGCTCAAACAGCAGGGCAGGACCTTTCCGCTCATGTATACGCAAATGTACAGCAGCCATCTCCAGGTAGGGATCTATCTCTTCCGTGATTCTTACCAGGTGGCCATTCTTCCCCAGGTCTTTCAGGCACTCTTCCAGGTTTCTGTACATGATCAATGTGTTTTTGGACTCAGAAAATGTAATTACTTTATAATATCAATGGTATATCCTTTTTCCCGGAGCAGATGAATAACACCTTGTTCGCCCAAAAGATGGCCTGCACCTACCGCTATAAAGGTGGGTTGCTCCTGAATAAGTTGCTGTATAACAGCTATCCATTTTTTGTTACGATCATACAATAACTCATCCAAGGCATCTTTATAATCCGGGGAATTGATGATGATATTATTTAAAGCCGGCAGATCCTGGTTTTTATAAGCACTGATCATATCGTTCAAGGTATTCCTGAATGAATCCATATCGTTGATAACTGTCAGCAGCTGGCGGGCAAGCGTATCAACATCCAGGTTTTTTATGACATTCAGCTGGTCGGCAGCAGATTCAAGGCCTACGATCTCAAGACTGTCTTTTTGTGCTTCTTTCATGATGTTGGCTTCGTAAGATGAAGGCGCTGGGCAGGACACGGCGTTCATATAAATAAACTGCATCAGGGCAAAGGGATGCAGGGCCTGTAGCATATCTATGGCTACTCCCTGTTGGGCCAACACATCTTTCAATAAAGCGTATTCCTCTTCCGTATAAAAGCTTTTAAGCGTTTTCCCATCTTTCAGCATCAACCCCATAGCTACTTCCTGTTGCAGAGCAGGATCATCCATATCCATCTCAAACGCTATCTTCCGGCAGCTTTTCAATGCTTCCTGCATAGTTGATGTCCAGAGATAATCATCCGGGCAAATGAGGTGTATGGTACCAAATAAATAAGAAGGCTGTGTCAGGCCATTACCTGAGATTTTCCATAGCAACGATTTTTCGTTATCCGTACTTTTCCCCCTTGCCTGAACTATAGACAAGCCAAGCAAAAAGGAGATTGATAAAGCAATTATTTTATACATGTGAATATATTTTTATTACAATCTTGAAATTCTGCTGCTGTACCCTAAATTTCTCACTCTTCATTTTTATTTTTTCACTTCTCACTTCTAATGTACATGATTTAAAGTACTAAGCAACGCTAACAACACCCCGGAAATAATAGCTACCCATTTTTTCCAGTTCATATCGTGCGACCCTGTTCCGCTTTCAAAGAAAATTGTAGTGGCAATGTGAATAAAAGCGCCCGCAATCACCGGTATGCAAAAATGAACAAAATTATTTACATCGTGGTAGCGACTTCCCAATAAGGAGGTGAGCCAGCCGGAAAACGGCGTGATGAGCGCAAATAGAGCAAGCAGTAAAAGTGTATGAGTACGGCTCTTACGCTGGTAGATCAATGAAGCGATAAGCATGGCTTCCGGCAACTTATGTAATGCAATGGCAAGATATAATGAAGGTAAAGTACTCGCTTCACTATACACCATACCCAAAGGCAGGCCCTCCGCAAAGGCGTGAAACGCAAGTCCTATGAATACAGGTAGTATAGCTGTGGAATGGTTGTGCCTATCATTTGTACTATGTCCATGTTCTAATCCATGTGTGAAAAGCTGGATGAATTGTTGTAGAAAAAAGCCTAACAAAATAAGCAGTCCTGCTTTATGCCCGGAGTGTTCCATCGTTTCCGGAATCAGGTGCAGAAATGTTATGCTAAGCAAAAATGAGCCTGAAAAGGCGAGCAAATACTTCATTTGCCGGGCGCTCCATTGCTTACGCCATACGGGTATACTTCCCCCTAAGAATGTGATGGCAAATAAAGATATATTGAAAAAGTAAAGCATTTATTGGCTGGTAAAGAGCGCAAAGCTAACACAAATTTTCATTATAACGCAACCGGGTTGCGTTTGAATTTCTTACCTTTGCCCTCATGGATAAAATTGAAGAAATATTGCAGCAGCATAACCTCCGTAACACCAAACTGAGGAAGGCTGTATTGACCCTTTTTATGCATGCAGACCAGGGTTTGTCCCACTTAGACATTTCCAGGAGATTAGATGTGCCTTTCGACCGGGTTACTTTGTTCCGCACTTTACATGCCTTTGAAGAATCCGGTATCCTGCATAAAATTATAGACCTGAACGGTACCGCGAAATACGCCTATAATCTGCAAGGCGATCTGAAAGAGCATAGCCATGCCCATTTTATGTGCCTTTCCTGCGAAGGTGTTTTTTGCTTGGACCATATTTTCCCCCTGAATGAGCTTAAAGTGCCCAAAGGATTCAGTAAACAATCGATTGACGTACAGATAAAAGGTTTGTGCGTACAATGCCGGCATATAGCATAACGATTCCGGCTGTAAACAACCTGTTTGATAAGCGGTGAAAAACATAGGAAGTAATGGGTAGAAAAGCCTTTTTATTCCTATAAATTTGATTAACTTGTCCCCTAATTAAGACACTATGGCTTCTATAAGTATAGGCGATGCCCTGAGCAATTTTCTAAAAAGCGCCCGCTGGCAAACGAAAATAAACGAAATCCGGATCCGAACCGAATGGGAAAAAATTATGGGCGTCACTATTGCCAAATATACCCGTGAAGTAAAGCTCAAAGAAGGCGTGTTGATCATCGCCACCGATGTCGCTGCATTAAAGCATGAGCTACAATTGGGCAAATCCCAGATCATTGCCAACGTGAACGAATATTTTAAAGAACAAGTGGTCAAAGAAGTCGTCATAAGATAAGGCTGCAAACCTGAAATCTAACCTTAATAACAACAATACTTAAAAAAAGAGCCGCCCCACTACATCCAGGACGACTCTTTTGAAATTTAAAACTAAAAGTGAAGAGTGGATAGTAATTTTCACTCTTCACTATTTTTCTCCTTCAGCAAAATACTTATGGAAGAAAGGTATCGTTTCAATGCCTTTAAAGTAATTAAAGATATCATATTTTTCATTAGGAGAGTGGATGTTGTCATTATCCAGGCCGAATCCCAACAATACTGTTTTAAGGCCTAATACACTTTCAAACAAAGCCACGATAGGAATACTGCCACCACCGCGGGTAGGTATAGGATCCTTATCAAAGGTCGTTTTGATGGCTTTGGCTGCTGCCTGGTAAGCGGGTGAATCCGTCGGCGTAACAACAGGCTCACCTCCGTGATGCGCAATGACTTTCACTTCTACCCCCGGAGGAGCAATTTTTTTGAAATGATCGGAAAACAAGTTGGATATTTCCTTAGAGCTCTGGTTAGGTACTAGGCGCATTGATATCTTGGCATGGGCTTTTGAAGGCAGTACTGTTTTGGCACCTTCACCTGTATAACCGCCCCAGATACCATTTACATCCAGTGTAGGACGCACACCCGTACGTTCTAAAGTTGTATAACCCAATTCACCCCATACCTCGTTCACCCCTAAATCTTTCTTATATTCATCCAGGCTGAACGGCGCTTTATTCAGATCATTCCTTTCTTCCTCTTTCAGGTCAAGCACCTTATCGTAGAAGCCGGGTATGGTGATCTGGTTATTTTCATCGTGCAGAGAGGCGATCATTTTACATAACTGGTTGATCGGGTTAGCTACAGCACCTCCGTATACTCCGCTGTGCAGATCGCGGTTAGGTCCTGTAACCTCTACCTCCATATAAGCGAGACCACGTAAGCCGCTTTCTATGGAAGGATGCTCCATACTGATCATAGAAGTATCTGAGATCAGGACGATATCCGCTTTCAGCTTTTCTTTATTCCCTTCCAGGAAGATGCCGAGATTATCCGAGCCGACTTCTTCTTCCCCTTCTATCATCAGCTTAATATTACAGGGAAGCGTATCAGTTTTAGACATAACCTCAAGCGCTTTAATGTGCATGAACATTTGTCCCTTATCGTCGCAGGCGCCACGGGCGTATATTTTACCCTCTTTTATAACCGGCTCAAAAGGTCCGCTGTGCCAAAGCTCAATAGGATCGGGTGGTTGCACATCGTAATGGCCGTATACCAATACCGTAGGCAGGGCCGGGTCTATAATTTTTTCACCATACACGATGGGGTGGCCTTTAGTAGGGCAAACTTCGGCCTTATCGCAACCCGCCGCTATCATAAAGTTCTTAACCGACTCTGCGCAACGCGCTACATCACTACTATATTGGCTATCCGCGCTTACCGAAGGTATGCGTAACAATTCCAGTAATTCTTCAAGGAAACGGTCTTTGTGTGTTTCAAGATAATCTTTCCAGACTTGCATA
>JBEBVI010000243.1:0-6441 GCA_040392805.1 Taibaiella helva
CGAACCGCTGTAGCAGCTTTTGCAGAGCTGAGCCTAGCCACTCGGCCACGATACCCTGTTATTTAACAGGCTGCGAAGGTAAATTTATTTCTTTATTTTGCAAATTGTTTTCACAAAATTCTTTCTTTTTCAAGGTATTCGAAATGGCAGCAGGTACAGAAACAAATCTATTCCCCGGCAGGTTGGGACTATATTTTGACCTGGAAACAGGAACGATTGCCGACACCGTGTTTATAACAGACCAGGTATGCTGGCTTCAGTCCATTGAAAAATGCTTTCAGTCTATCGGGTACCAAGCAGAAAAAGGGTGGCTGAAGATACAGACCGGCTTAATTCATAACCAGAAAGTCAGCCTGGTATACCTGCCGCTCAGCAGTGCCTATATCGATATATTCCTGCAGGAGCTGGATTTTCTTTTCAATGGCACAAAAACAGGAGAAACCCCAATACACCATACGCTCCGCCTCGTTATGCTGGGCATTGCCCTGCCCACACTGCATACAGGACCCGGGGCGCTTACAGCCTCCTCAATAGCGATCGGCTTAGACAACCTGATGCATTTCTACCGGCTCGAAAACAATGCGGAAGAACTCTTTATACTGAATGCTTTCCTGCATCATCTTCCTGCCCAGCATAAAGGCATACAACCTTATATCGCCACCGCCTCCAGAAGTCTGCTGAATTGCCTGAGCAACGATATCACCCAGGGTATTACCATAAGTAGTCCGGGATATTACGGTCCGCGAGGTTACAGTTTAAAGCTGCAACCACTCTACCCGGGTATGACGGAAAGCATAAGCACATTTCAAAACGGGGCGATGAAGGTAGCGGCAATGGAGATGGGGGCCGCCGCTTTCTACGGACTGTGCCATTTACTAAATCATCAGTGTCTGTCTGTTTATCTCACCGCTAACGACGAAAAAAGCGCTTTAAAGCATAGTGTTGCAATACAGATATTTACAGAAAGCTTTATAGAGACAATGCTTCTTATGAGGAAGATGTAGTATGTCCGGATTTTTCCTGCAACAGTGGTATGAAAACGCAACCGTGCAAACGTTTTACCGCACCTCCATATAGCAATGTTGTATGGGGGAAGCATCTGCACTCCGCATTACAGCGGACATGATACAGGTAGCAGCTACCGGCCTGTATAAATATAAAATGAGGAAACTGATAAACTAAATGTACTCTTTATTTACTATCAGCGTTGCTTACAGGCTTTCTGGAAATATCTGTAGAAATTCGCATGCTGTTTCCTGTATCTACAGGATTCAGTCGAATTCAGAAAAACAATCGCCTGGGAAGCAGGTTTCCCGGATGGCGTAATAAAGGTGCCATAGTTTTGGTGTTTGGTTTAAAAAAGCAGCCTCCTTTCCAGGAGGCTGTCTTATTGTATCTAAAATTCTATTAATAAATTACGGTAAAATCCGGCATATTGCTGCCAGAAAGGTTTTTACTTTACCGTTACCGGTACGGCCACTTTTACATCATCCCATTTAATCACAAAATCAGATCCTTCAAAATTGATGCTGAGCGCTTCCTGCACTTCAGCTAAACGTTGCACCGGTGCTTTTACTTCAGCTACATTCTTACTTTTATTGCTTTCATATTCAGCTGCTCCTTTCTGGCCCGGCTTGCTGTTCAGAATGATAGTCCATTCGGTTTCACCGGGAATAGTAAACACAGCATAAGTCCCCTTTTTTATGGGCTGACCGCCGAAGTCTACATCACTTTTGAATGTTACATCTGTAGACATATTAGCCCCGGTACGCCATACCTGATTATAAGGTACCAGTTCACCAAATATTACCCGTCCTCTTTTGGAAGGCTGACCGTAAGATACTTCGCCAATCTCAGAAGTAGAGGTTACTCTTGGGCTTTTGGGAGCTTCTTTCTTCGTATCCTGTTGTGCCATTACTCCTAATGTCAATAACATCATTGTACAGAACAGAGCCATTTTTCTCATAATTCAATAGTTTTTTTGATTAAGAATGGGGTAAAGATAATTTGCTTTGAGGTTTAAGGGCTGTTAATAAAAGCTTATAATATCATTTGTGCAGGCTGCTTCGGGATATGTCTAAACACGCAGGTTGCCATTCGCAGCTCACATTTCAGTTGTGTTAAAAAAATCAAGCAGGTTCAATATATAATAATCTTCCCGAATACTTCAGATAATATATGGTCAACTGGTCACCAATACGGAGCAGCCGCTCATTAGTAAGGGTTTTGACTATGAGAGAACTGGTCACATAAACAGGGGTGGCTGGCGTACGGATTATTTCTGTAATCATAACGACTTCCTTAATGCCTTTTCCCAGCTTATAATCTTTCAGCAGGCCAATTTTAATTCGGCCCAAAGCCTGAAAAGCACCAATAAATAACAGGATATGGAAAAAGACCTGAGACCAGACGAAATAGCTGAATTTTATATCAACCTGCCTCAAGGGGCTTCGTAAAGAAGGGACAACTTGTATGTAACCGTTAATATCCTTGTGTGCACCTGCTGCTGATACAGTAAGTATAAAAACCACAACCTGGATTACTACCAATACGATCAATCTGTCCCGCAAAGAATGGATGTATTCGTCATAGATACTCATTTTAAGGCCGGGATCTAAATCAAAGGTTTCTATATTTTCCCGAGTCACTTTCACTATTGACGATGTTTAATATTTTTAAGAAGTTATCTCTTATTCCTTTTATTTTAATCTGCAAGATACGTCGTAAATATTAAGCAGCTAAGTGTAGCGCTGAAGAACTTACACGACTGTGCCCATAGCAGGCTGGTTGTAGCATACAACAGGATCTGGCTTACGAATAATAAACTTACTATCAGCGCACCCATAGAATTTGTATCTTTGAAAACAATGTCTATCCGAAAAACGCTTACAATCAGTATCCCCCGTTACCACTCCCGCTCACCCCACCTTGTTTCCAAGGTAATGTTACCATAAATAATCTATCTCCACGAACCCAATATCACCGCAACAGGATGAAACACTCGAATATTTCAGACGCTCACAAAATACAATCTTCATTATGAAACTTGTATTTCCTTCTCATCTAACAATAGTCTGAAACAAGATCACACCTGCGCTAACTGGGGTTGCAGACTATAAAGAATTACTGCAGAAAAGGAAGGAAAACTACTTCCATAAACTGGCTAAAGAGCTGGATATAAAAATAGATTTAAAAACTGTCGCTGCTTGATATACAGCACGATATAGAGTGTGTCATTGGTAGTTAATAGGAAGGTAAACCTTCATCATTGGGGGGCTGACAAGAAAGAACGAGTTCTGGGCTCCACTTACTCCCCGTCTTTGCGAGTGGTGGCAAATGAATAGGTTGATAATAAACAGTTTTATACTATCTGTCATTGACACCGCAGCACCAGCGGAGTGGAGACATCTCCTCATTTACTGTGGGAAAAGCGTTCCTATACTTGGGAGATACCTCCACTACACAAAAGAGACTCCACTCCGTTTCGTGTCTTTTGTTCCGGTCGGTATGACGGCAATTACTTCGACGCAGCTCAGTACAGGCCGGGAAGTTATTTCGGCGGCATTATAAAGCATTTTTCTAATAATATTTGTAATGTTCATGGTGAAATTTCTGTGCCGTTCTTAGATAAAAGATATCCGTGATCAATTTTTCGAGTTCATCAACTGTTCCATTAAGCTTCTTGCAATTTTTAAGGCCCTAATGCGAAGGTGTTGCAAAGTATTCAAATATCTTCTGCAAGATGATCTGAGCTTCGTCTTCACTGACATTATCAGCGAATCTATTCACTTTATTAAAGTGCTTAAAAATTATTTTTCCACCGGCAAGATTAAATGCTATTCTATGAGTAAAGATATTAGTACTGCAAAAGCTCAGGGGATAATCAGCATTGACATTCCAGTTTTCCGCCTTAGAAAACACAAAATTCTTTTTATCAAAAGCTATCTGGAATAAATTTTTCGAATAATAAATTTTCTCTTTCCACAATACTAACCTCTCTGTCCCCAAAAACATCCAAAGAATTCCTGCTGCATAGAAGCAATTCGCTATAACGACCAATAAAATGAAAACTACTTCAGAAATCGAAAAGGAACAATCTTTAATAATGGGTATCATCCAATAATACAATAATACTAAAAATAGCATATACGCAATAGCGCTAAACCAACTCAACTTTGACTTAATGGTTATAACTACTTTTTTATCATTATTGATACTATATTCAGCTATTTCATACGTTCTTTTTATCTTCTGCATACCATCCACATTCGCAACAACCTTACTTCTGATAACTACTGAAATCTTTATGCTCCAGCTGGTTAAGCTGCTCCTGCGTGAAGTTTTTGAAATATTCGTAGGTAATCTTTATACCTTCAGCACGGCTTACTAAGGGTTCCCAGTTTAATAACTTTCTGGCTAACGTAATATCCGGCTGCCTTTGTTTGGGGTCATCCTGGGGTAAGGGCTTGTAAACAATCTTTTGATTGGTGCCGGTTAGCTTGATAATTTCTTCCGCAAAATCTTTAATCGTAATTTCAGAAGGATTGCCGATGTTGACCGGGTAAACATAATCGCTGTGCAAAAGCCTGTAAATACCTTCTACAAGATCATCCACATAACAGAAGGAGCGGGTTTGTGTCCCATCCCCGAATACGGTCAGATCTTCGCCCCTCAAAGCCTGCCCTATAAACGCAGGAAGCACACGACCGTCATTGAGCCGCATACGCGGACCATAAGTATTGAAAATACGAACAATACGGGTTTCCAGCTTATGATAGGTATGATAAGCCATCGTAATC
Organism: Taibaiella helva; assembly: GCA_040392805.1. Taxonomy (GTDB): domain Bacteria; phylum Bacteroidota; class Bacteroidia; order Chitinophagales; family Chitinophagaceae; genus Taibaiella; species Taibaiella helvus_B. The sequence goes on from JBEBVI010000243.1 coordinate 4,800, forward strand.
GCTTCCTGGTAACGCTTGGCTTCATCATAAACGCCCCGTGGTCCTATGGGATTTACGTTACCCCAATAGGTTTCTTTTTGCGGATGCACCGTAGGGTCGCCGTACACTTCCGATGTGGAAGCGATAAGCATACGCGCCCCTTTCTCTTTGGCCAGTCCCAGCAAATGATGCGTGCCCATAGCGCCCACCTTCAGCGTCTGTATCGGTATCTTTAAATAATCTATCGGACTTGCAGGAGAGGCAAAGTGCAGGATATAATCCAGTTTTCCCGAAACATGCACAAAGCGGGAAACATCGTGATGCTGAAATTCAAAGTTTTTCAGGGGAAAAAGGTGTTCTATATTCTGCAGGTCACCGGTAATCAGGTTGTCCATACCAATAACCCGGTAACCTTCCTTTATAAAGCGGTCGCATAAGTGTGAACCGAGAAAACCTGCCGCTCCTGTGATTAAGACTGTTTTTTGTTCCATTGTATTTTTGGACTGTTCGCTTTTATGATATTAGGATTTACTTACTTTTTGTAACGGTGTCAAAATAACTTCCCTATTTCTAAGCTTGGGAGATGCCTCCACTAAGTTTACCCTGAGTACAGCCGAAGGGGTCGGCATGACGGTACTTGAGGAATTATTTTGACTATTTTACTTTAAGTTTTGGTTTATCCTTTTCCTATACAGTAGTAGGTGAAGCCGGCTTTGGTCAATTGGTCACTGTCGTAAATATTACGGCCGTCGAATATCACCTTATGTTTAAGTGATGTAGCTACACGCCCCCATTCAGGGAGGCGGAACTCGTTCCATTCGGTGACGAGAACTACGGCATCTGCATGTTGGGCAGCATCGTAAATTCCGGTGCTCCAGATTACACGGTCGTTAAGCAAATGCTTGGCTTCGTCCATTGCTATGGGGTCAAAAACTTTTACCATGGCTCCTTCTGCCAGTAGTGACTCTATAAGTGATAAAGAGGGGGCTTCTCTCATATCGTCCGTATTGGGTTTGAAAGCCAGTCCCCACAGGGCAATGGTTTTACCTTCCAGGTTGCCGAAATGTGTTTTTATTTTACCGGCAAGGATCTTTTTCTGGTCTTCATTTACGGCTTCAACTGCTTCGAGTATCCGCAGCTTGTGCCCGAACTTATTTCCCGTTTTAATCAGCGCCTTTACATCTTTGGGAAAACAGGAACCTCCGTAACCAATACCGGGGTAAAGAAATTTGCTGCCGATCCGGGGGTCGCTTCCGATGCCCTGGCGTACTTTGTTTACATCCGCACCGGTCAGCTCGCAAAGTGCGGCTATATCATTCATAAAGGATATACGCGTGGCGAGCATGGCGTTGGCGGCGTATTTTGTCATTTCTGCAGAGGGTATATCCATAAAGAGCAACGGATGCCCGTTCAGTACGAATGGATGATACACTTTCAGCAATACCTCTTTAGCTCGCTCTGTGTCCGCCCCCAACACAATACGGTCGGGCTTCATGAAATCCGCTACTGCTGCACCTTCTTTTAAAAATTCCGGGTTGGAAGCGACATCAAAGGGTATCGACGCGCCACGCTCTTCCAATGCCTGTTGTATGGCTTTATACACCTTGGCGGAAGAACCTACGGGTACCGTGCTCTTAGTGATCACGACTGTGTATTCTTTAAT
>JBEBVI010000244.1:0-6440 GCA_040392805.1 Taibaiella helva
GATTGTGTTGATATAGTTTTACCTGTGATCAGCCTATTTCCAAAGGAGGATATAACAAAGGTCTCAGCTCTTTACCAATCCCATCTGTATCGCTATCTTCGCCATGGCAACGGCATTTTTAGCCTGCAATTTTTGTTGTAGGTTAAAATAGTGATTCTGCACTGTTCTGAGACTGAGAAACAGCTTATCCGCAATTTCCCGGTTACTATACTCTTCTGCGATGAGTTGCAGAATTTCTTTTTCCCGGGAAGATAACTGTGCAAATTTCTTCTGCTCACTAACGTTCTCCTTAAATTGAAGGATACTTTCGGCCAGCCTCTTTTCTAATAACGGATCCAGGAAGTCCCGGCCTTCGTACACTTCCCTGATAGCATGAACTAATGTTTCCTGTCCCGTATTTTTCAACAGGTATCCTTTACAACCTGCACGCATCATAGCTTTTACATGACTGGGAGCATCTAAGCTGGTTAAAGCAATAATACGGAGCTGCGGATACAGCCCCATAAGCTCTGTAGCAAGGTCTGCTCCTTTGGAATCAGGCAATAATATATCCAGCAGCAATATATCCGGGCAGTTATCTTTTAATCCGCCTTTTAACGAGGCGGCATCCGTATAAGTCCCCCTGATTATAATATGGTCATTATTTCTCAGCATATTTTCTATACCGGAAATCGCCATCGGATGGTCATCGGTAACCGAAATAAATATAGGCATTTGTAAAATTATGAGTTAGAAATCAATTACGAAATTTATCAATTAATCTTTACCTCTGGTTTCACGCAACGTCGAAAGGAAGTCGCAATGATGCAAAACTAATTCGTAATTGCCCCCGGCAGATTATCGCAGATAACTTCACGCTTTTCAATAATTGATAATTTTTAATTGACTCCATCGAACTTACGTTTCTCAATTTTTAACTGGTTTCTTCATTTCTTCTATCAACAGGGCTTCCAATTCGTCTTTGGGCAACAGCAGTTGGTATTCTGCCACGCCTATGGGTTTGTTGATGTCTTGCAGGGCTATTTCCACATCCAAATGGTCTTTGTCAGCACAAAGAATAATGCCAATGGATTGGTTTTCGTTTTCGCCTTTTTCCAATTTGTCGAGCAGGGAAAGGTACAGGTTCATTTTGCCTGCATATTCTGCCTTAAAACTTCCTATTTTCAGCTCTATGGCTACTAACGAACGCAGGCTTCTGTGGAAGAAAAGCATATCTACAAAGTATTCTTTGTCGTTGTATTCCAATCGGTATTGGTTGCCGATAAAAGTGAAGCCTTTGCCTAATTCCAAAATAAAATTCCGGATTTTGGCAATCAGCCGTTTCTCGAGTTCCATTTCTCTTACGGGTTCGGTAATACCCAAAAACCCCAGATTGTAAGAACTCTTAAACACCTCATTGGCATATTCGGCAGTTATTGCGGGAAGTGTTTGGCTGAAATTGTCGGTCCGTACCTGCTTTTGCGCCTGTGAATAGGTATCCATTTTTATGGCATTGAACAATAAATCTCTGCTCCAGTTTTTGGCAGGTGCTTCATTAGCATAAAACTCAACGGCGGAACTTGACTGTACTTTATTGATTAAAAGCAAATTATGTCCCCAGGGCAAAACTGCGACAGCCTGTCGCAGTTTTTGGTCTGCCTGACAATAACGTTCATAAAACCGTTTCATATCCCACAAATTACGAGATGAAAGCCCCATATTGGGAAACTCGTTTTTTAAGTCTGCCGAAAGTTGTTTTACAACTCCGCTACCGTACCCTTCTTTCAACTGTTTTTCAAAAAGCAATTTGCCCAACTTCCAATATACGGAATTAGCAGTACTCGTAAGTTGCCTGGCAATAACATTTCGGGCAGTCCGTATTTCTGCGATAGCCTGTAGCAGTATTTCTGTGTATTCGGATTGGTTTATTTTTAATTCTTTACTCATAATCACTTAATTAATAATTATCCACCACCGGCGCCGAATTAAACTCCAGATAAACAATAGTACCTTCTCCCGGCCGGCTTTTTATATCATACATACCATTAAATACTTTTGTTCTGGCACCTATGCTTCTTAATCCCATCCCTTTAGGTACGGATGACAGGTCAAACCCCTTACCATTATCTTCGATAGTGATATTCAGGCTTTGCTCAAAAAAGCTTATTTGCAGCATAACACGGGTGGCATGGGCATGTTTTACTATATTCTGTATCAGCTCTTGTATGATACGATAGACGGAAAGTTCGAAATCCGGATCGAACCGGGGAACGGCTCCATAGTGTTGAAAATCGATCTGTAGCTTATTACCGGGACTGGCAAAGGTCTGGCAGAAATAATGCGTTGCTTCCAACAGCCCGTCTTCCAGCAGCATATCCGGCATCAGATGATGTGCTGCCTTTCGCAAATCGTTTGTGGCATTATCAAGCGATTCCATTATAAAATGGTATTCTTTATTAACAGACCGGTATTGATCCGGATCGGCAATAATGGGATGCAATATGCCGGGCAAGGTGCTCATATTCATCTTCACACTGGAAAATTGCGCTACAATACCATCATGCAGCTCATGTGCCAACCGGTTTCTTTCTTTCTCTTCTCCCTTCATTATAGCCTTTAGCTGTACGACCTCATTTTGTAGCTTTTGCCTGCGGCGCAGGTTGTATATGCTTATGCCAAAGATGACACCTAAGAACAGTATGCCGGAGCTGATGCCCATTATCCAGAAATTCTGTGTTCTTATTTGTGCCTGCTGATTGACCAGAAGCAGTTTTTTTTCGGCCAGTTCTTTATCCCTTTGTGCCACCTGGTATTGTGCATCCGATTTCAACGCTTTTATATTTTGTTCTTCGGCAACTAAGCTGTCTTTAAGATCAGCGTAAGCCACATGATACCGGTAGGCTTCCATACCCCTGTTCATATCACTGTACAGAGCAGAAAGGTTAAGGTAACAAAGCTGCCTGTAAAACCTCTGACTTAAGGCTTGCGCACCCTTTAGTGCTGTTTGCAAGTGATATTCCGCCTGTTTGAATAATTTAAGCCTGGATTCGGCCACACCTATATATATGTTAACGGCAACGGCCTCCTGTGTATTCGGTTTTGTGTAGCACTCCTGTGCTTTTTGTAAATGATATAATGCTTTCCCGGCATCCATCTGCGCACCAAAGAGATAAATATTGCCCAGCCAGAGATTTGCTTCACAGGCCTGAGCGGCTGTCGTATAAATATTATTCAGTATTTTCTGTGCATATATTTTTGCAGTATCATAAGATTTCAGGTTCATATGTGCTATGCTCAAAGCAATATATGTACTTACCTTATCCACTTCAAGAGCAGAATCTGCACCTTTTTCCTTTTGTATACTTTGTGCCAGCTCATCGGCATGATTGAGAAATGTGATAGCTTTGTCATTTTCTTCCAACGCCATCCACGTAATACCTATAGCTCTTTGAAGCGAAACTTTTTGCTCGGCATAACTGCCCAGATCCTTAATCGCCTCCTGGCAGCAGAGCAACGCAGAATCATATTGAGACAGCGTATAAAATGTTTTGGATATCTCTGTATAGAGTATATATACGAGTTCTTTATTCCTGTTTTTTTGAGCACGGGCATATGATAAGGCCCTGCCGAAATGATTAAGGGCTGTCCGGTATTGTTTGGTTTGGTAATAAATACGACCTAAGACAAGCAGTGTATCTGCAATATCTTCAGATCGTAGTATATCAAGATTATTTATTGTGAAGGATTTTTCCACAGCATCGCGGTACGTATTAGAAGTCATATTCGTAATGACAGAAGCAGATGCATCGCCGGTTTCAGGCAGCGTGTGACCGGTTTGTGCACGACTACAATAGCTGTAGCACAAAATGACGAACAAACAGGTTAAAGCACACAATTTCATATAATATATATTCTTCGCAGCATTCAAAAACGGGAGATAAAGATACTCTAAATACAAATTGAGTATATGTACTCAAAAAGGAAAAATGAGTAGATGAGCCGATATCAATATTCTGATGCAATGAATAATATTACAGAAAAATTACAAAGGCCTGATATTTTTAAATGAAGGTTATATTATTCATCTTTTAAATTTAAGTTTTATGTTTAAAATCAGTACATTAAAATTGTTTTTTCTATTTATCTGTGTATATCTCCAATACTTCAATACCGGCTATGCACAAATGGATTGGGCGAAGAGAGCGGGTGGAAGCGGTGCCGATCAAGCGTATTCTGTTGCTACAGATACCGAGGGAAACTCATATATAACCGGTTACTTTGGGAACGATGCAGAATTTTATACTGCATCCGGTGTTATAACGCTTACCTCAAATGGAATGCAGGATATCTTTGTAGCTAAATATAATAAGGATGGGAATTGTATCTGGGCAAAAGGGATGGGAAGCAAAAGGCAGTCTGATGTGGCTAACGATATAGCTGTTGATCGCTCCGGCAATGTTTATATTGTCGGCAACTTTTTCGATTCTGTCTTTTTTGATCCCGGCAATAATGCAGGTAAGCGGACCGCTCAGGGTACCCGGGCAGATGTTTTTCTGGCTAAATATGATAAAGACGGCAATTATCGCTGGGCGATCAGTGTGGGCGGCGATCTCGGAGAAACCGGCCGCAGTGTTGATGTGGACGAAGTGGGAAATGTATACATAGCCGGTCTTTTTAATGGCCCGGGAGATTATGATCCGGGAGCAGACACAGCAATATTGCGCCTTTTCGGTGCTAAACAAGACATATTTTTAGCTAAATACGATTCAACAGGTAAGTATGTATGGGCGATCAGTGTGGGCGGACCGGATATTGATTATGTGGATAAAATAAGTGTGGACAGTATAGGCAACGTATATATGGCGGGCTATTTTGAAGGAGCATCTTATTTTAATCCCGATTCAATGACTTTTGCACTTACATCTGCAGGTAACCATGATATATTTTTAGCTAAGTACGACCCTTATGGTAAAAACAAATGGGCCATAAATATGGGTTCAGACAAGGAAGATCGGGCTTGTGGAGTTGCCGTAGCTCCGCAGGGACATGTCTATATCAGCGGTTTCTTTCGCAGTGATACTATAAATTTAGACCCTAAAGGTATTAGTAAGGAGATGCATATTCCAGTGGGGGATGCAGATATCTTTTTAGCTAAATATGACTCAAACGGTAATTATATATGGTCAAAAAGTATGGGAGGGGAGAGTACGGATAATGGCATATCTGTAACAGCAGACCGGGCAGGAAATGTCATATTATTGGGAAATTTTTATGGCCCGATAGATGTTGATCCGGGACCGGATACAGCTATTTTATATTCAGTGAATGCTCAGAATCTATCGCGGAGCCACTTTTTTCTGGCTAAATACGATATTGATGGGAATTATATATGGGCAGAAAGTATGGGTGGCAGCAGTACTTCCCAGCCATATAACCTGGCTTTAAATAATCGTGGGGAGCTATTTACAACCGGTACTTTTACAGCCATATTTAATCCCGATACCAAATCAGGATGGCTGGATGATACCGATTTTTTGGAAAGTAAGGCAGGCTGGGACATATACTTAGTTAAGTTTTTATGTACGGATACTTCATCTTCTCATCTGGAAACAACGGTATGTCGGGAATTTGTTTTTAATGGGAAAATATATACTGAGGAAGGAGACTATATAATTACTCTTTCCGGTTCTTCCGGATGTGACAGTACCGTATTTTTGACACTCTCATTCTATGAATTAGACCCCAATATCACAATAAGCAACTTTGCCTTAGGTGTAGACAGATCATACGCTACATACCAATGGATAAAAGATGGGGTTGATATTCCAGGTGCGACAGATTCGTTTTATAACATTCCTGAAGGTGGTAACGGAGATTATCAGGTAAGGGTAACCAATGAATCCGGCTGTGAGGGAATTTCAGCAGTTTATAAGGTGGAAAATGCACCCAGCCATATTAATAACCAGAATAATTTGAACGGCTACGTTAGTATATATCCTAATCCGGCAGAATCTTGTTTTACAGTTTTCAGTCCGATCCGGGTTGAGGTTGCTTTAAGTAATATTGAAGGGAAAGTTCTGCTCCTGGCCAAAAGCTCTTCTAAAATTAATATAGAGCATTTACCAGCGGGTATCTATTTGCTACGGATTACAGATCCTGATGGCCGGTTCATAAAAGCAGAAAAAATAGTCAAACCATAAATCACCAGGTTTATACTCCGGAATTGAATTATTTAGAATAACCTTAAAGTTTACAATATCAACTGCTCCACGATATCAATATGGTGGAGCAATTGTTTTAAACCAACAAAAATATTCTCATTATGGTTTGTAAAATGGAAGGAACAGGCAATATACGGGAAATGTTATGTTGCTGCGTTGACCATTGTAAATTTTCAGGTAGTGACAGTACTTGAGGCAAAAAAGAAACCGTCAGAAAAAGCAAAAAACCGTCATATCGAG
>JBEBVI010000245.1:0-6416 GCA_040392805.1 Taibaiella helva
GCTGAGATCAAACCCGTAGAACCTGGACCGGATAATGCCGGTTAGGAAAGGTAAGCAAATGGTTTTTCCAACTTACCTTATATGTAAATGATGCTGTAAAGGTACGCTGTCTTATAGGCGTGTTACATGACATCCTGTTTATTGGCACTTTGTCCGGTGGCAAAGTAAGAAAGGTGTAAATCAATTTGCGATATGATAAAAGCACGAACCACAACCGTATTACTGCTGGGATCTTTATTAGGTAGTACCGGCATTTCTGCACAGAATACTGATGCTCCTGATACCACATTCACCACACAGGACCTGATCCCGGTGGAGATAAGGGGCGTAAGGGTAAATGACAAAAGCCCTTATGCAGTAACAAACGTATCTGAAAAAGAAATCAGGAATCAAAACCTAGGGCAGGATATACCTTACCTGCTCAATCAGACCCCTTCGGTAGTTGTTACTTCTGATGCCGGAACCGGTATCGGTTATACAGGAATACGCATCAGGGGAACAGATGCTTCCCGCATCAATTTCACGATCAACGGTATCCCGGTCAATGATGCCGAATCGCAGGCTGCTATTTTTGTCGATTTCCCTGATCTCTTGTCCTCCACCAACTCCATACAGGTACAGCGGGGCGTGGGTTCGTCAACAAACGGCGCGGGGGCATTTGGTGCTTCCGTCAACCTGAGTAATCTGCAACAGGACAAAAAAGCATTTGCTGAAATAAATAACAGTATCGGGTCTTTTAATACCTGGAAACATACAGTACGTGCAGGTACCGGAATGCTGAAGGGCGGTTTCCAGTTTAATGTAAGAGCTTCTAAAATATCTTCAGACGGCTATATACAACGTGCATCCTCCGATCTGAAAGCCCTCCAGTTTATTTCGGGGTGGACATCAAAAAACGAAAATACATCTGTAAGGTTTAACCTGTTTACCGGTACGGAAAAAACGGGGCAGGCATGGGACGGGGTCCCCCAGGACTCACTAAAAACCAACCGGAAATTCAACGGCCTGGGTCTGAAAGCGGACGGCACTTATTACGATGATCAGACCGACAATTATCAACAGGACTATTATCAGCTATTTTTCGATCATAAGATAAATACGAACTGGAACGCGCATATAGGATTGTTCATGACGAGAGGTAAAGGATTTTACAACGAATATAAATTAGGCGAAAAGCTTTCTGCATACGGGCTTCCGGTGTTTGCTACTCCTGCAGGGGATACTTTTGCAACAACCAACCTCACCCGCAGGCTTTGGTTAGACAACTATTACTACGGCACGGTCTATTCCCTGTCCTATACAAAAGAAAAAACACAGCTTATCTTAGGCGGCTCCTACACGCGTTATGACGGAAAACATTATGGATATGTAACCTGGGCAGACTACGGGGTACCGGATAATCATCGCTGGTATAATGTTGACGCTTTTAAAGGAGATTTTAATATTTATGCCAAAGTCCAGCAACAAATCGCATCAGAATGGTTTGTTTTCGGTGATCTCCAATACAGGATGGTTTCTTATGAGATCAATGGTTTTCGTAAAAATCCGGAACTACGTCCCGCAGCAGACTTCAACTTCATAAACCCCAAAGTCGGACTAAGTTATATAAAAGCACACGGAAACAATGCCGAAAGTAAGGCTTACGCATCCTTTGCCGTTGCCAATAAAGAGCCCAACAGAGATGATTTTGAAGCTTCTCCCGCCCAGGTCCCCAAACATGAAACTTTATATGATGCAGAGATCGGATACCAGTACCGGGAACATAAGTGGGAAGCCGGCACCAACCTGTATTATATGCAATATAAAAACCAGCTTATACCTACCGGCAAAATAAATGATGTTGGAACAGCAACAAGAACCAATACGCCCAACAGCTATCGTACCGGTATCGAATTATTTGCTGCCGTGCGGCCTACCGACTGGCTCAGGCTGAATGCTAATGCTACTTTTTCCAGGAACAGAATTAAAGATTTTACAGAGTACATAGATAATTACGATGCCGGAGAGCAAATAGAGATCTATTACAAGGAAACCGACATTGCCCTGTCTCCTTCTGTTGTTGCAGCAGGTACAGCCACCTTTGAGCCCTTAGCAGGTAAATGGGAAAACCAGCAGTTGTTTATAGACGTTCTCGGTAAATATGTAGCCCGTCAGTACCTGGACAATACCACGAATACAAACCGGAGTATTAATCCTTATGGTCTTTGCGACATACGTCTCCGCTACCAGCTTAAGACCTTACTTGCCCGGGAAGTAAGTATATCACTGGCGTTAAATAATGTATTAGATAAAAAGTACGAAGCAAATGGTTATACATTCAGTTACCAATATGGCGGTGCTTTAACTACCGAAAACTATTACTTTCCGCAAGCAGGATTTAATTTTCTTTTGGGCTTAAACATCAGGTTTTAGCAGGCTGATGAGGCTGTCTGAGGTTTCAAAGTCGGAACATTGATAAAGATGATCTATGCAGACCTTTATACAAAACGTATGCATTATAGCATCAGTATAAATCTGTGTTTATCTGCAAAATCTGCCACATCAGTGAGCCATATACCTCCAGGCGGCCTCGTAATGCTACGTATTTAATACAAACCGTGCCAGAATCAAAAGCCGCTTACCAATACCTCAAATAAAACAATATATTCAGATGGAACACCCCGGCAGACTTATTGATATAGAAACCGTAAACCAAATACGCAGCTATGCTTTTGAGGCGGAAAGATCCGGCTCTCTTCCCGGGAAGATCTTAGATATTATCTATCATAAGAACTGGTTTCGCTTATTGACGCCATCGCTATACGAGGGTCTGGAACTGCCTTTACCGGAAGCCGTTAAACTGTTTGAAGCGCTGGCCTGGGCAGATGCGAATGTGGGCTGGTGTGTCAACCTTGGTGCGGGTGCCAATATGTTTGCCGGGTATTTCCGTCAAGATGTAGCAGCATCTATATTTAACACCAGCACAACCTGTTGTGCTGGTAGCGGTGCCTGCAGTGGGCAGGCCGTTATAACAGGCGGCGGATATAGGCTTTCCGGTAAATGGAAATATGCGAGTGGCTCCAACCACGCTACACATTTTACAGCAAACGCATTCCTGGTTACAGAAGAAGGGAGCAGGATTTATGACCGGCAGGGGCAACCGGTCTTCAAATCCTTTATTGTTCCGGCCGGACAAATTATTAACCATAACAACTGGAGTGCAATAGGACTAAAGGCCACTTCGAGCAATGACTTTGAAATACGGGAGCAGTTTGTTCCCGAAGAGCATACGTTTTCCTTACTGAATGCTTCCACTTTCAACAGTCATCCCTTATACCGCTTTCCCTTTCAGCAAATGGCTATTGTCAATATGACCAGTATGATCATGGGCATGGCCATACATTTCATAGATTTGTACGAGGAAATGGCCCGTGTTAAAATCCCGATACACTCTGACCAGTTATTAATCAATAATCCTATCGCCTCTTCAATAGCAGGAAAAGTCATTAAAAATTTTGACGAAAAAAGGTCTTATTTTTATGCCTGCCTGGAAAGTATCTGGGAAAAATATGTAAGTAAACAAACCGCCGATAGCGAAATGTTAAAAGCATTAGACCTGGCCGCCTCCGGAGCCGCAACAGTGTCAAGACAGGTGTTTTCAGAAATATATCCGCTCTTCGGGATGAGCATTGTGTCCCCCGAATCTATGGCTAATAAGGTGTGGCGCGATGCATGCACAGCTTCGCAGCATTATTTACTATCTCCTGTCTACAACGGATGAACGCTAAGATGTATACTTTCATTCAGAGCTAAGTTCACCCAATGATTTAGCCCACTCATACAAAGAAGGATATTGCTCATCTATAAGATCATGAGGTAACGATACCGGCGGCTTTGTGGTCGAGAGAAAAATGGTTTTCATCTGCATACGCTTCCCAAACAGCATATCACTCAAATTATTCCCCACCATCACACTTTCCTTAAAATCGATATCGGGGAAATCTTCAAGGGCTTTCAGCGCCATTCCCGTATTAGGCTTACGCAACTCATCATTACTGTCTACCGCAGGTGCAAAATATATCTTATCTATTTTTCCGCTATGAGAGGTTACTTCATAATTAAGATAATTATGTATATCCAACAGATCTGCTTCTGTCATCAGTCCTCTGCCAATCCCCCTCTGGTTAGTTACAACAAATACGTAATCGTAAATTCGCGACAATTGTGCTATAACATCCGGTGCACCAGGATAAAAAACAAATTCATCCCTGTTAAAAATATAACTCCCATCTTTCTCGATATTGATCACTCCGTCCCTGTCCAGGAATAGCGCTTTTGCCATTATGCTTATTCTTTAATTTTCCCGCTGTTTCATCTCAGCCTGTGCCCTTCGGTAGTCTTCCGGCACACCTATATCAATAAAATAACTATCGCTTACAAAACCCTGTAAAGCATGCTGATCCTGTATCGTCAGGAAGTCCTGTTCAAATGAGAACCGGCCGGGGAAAGAACTAAAATCTTCTTTTGCTTTATTCAAAAGGTATATTCCTCCATTAATTAACCCGCTTTCCGTAAACTTCTTTTCTTTGAACCCAACTATATTATTCTGATCGTCTATCTCTACCGAACCATATCGTTCAAATTGCTGCATAGGTTTCAGGGCTACCATTGCTTTATAATTACGGTCAAAAGCCGAATGCATGCGTTGCAAATCCACATCGAAAAAAGTATCGCCATTAAGTATAAAAACCTCCTTTTCTTTTGATTTATTCAAGGCAAGCTTTATACCTCCTCCTGTTCCCAAAGGTTCCTGCTCGATCACCCAGCTCGTCTTGAAGGTAAATGCCTTATTGCGGAGCCATTCTATAACTACTTCAGACTTATATCCCAGGGAAAAAATAACATGATCCGTATGCTGCCGCTCTAAATAGCGAAGTATATAGGATAAAAAGGGTATTCCGTTTACAGGTGCCATACACTTAGGCAGGTCGGCCACTACATCGCGCAAACGCGTACCTAAACCTCCTGCTAATAATATACACTCCATATAAATAATGCTAAACCGGCTGTTTTAAGACCTGAAAGGTCAAAATTAGCAAATAATTGTCAGGTACTCTATAACATATAACAGAATAAAAAGAAAGATTGAAGACAAAAGGCCGGCAATTCGGAAGAGTTGCCGGCCCGGGTAATTATTTGAGATAAATTACCGTTTAATGATCTTTTCGACTTTGATCAGCTTGCCATTCATGCTTTTTATCTGCAGTAGATAAACGCCCGGAGCTAACCCATTTACAGAAAATGCAGCAACTTTATTTTTTTGTAACACAGCCTTCCCTTCTATGCCTGAAAGCGTCATGTTTACAGGAACCGGTGAATTAATATGCACCAGGTCTTCAGCCGGATTAGGAAAAACAGAAATACTGCGCTCTAAATAAGTGACATCATTTATATCGTCTGTTGGTACATTTGTGACGGTATAGATATCAGAAGTATCAGAGCAAACCCCGTCGCTAACCCATACGGTATAATCTCCATTTTCTAAAACAGTATAAACAGAATCTGTAGCACCGGGTATGACTGCTCCGTTCAGGAACCACTGATAGCTGCTGTAACGGGATGTAGTACTTAATTTAAACTCCTCTACACTAATAACGGGATGTACATCCGTTCCCCTGATCACAAAGGTATCGATCCTGGAATGGCATTCATCTTTACAAAGAACCCAGTAAGTACCCGCTTCCGTCAAGATCCTTATACTATCCGTTACACCATCATTCCACTCATAGCCTCCATAGCCCGGTAGCGCGCTCAACTCAACTTCATAAGAACCTGTGCTGGTGCAAACCAGTGTATCCAGAAATAAAGTATGTAATGTATCGGGAGCCACATATACTACTTCATTAGGCAAGCCGGACTGGCAACTTTTATCCTTTATCAGCTTTATTGCTGCAGGCTCATAACCACATGCTATACCTGCTTCATTAGGGTTATTGATCCGCTCTAATGTTCCGGTATTTGTAAATGCAACATATACCGTATCATTATACAGCTTTAATGCCTGATAGCGTGTAGCTACTGTTGACACCTGGTAGTAGGAGCTGGCTATAGCGGCAGAATCATAATTGCTGATTGTATATTGATTGATATGCTTCTTTCCAAAAGTAGGTGTTGTGGTGTATAACCTGGTGTTATCAGGAGAAAAGCAAACCCCATAACTGCTTTCCCCGGAAACCCATATTCCATCAGAAACAACACCGGTTTCCATATCAAACTTAGCCAGAATAACACCGACATTCAAATTAGATGAAGCCGGACCATGACTTGTAATAGCAATCATTTTCCTGTTAGGTGACACGGCCATGGTTCCGTCCGTAAAGCCATAATTATAGTTGGGCAGCTTGGGTATTTCAACCGTGGGCGAATAAACAGGATTG
>JBEBVI010000246.1:0-6380 GCA_040392805.1 Taibaiella helva
TGTCGCTACTGTTTTACCTGCGTTGTTTGCCATAACTTATTGATTTTAATTGTTTATTATACGTTCTTTAATGCAAACAAAACTACAACCTTAGCGTTAATTTGTTCGGGAAATCGTTCTTTTTTAATAAAATCTTATCATTTTAAACCCTGTTCGTACAGTAAGATATACTCTAAAAATATTTAACACCTGTAAGTTGTGAGCGAAAGTCTCCTGCAACAGATTTTTTAATTAATTTCCCGTCCTTAAAAGTAAAAATAAATGCTCCCTCCGGAGCTGTATTAAAGAATTGATCTGTATATGGATATTCTAAAGACGAACGGACTTAAGCAAATAACACTCCTGCTGTTGATTGCCTTTATAGGTATTGTACTGATATGGCAATTACATTATTTTATTCCCGGTTTTCTGGGCGCTTTTACACTGTACGTCTTACTCCGCCAGTTCTACTTTAAGCTGACACTGATTTATCGCTGGAAAAAATGGCTGGCTGCCATTACCCTGATCGTAGCGTGCATAGTTGTTTTTGTTATACCCGTATGGCTATTGGTTCAGATGCTGATCCCCAAATTTCAATATGCCTTTAGTCATTCGTCAGACCTGATCGAGCAGGGTAAACAGTTTATACATATTGTAAACGAATATCTGCCGCAATTAAATATTGATGATCAGAAGATACAGGAGGGACTCCAGCAGATTATCCAGATGGTTCCCACTTTTTTGAATGCTACAATGAGCGTTATTATGAACACGCTTACCGCCCTTTTTATCTTGTACTTCATGCTTATAAGCGGTCGTGAGATGGAAAAACGGCTGATACGCCTCCTGCCGTTAAAAGATGTCAATATAGATTCCTTATGGACGGAAACCCGTAATATGGTAGTCTCAAATGCAATCGGAATTCCGCTGCTGATGCTATGCCAAAGTGTGATAGCCGTTATCGGGTATTGGATATTTAATGTGGACCAGGCGCTGATTTGGGGTGTACTCACGGGTATAGCCTCTGTTATTCCCATGTTGGGCACGATGATCGTTTGGGTGCCGATATGCGTTATTGTAATGGCCAGCGGACATATAGGAGCGGGTATCGGGCTTACCCTATACTGTGCTGTTGTGGTGTCTAATATTGATAATGTGCTTCGCTTTACACTGCTGAAAAGGATAGGCGATGTGCATCCTCTTATTACCGTATTCGGTGTGATTGTGGGCTTACAGCTGTTCGGCATCATGGGTCTTATCTTCGGTCCCCTGTTACTCGCTTATTTTATTCTGCTTATTAAAATTTACAGGCTGGAGTTTTCTTCTTCCCAAAGCGAAAGGACCAATTCGTTTCCTGAAAGTGCACAGCCGGCTAAATAATATAAAAGCCAGGGGAAACGGCTGTCTTCTTGTAAATGAGACACCGATTATCCACACCCGTGTGGATATATCTCAGCTATGGGTTGCTGTAGTTTTCCTTAGCTTTGCAATTAACGAAAGCAGCTGTATTGATGCTATATTCTTTAGTTACCCGTATGTAGTGTTTACCGCATGACGGTAAAGAGCAGATAGAAAAATGTTTTGAATCTGACTTTTTATTTAAACTACATTGCTTTCGTTTATTTGTTAATTATTATAATTCAAACGTGTCAGAAAATATTCAATTGCTCCCTGATCATTTAGCCAACCAGATTGCTGCGGGCGAAGTAATACAAAGACCGGCTTCGGTGGTGAAAGAGCTTTTGGAAAACAGCATTGATGCCGGTGCAACGCAAATTCAGCTGATCATAAAAGATGCGGGAAAAGAGTTGATACAGGTGGTAGATAACGGCTCCGGGATGAATGCGATAGATGCAAGAATGTGCTTCGAGCGACATGCTACTTCTAAAATAAAGCATATAGACGATCTGTTTGCTATCAGGACTATGGGCTTTCGTGGGGAAGCGCTTGCTTCTATTGCGGCAGTGGCTCATGTGGAATTAAAAACACGGCTGCATAACGAAGAGGTAGGGTTGCGCCTCGTTGTGGAAGCTTCGGAGGTAAAATTGCAGGAGCCGGTGGCCAGCCCTCCCGGAACCAGCTTTTCGGTTAAGAACTTATTCTATAATGTACCGGCCCGGCGTAAGTTTTTAAAATCGAATACTTCGGAGTATAAGCACATTATAGATGAGTTTACCCGGGTAGCCATGGCATATCCACAAATATCTTTCCGGCTTTTCCACAATAATACCGAACAATTTCATCTTTCCGCCGGTAATCAAAAGACCCGCATTATTGAGTTATTAGGAAATAAAGCGGAAAAAAACTTAGTGCCTGTTGATGAGGATACGGAACTAATGCGCATTCATGGGTTTGTAGGAAAGCCGGAGTCGGCAACAAAAACGAGAGGCAACCAGTTTTTTTTTGTGAATAACCGGTTCATAAAAAGCGCTTATCTTAATCATGCCATTACCACAGCATATGCAGGATTGATAGAAAAAGACAGTTTTCCTTTCTATGTTTTATTTATAGAGCTGGATCCCCTGCGGGTCGATGTGAATGTACATCCCTCCAAGCAGGAAGTTAAATTTGAAGATGACCAGATGATGTATGCTTATATGCAATCGGCGGTGAAGCATGCGCTGGCACGGTTTAATATCGCTCCTTCTCTTGATTTTTCCCTGAATGAAGAAATTCAACAGCTGGAATCTATCCGTATACCGCAGACCGCCATACAGAAAGAGAATACCCGTCAGAGTTACCTGTCGCATTCTTTCAGCGAAAAAGGAAAGGCACATTTTATAGAACATAGTGATAGCCGGAAAAAATGGGAAGCCCAGGCAGCTGTCTTTTTCCCGTCTATGCCGGTGCAATTGCCTTCTTCCGCAAGCTCTGCCACATCCCAGTCTGAAATTTTCAGCGAGGAAACCAAGCATACACCGGTATTGCAGTGGCAGGATTACCTGATTACTACCATGAAATCCGGCCTTCTGATCATGCATCAGAAAAGAGCATTAGAACGGATCCATTACGAAAGATTGCAGGAACGGCTGAACCAGGAACAATATGTAACCCAGCAATTACTTTTCCCGGCTACCTTATCCTTGTCGCCGGCAGATGCCGTTTTGCTGGAGGAACTTATTCCGCTGTTAAAAAAAACCGGTTACGAGATCAATTCCCTGGGAGGTCACACTTTTGCCGTACAGGGAGCTCCTCCGGATATACCGGCCGGTAGCGAACAGGTGCTGCTGGAGGAAATACTGGAACATATAAAACATGAATCCGGAGTTCCGGCGAACCAACGGCAGGATAAGCTGGTTAAGACAATGGCTAAACGAATGGCCCGGTCGGGAGCCCTCAATTCGGAATCCGCAAGGATATTGATTGATGAACTTTTTGCCTGTTCTCAACCACAATATACGCCCGATGGAGCAAAAGTATTTAGTATTCTGCCCAAAGAAGGTATTGATAATCTGTTATAAAAGCAGAAGTTTTATCCGATTTGGGGAAATTATTGAATAGACTTACATTTGGCGTAAATTAACTTACTGGTAATTTTTGATTCAACCTCTTGTTTTTCTTAACCAAAAACATATTTTTGCCCCGACTATTTTAAGTTTTATTTTTTTAAACAATTAATTTCGTAAAAAACAGAATTATGGCAGACGTAAAAACAGCCACCGTTAGACCATCAGGAACTCCTCATTCCGCAGGCAAACCCAAAAATGCTAATCACTTTTGGATCAATCTGCTCATCGTTTTAGTCAGTGTAGCCATAGGTTGGTGTATACGTATTTTTGTTTTGGGTAACCCCGATAACTTTAGTGATCCGGAAACCAAACATGTTCCCAAGAACTTCCTTGGTAATATGTATCTCGGTGGATTTATAGTACCTTTCCTTATAGCCATGTTCCTGATCATGCTTTCCTTCGTGATCGAACGTGCCGTTACCATTACTAAAGCGAAAGGTAAAGTGAACGGAGGTGAATTTGTGCGGAAAGTGCAATATCACCTGGCTAATAAAAACGTAGATGCAGCTATCGCCGAATGCGACAAGCAAAGCGGTTCAGTGGGCAACGTGATGAAAGCCGGTCTGAAAAAATATAAGGAAATGATTACTGATACTCAATTGAATACAGACCAGAAATTATTGAGTATACAAAATGAAATAGAGGAAGCTACGGCATTGGAACTGCCGATGCTGGAAAAAAACCTCGTATTCCTTTCTACTATTACCTCTGCAGCTACGCTGTTAGGTCTTTTAGGTACGGTAATTGGTATGATCACGGCGTTTGCAGCTATGGCGACCACAGGTGCTCCGGATCCTAATGCACTTGCAGCAGGTATCTCTGAAGCATTGTATAACACAGCATTAGGTATCGGAACTTCATTTGTTGCGATGATCTGCTACAGCTTCTTTACTACTATACTTGACGGTATTAACTACAGTATTGATGAAAGTGGATTTACTTTAACACAAAGTTTTGCAGCTCAGTACAAATAAGCTGTAAAATTTTTGTGGAAAAAAATCACTTTATAGTCTATAATATAAAAACTGTAAGAAGATGCCTAAAATAAAAATGCCACGGAAAAGCACGAATATAGACATGACGGCTATGTGCGATGTGGCTTTCCTGTTGCTTACTTTCTTTATGCTGGCTACCAGCTTTAAGCCACCGGAGGTTGTAGACGTGCGCACACCCGGCTCTACATCTACCAAGGCCATCCCGGAAGGTTATGTATTGATTACACTGGATAAGGAAGGCCGTGTATTTTATTCGCTTGATGATGCCCTTGCCAAAAGGGCTATTATTGAGCAGATCAACCAGGATAAGGGCTTGGGCCTGACCGAGAAGGAGATGCAGAACTTTGTATTGGGCGGAGCTCTTGGTGTGCGCTTTTCTCAGTTAAAGGCTTATCTGGCGCTGGATCCGAAAGATCAGACCGCCTATGCCAAAACTGCACCGGGCATACCTACCGATACCACCAATGACTATGATGTAAATGAATTGGCCTATTGGATCGCCACTACTCAGTATCACCTTACCAAAGGAAGAATTGCTATAAAGGCAGACGGTGATGCGGCTTATCCGGAAATTCAAAAAGTGATCAGCACGCTTGGAAAGCAAAAACTATTCCGCTTCAGCTTTATAACTGATCCGAAAGGAATTCCGCCGGGTACGGCCTTGTATGACGAGCAGTATGGTAATACCAAAACACAATAGAACAATTCAATTTCCCAATTATAATAAAACTAATTTATCATGGCTGAAATAGAGGTTAAGGGGAAAAAGGGCATGCCCAGAATAGACCTTACTCCTATGGTGGATTTGGGATTCTTATTGCTTACTTTCTTTATCATGACGACAACAATGTCGAAACCGAAAGCAATGGAGATTCAAATGCCCTATAAAGATGAAAAGCTTGAAGATGCAGATAAGAACAAAATTAAAAATGATGAAGCGCTGACCATATTGCTTAGTAAGGACCACCGTATTTATTACTATCATGGTATAGGTGATGATCCCGCTAACCCGCCTAAAGTTGAAGTAACTTATTTTAAGAATGAAGGTGGTATCAGGGATGTACTTATTCAGAAGAAAAAAACGGTTCAGGACCTGATCAGTCAGGGTGTACTTGGGGCTAAAGACCGTGTTGCCGTTATTATTAAACCGGATGACGATTGTACTACCGATGACCTGATCAATATCCTTGACGAAATGACTATTAATGCTATACCTGTATATGCAGTAGTAGATATTACGCCGGTAGATAAAGAGTTTATTGCCGCCACAGAAAAGGCTAATCCGCAATAATGGCTGTAGGCTGTTGTATGCAGGAATATGGTTTTCCGCAACTAAGAACATAATTTATGAATATTAATAAAATTTTAAACGCCGACTACCTCGACATTCTTTATGAAGGACGTAATAAAGAATACGGTGGCTATGAACTGCGTAAAAAATACAGAAAGCGCATGACAATAGCCGGCCTGATCGCTATGATCCTGGTTGGTGGCATATTTGGTTCTACGCTGATCAAGCCGAAAAAAGAAGCTATAGTAGAAGCGCCGCCTGTTATAAAGGACGTTAAGCTAACAGATCCACCACCCGTGGATCCTAAAAAACCACCACCACCACCACCTGTTGCACCACCGGCTCCGGTGAAACCTACAGTTAAATTTACACCACCGGTCATTAAGAAAAATGAGGAAGTGAGGGAAGAAGAAAAACCCGAGCCGCCTAAGCCGGAAGAAAATAAAGTGGTAGGTCCGAAAACGATGGCCGGTTCCGATAGCCCCGATGCAATTGACCCGAGTTTGAATACAAACCCCGGAACAGGTAAAGGAGGCCCTATAGATGCCGGTCCGCCTAAGGAGGAAATATTCAGGTCGGTAGAGCAGATGCCTGAAGCTCCGTTTG
>JBEBVI010000247.1:0-6373 GCA_040392805.1 Taibaiella helva
GTCTATATAGCAATCCTTCTTTATTTCTAAAGTACCCGTATTGTTACAGCCATGTTCATTGGTAACCCTCAGGCTGTACGTTCCCGGATGTTTTACTTCTAGATCTTCTGTTGTAGCTCCGGTATTCCAGATATAAGTATAACCCGGTTGATGCGCCGCCCGGTTACTGATAACAATCCCCTTGCTGTGTGGACATATTACAGTATCTTCATCCAAATCTACTATCGGTAAAGCATGTACAATTAAAGTATCCATATAGGCAGTGTCTGGACAGGCACGGAATTTCCCCGTAAGCGTTACCGGGTATATGCCTGCGTCATCATAAGCATGCTGTATCTGCCGGGCTGGTATGTCATACAAGTTAGTACCTTTTTCAAAGTCCCAATGCAAACTGTTTAACGATCCGGTATAAATTGGGGTGAATAGTACCTGGTCTCCTACACACAGTTCTTTCCTGTCAGTGGAAAAACTTACTTGTCCTAAAGTGTCCACTATAATATCCCTGTAAAAAGTATCGTAGCAGGGGGTGCTGCTGGCTGCAATAAGTGTAATCCTGTATTTGCCGGGAAATGTATAAGTATGCTCCGGATGCCGTTGTGTTACTGTATGCCCCTCGCCAAAGTCCCAATACCAGGTGTTTAAATCTCCGGTTGAAGTATTTTGAAAAGTATATGCTTGCCGTTGACAGAGAATGGAATCAATGGTAAACAAGGCTTCCAGAGGCAGAGGTGGTTCTATAATGAAATACAATGTTGTATCACAACCGTAAATGGTATGGATATTGACTTTATAATTACCTGGCGCTAATTGTGCCAGCGTATCTCCACTACTCTTCAATGATGTCTTCAGCAAAGAGTCCCGACTGTTATACCAGTGTATGGTATAACGAAAAGTATCATTGCTTACCGGGCTGATTATTGCCGTATCCTGCACCATATAACTACAGCTTTTTCTGACACTGGTGTACAATTGAGGCAGACTACCGGAACCGAAAATAACATGGATACTATCTACATAATAGTTACATCCTTTCCGGAAACCGACAGTATACCAACCGGGTGCATTTATAACAATACTATCTGTTTGAGCGCCTGTGCTCCATACATAGGTATTTCCGGTACTATCGGCTCCAATACGGATGCTATCTGCGAAACAGGCTAATACCCGGCTGGAGTTATAAAAAGTATCGGGTGATCGGGTAAAGCCAAGATTATTAGGTAAGCCAAGTAAACAGTGGCTGCCAGGAGCAAGCCGGACCCCGGGAGACTGGAAACTACAGGCGCTGCCATATAAGTTGGGATAGTTGATACAGTCTATCCAGTTTTTAAAAGGTGCCGTTAAATATAATTTACCATCCGGGCCTAATTGCATATCCAATATAGCATAACCTATACCATTACCAACAAAATATCTACTGGCTGCAATATTATTTTGCTTTAAATCATATTGAAATATACTGCCTACACTATCATTAGCAGTTACATACAATTTTGAATTATCCGGTGAAAAACAAGCGCCATAAGTACGTCCTACGGTACTATCAATCATAAGTATGGCAGACAATTTGCCGGTATTAGGATCGAAGCTATAAATTTCCACGCCGTTATAGGCTGTAGAGACCATCATTGACCGGTCTGGTGAAAACCGGATAACACCGGTATTATAACTGGACAATGCCCCTATACGCGAGGTCACAGGTGTATTCCTTACCCCGGTTTCTGTAATTTCATAAGCCAGGTAAGGTTCTTCATGGGCCGTGTCTTCCTGTGAGACTCGTACCATTAACCACAAATTACAGTTGTTACCGCTCACTACGGTCATTTTCTCCGTAAGACCGGTATCCGTAATTAATACCGGCCCTTCCTGTACATCGCCTGATCTCCCATTTAAATTCATGTCCACAACCGAATAATATAATCCCATATACCAGGTATTGGAAAATACATAGTACTTATCTTTGTCATTAGGCTTTTCCGTAATCACAACACTTTGGGTTTCGCTGCTTATCTGGCTATTAGCAAAACCAAATGCACCATTAGGCATTACATTAAAATTCCTGTCCCTGATGTCGGCGCCATTACTGTAAAACAGGAGCTGCCCCTGTGCATTGCAGATGCTGGCACAACCTTCCAGCTGATAGAAGCCAGTGTCGGCGGGAATAGCTACCGGGGCGCCTCCGTTAAAATCAATACCTGCTCCCCATCGCCCGAACATCCATATGTTGTTTTCGCCCTGTCCATGGCATAAAACGCTAAGAATACCCATGGACAACACTGTATATAAGTAAGTTATTTTCCTAAACATAACATCTTAATTTGTAATACTCCACATCAATTCCCGAGGTAACTATCACCTGAAGCATGGTGAGACAAGAACGACTTAAACTTACCACAACATGCTATAGCCTTACTGATGTGTCGGCCTGACTCAATACGGCTACAGAAGCATCTATGTACAGATTCATTTTCCTGTCTGGCTATTCTGCCCTTCAACAAGTATGTACGCGTCTAAGCGCGTACATACAGGATAACAATGGGGGATAAACAATATATTATTCTTTTATTATTTTTTCTACTTTAATCAATCTGCCATCCGTATCTGTAATACGCAGGAGGTAAATGCCCTGAGCAAATTCCTTTACAGAAATTTCTTTTGCATTAACGGCATATAGAATCTTACGTCCGTCAATACTACTGACATCTGCATTAATAGAAAAGGGGCTGTTGATATAGATAACATTCTGTGCCGGATTGGGATAAATGCTGATATACCTGCTTATATTGCTGATTTCATTAACGGAATTCTCCGCATTGGTCACCTGGTAAACAGGAGAAGTAGCTTCACAGTCTTCTTCATTTTTAACTTTTACGGTATAGCCCCCATTCTCGGCTACAGTATAAGTGGAATCAGTAGCGCCCGGGATAAGCTCACCGTCTTTATACCATTGGTAAGTAGTATAAGTACCACTTACCCCCAGTACAAACCCATCAATAGTAATAATCGGTTCCAGTTGGTAAAAGGTTAAATCAAGGATAACTGTACTATCGCAACCGGCAGTATTAGAGAACCGTTGTTCGTAAATGCCGTTGATTGTATAAGTTTTTCCGTTCAAAGTATAGTCCTCTCCACATTCCATTATAGTTAAATAAGAAGATGTTGTATCACCACAGGCTAATTTAAGAACAAACGCATCATTGCTCCCGGCTGAGGTAAGTTTACCGGCATTTGCTCCTGAGCCAAAATTTGCCGTCCCCGAAAACCACCCCGTCGCATACACATTACCGCTACCATCCACAGCTACTCCCCGGCCCTTAGCCCATTGGTAGGTGCCATTAGCATCGTACTTGGCTACGAACACATCCGGGTCCCCCGCTGAGGTAAGTGTATCAATATTCGCCCCGGAGCCAAAATAGGCTCCCTGCATAGCAAAATACCCTGTAATATATACATTGCCAACACCATCTGCAGCTACATCCCAACCCTGATCGTAACCGGCACCGCCTATATTTTTAGCCCAAAGGTAGGTACCACTAGCATCGTACTTGGCTATGAACGCATCGTCATCTCCCGATGAAGTAAGAGTACCACCATTGCCGCCGGGATTAAAATTTGCTCCCAGAGCATTAAAATTTCCAATCATGTACACATCACCGCTGCCATCTACAGCTGCTATCCCATAACCAATATCATTACCTGCACCTCCCATACTCTTAGCCCAAAGGTAGGTACCACTGGCATTATATTTGGCTATGAATGCATCATAGTCTCCTGCTGAAGTAAGGTTGCCACCGCTACCGCCGGGATTAAAATTTGCTCCGGGAGCAGTAAAATACCCTGTTACATATATATTACCGTTATCCTCAATAGCTACTCCGTAACCAGCATCGGAACCAACGCCTCCCATACTTTTGGCCCATTGATAGCCACCATTGGCATCGTACTTGACTAAGAACGCATCATTGCCCCCGGCTGAAGTAAGGTTGCCACCGCTACCATCGGGATTAAAACTTGCCCCCTGTGCAGCAAAATACCCCGTTACATACACATTACCACTACTGTCCACGGCTATCTTATGGCTTCGGTCATTACCACCACCACCCATACTTTTGGCCCATTGGTAAGTGCCATTGGCATTGTATTTGGCTACGAATACATCAGTGCCTCCTGCTGAGGTCAGTGTATCAGTATTTACCCCTGAACCAAAATATGCTCCTTGCGCAGCAAAATGTCCTGTCACATATACATTACCGTTACCATCCAAAGCTACTCCAAAACCCTGATCACCGCCAATACCAGGACCTCCCATTCTTTTTGCCCATTGGTAAGCACCACTGGCGTCATACTTGGCTACGAACACATCAGCGCCCCCGGCCGAGGTTAGTGTATCAGTACTTGCGCCGGAACCAAAATATGCTCCTTGCACAGGAAAATATCCTGTCACATACACATTACCACTATCATCTACGGCCATTCCTTGAGCAATATCACTACCGGCGCCTCCCATACTTTTAGCCCAGACGAAATTTACATTCTGGGCATTTACATAGATACTGCAACTTAATGAAAACATGCATAGAGCAAAGGCCTTATTTCTGCAACAACAGACCAGTTTAACAGAGGATCCAATAAAAACCTTAAACCAGTTTTTTACATTCATGTTCATTTTCATCATTGTTTTGAAATTTAAAAATTAATAAATAAAAATTAGCGGTAATCAGGGTTATTTATCATCATGGTTCTTTTTCATTTAAAGGGGGATAAAGCCTATGTTCGGCATAGGGCAGTATAAGCTCTTCCGATCGGGTGCCAGCAGGGTTATATTTAAAAGGTTCTATACTGTCTGGCAATACCAATTGCAGTTTGGGGGTGCTTGTTTGGGGGTTTACAGGAGTAGGTTTTCTGCTGCAGGATATCGACTGCCATAGCAACAAGCTCACTAATAATGTCCCGATTATAACCTGCCTTTTCAACATTATATTCAATAACCGTTTTAAAATAATTTTTGGTTTTCAAAATCCTGTTTGCTCAATTTTTACAGGCGAATAACAGGCATATTTCCTATGGAAAAATAAGACTGAAAAATTTAAATATTAATACGAAAGTATGTTTACTCTATATTCATGATTTCAAGGAAAACTGCCAATTTTTGAAATCACGGTAAACCATTAGATATTCATTTCTTATATAAAACTTCCCGGATTCTATAGACTTAATTATTATTTTTACCTGGTGATGAAGCTACAATTTATAAGTTGTTACAAGCATACAGTAATAATCATATGGTTATTATTAGATACAATTCCAATATTTCCGCAGCAACAGCTGGTACTTCCTTTTGAAAAAGGGAAATCTATTACTTCTGCGGATACGGCCTATGTTCATGGATTGTTTGCACAGGCTGATAAAATAAGGGGTTATAATATAGACAGCACCATCGTCTTATTAAAAACAGCACAAGCCTATAGTTTAAAGGCGAATTACCCTGATGGTATTGGCTGGTCTCTACTATCACTTGGTATTGTTTATGCCGATAAGGAAGACCATAAGAAAAGTCTTGCTTATTTAAAAACCGCAGGAACCTATAGTAAGAAAATGATCTTTATGAAGAAAGAACGTTTTACCGTGCTATGGTATGCGAATATGGCCATACCCTATGTACAACGGGCACTATACGACTCTGCATTAATGTATCTTATAAAGGGGGCGGAATTGGCAATTGCTTCAAGAGATACGTTAATGTCTATCAGTCTTAATAACAGAATAGCAGCAACATGGAATAATAACGGACAGTATAAGAATGCAATATATTATCTTAAAAAAGCAGAGCAATTATCATTAGCCAAAAAAGAAAAACGATTTCTGCCTGACATATACAATAATTTCGCCATAAACCATTGGGCTATGGGAGACACTTTCCAGCTATACTTTTATGCAAATAAAGCACTTGAAATAACGGAGCAAATTGAGTACCGCAGCGAGCAGAAAATGGCAACAGTATTACTGGCTAATTATTACCTGGCACTTCAACATCCGGATTCTGCAATAATATATCTGGAAAAAGAACAAAAACTTGTGGGCAAAGGTATTCCTAAGGATCATTTTCATATAAATTGGGGATTCAGCGATGCTTATCATCAATTAAAACAGTACGACCTGGCTTTAAAACATGCTTTGAAGGCGCTTAACGTGGTTGAAAAGACAAAAGCAAATAGCAATTCTTACACAAGTTTCTACCAATACCTCGCAAAGCTATACAACGATATAGGGAATTATCGAAATGCCTACACCTTTCAGTTGAAGTATAGCCAAATGAACGATAGTATTAATAAAGCCGAAAGAAACCTGGCAATAGACAGATTGGAAGCTCAGTACA
>JBEBVI010000248.1:0-6366 GCA_040392805.1 Taibaiella helva
ATTTTCTGGGGGCAAAATCTTGAATGGGCTTTTAAAGTTGGCGGATCCAGTACTGATATCGGCAATTCAATCATCAGAGACAAACAAGGCAATATCTATGTTGCGGGACTCTTTAAAAATGTTGCAGACTTTGATCCGGGACAGGATACTGCAAATTTGTACGGAGCGGCATTTCCTTATTATGATATTTTTATTGCAAAGTATGACTCAACCGGAAGGTACTTATGGGCCAAATCAATTGCTAAAGCGTATGATATCATACAAAAAGTATCTATAGCAACGGATTCATTATCCAATTTATATATAGTTAGCAATTTCAAATCCAGATCAGACTTCGACCCCGGGCCTGACACAGCCTGGTTGACACCACGGGGATTAGGCGATATATTTTTTGCAAAATATGACTCTTCCGGAAATTACGTCTGGGCGAAAAATATTGGAGGTAGTAATATTAATGTATATGAAGAAGGAAATGGCATTGTCCTGGATAAGGCAGGTAACATCTATATCGCCGGAGGTTTTAAGGATACGGCAGACTTTGATCCAAGTGCAAACAACTCGGCAACATTAATTACTGGAAATCCTGGTGGAGGACTCAATTCATTTTTTGCAAAATACGATAATAATGGCAACTATATTTTTGCAAAACAAATAACAGGACACTTTAATTATGCTACTGATATAGCAATAGATTATATCGGTAATATATATATTACCGGAAATTTTGGAAATGGGCCTATTGATACAGATTTTGATCCGGGAACAGGAACTGCAATATTTACTTCAAAAGGGACAACCACAGACTTGTATATAGCGAAGTATAGTAATAATGGTGATTATATTTGGGCGAAAACAATAGGTGGCAAGGATAATGATAAGTCCTATGCAATTGCATTAGACTTGCTAGGCAACATTTATGTAACAGGACAGTTTAAAGATACAGTTGATTTTGACCCTGGTTCGGGCATAAAAAACATTGTATCACCAGGAACGGGACAAACAGGAGGTAGTATTTTTGTCGCAAAATATGATAATAACGGAAATTATTTATGGGCAAACGGATTTGGATCAGCAAGTACGGGGTCTAATGAGGGATATGACATAGCAGTTGATGCAGCCGGTAGCTGTTATGTTACGGGCCGTTTTTATTACACAATTGATTTTGATCCCGGCCAGGGAACGGCTAACCTTAGCATTACAGCGGCAGGGCCACCATCTTGGCAAAATCAACCTGCAACCTTTGTTGCAAAATATAATAGCCAGGGCAACTATGTTTGGGCCGGGGCTTTCGGGATTGCAAAAACGGGCCCCAACTTTACACATGAAGGGCGTGCATTAATAGTCGACAACTCTAATAACGTTTATGTTACCGGCTACTTCAATGGAACTGCAGACTTCGATCCAGGCTTAGATACTTCAAATCTTACGGGCGCGTTTGATGTTTTTGTTGCAAAACTATCCGGATGTGGAAGCACTACCACACATACGAACATTGAATGTGATAGCTTTTCGTTTTTAGGTAAAGTTTATTCGGAAAGCGGTGTTTACCTGCATAACTTTACCAATGTCTCCGGCTGTGATAGTACAATAATACTCGACCTGACTATTAATCATAAAACTGTAAATCCTGTAATTATGGGAACCTATTGTGATTCGGTCACTATTAACGATGTTACATATATTGCTTCTGGCATGTATACGCAACCAAATACCAATTCTTCAGGATGCGATAGTAGCATTGTGTATGACCTGACTATAGAACATAGTGACAGAACCGAATTTACTCTTATCGATTGTGATAGTATTATTTTTAATGATACCGTATATACCTCTTCCGGTACGTTCAGCCAGGTATTATCTAATGATAAAGGTTGTGATAGTATTATTATTTTGAACCTAACAATTAATATTACACCTGTTGCAGAGATTATTCCGGCAGGCTCCCTGTTAATTTCTTCTACAGCAAATCAGTATCAATGGTTTGACTGTGACAATCAAAGAATTATTACAGATGCTACTGCACAAAGCTATAGGGCAACAGCAAATGGTTACTATGCCGTGATAGTAACAAATAACGATTGTTCTGACACATCGGAATGCGTATTAGTGGAAGGAATTTCAGACATTAAAGAAAGAGGTATCACACTGAAAAATGTCCATATATATCCTAATCCTTCAAGTGGCAGAATTACACTGCACACAGATTTCTACTTGCAAAAAGCCAATATCAGTTTACTAAACCTTTTAGGACAGGTAGTTACTGAATATATCAACCTGGACGGTACTCATTTTACTTTTGATGTATCTAGACTGTCAGCAGGTATTTACTTTGCGGAGATAAAACATAATGATTCGCCTGCATTAAGAATTCGGTTTGTAAAACAATAGCAATCCGGATCGAAAAACAATTTGTGTGATATATCCGGCAATAGCATACTACAAGAGCAATTTCAGAGGGTTTTCATCTTATAGAAAAATCAACTTTACCAATTTACTATTATGAATAAAGGACAAGCGCACTTTGTTGTATTATTAAATAAGCCAATATACCTGTTGTTCTTTATAGTGTTTTCTGTTATTAATCATGGTTATGCCCAATATAATCATGTCTGGACTTTTGGAATAAATGCGGGATTAGATTTCAATTCAGGAGCTCCAACACCCTTTGTTGCCAATATCGGAAACAATGATATACATGGAGAAGCAAATGCAACGATATGTGACGAAAATGGAGTGTTGCTTTTCTATACGGAAGGAACCCGTATATTGAATCGTCAACATAGGATAATGCCAAATGGCAATAATCTCGTTCCCTTTGCCAGTGTAACAACTTACACAGCAACAACAAGTACATCTCAAGGAACCTTAATCATACCTGTACCGGGAGCAAGGGAAAAGTATTATGTCTTTTCCCTTACATCATTTGAGCAAGCAAGCGCCAATAATTGGGGACGTTTGTTTTACAGTATAGTTGACATAAGCCTGGATAATGGCTTAGGTGATGTTATTGCTAATCAGAAAGGAATACCTCTTGATAGTAACCTGAGTGAGCGCATGACGGCCGTTGCTGGTGATGCTTGCAATATATGGTTGCTGACAATTAATAGAAATAATCAATTAAAAGCGTGGGAGATAACAGCTTCCGGAATAAAAAAAGCACCTATACTTTCAGATATAAAAGGATTAAGACCATTCGATTACCCCGCTGGACTTATGGTAGCATCGGGAGATGGCAGAAAGATAGCTGTTACGCAGACACCCAATAGTCTATGGGATGCAGGAAGTGAAGGGTTGATATTATTAGATTTTGATGTTTCGTCTGGCAAGCTCTCCAGTCAGTTTGTATTTTCTAATGTAAAAAAGGCGTATGGTATTTGCTTTTCGCCTGATAATACAAAGCTATATTGTCAGGAGCCAATTGGGATACACCAGTTTGACTTGACATCCGGAATTCCTGCAAACATAATTAACTCCAAAATTCGTATTGCGCAATGTGGGCTGTACGAATCGTTGAAACTTGGTCCCGACCAGAAAATCTATTTTGCAGCAGCAAGCAGTATAGGTTTATCTACAATCAACTTTCCTAACTTGTCGGGCATAGCATCTCAACCGCAGTATGGGTGGATATCTTTAAGTGGCGGTACTATTTTTCAATTTGGTTTTCCTAATATAATTCCACCGTATATTGAGCATCCAGATACGATTATATCAGCACATACAATATGCAAAAGCTCCAATGTTCAGTTAACTCTTATTCCAGATGATACTACAGGCTGGGACTATAGATGGAGTAACAATAGAACTAGTAGTACAAATACTGTAACTATCCCAGGTGTTTATTGGGTCAGTTATTTCACATCCTGTCGGTTTCATATAGATACATTTAAGGTTTCCATCTTACCTGTTCAGGAAATAACTAAGGTTATTTGTAGTGATGACTATTATGACTTTAATGGAGAACGATTGGATAAAGCAGGGATATATATAGATACATTTAAGAATGAATATGGTTGTGATTCGGTACTGCGATTAACTTTAATTGTAGCTCCATCTCCAGAATTAGTATTGCATTTAGATAACAACTTAGATCACTGTTTAGGAGATACAATACAACTAAGAGCTGAAGGTGGTCAAAAGTATAAATGGTATTACAATGGTGAATTACAAAATAATGAGCAGGGTACATTTAGTTTAGCAACGAGACATACTACAACTTTATATGTCGAAGTATCAACTGTTAATGAGTACGATTGCTCTGTCACCGAAGGTATGCCCATAATTCTGGATGTTTGTTGTGATATCTTTATACCTAATGCCTTTAGTCCTAACAACGATGGGAACAATGATAGGTTTGCTCCACTCTCCCGTGGTAATTTACTCGAGTACCGAATACAAATATTTAACCGTTGGGGGCAACTTATATTCTCATCTTTCGATATGGGCAACGGATGGGATGGTACCTATAAGGGAACATCAGCCGATATAGGTACCTATTTTTATTATATAACAGCAAGATGCTTTGATGGTACGGAAATCATACGGAAAGGAGAGGCTATATTGGTCAAATAATGACAACAGTTTTTTTAATCATATATCACATTAGAATTTTCCTTAAACAGACCTGTCTTTCAAAAAAGCCTTCCAGCTATCCAGATGCGCTCCTTTCAATACCCTGGGAAATTTATTCATCGCCCCATACTGGCCAACTGATCGCAGATAATCTATAAAGGTGCTGGCAGGCAATACTTCTACAAATACTTCCTTCAGCGCCGAAGTCCGCTCCACTGCATAGTCATCGTTTACCTGGCAAAGCGTGGTATCAATAATCTGGCGTACTTTTTCAGGGTCAATGGCTTCATCGCAGCCTATATACCATTTATGAGCAAACAGGTTATCGTAGGCCAGTCCGGAAACAGTAAATTCTTTTATGCGGACGCCCATTTGCCGGCTCACTTCATCTATAGCTTTGTTCATATTATCAATAGATAAGTGCTCACCGCATAGGCTGAGGAATTGTTTTGTTCTGCCTACGATCACTATTTCATGCTCCGGAACATTGGTGAACCTGATCACATCGCCTATCAGGTACCGCCAGGCTCCGGAACAGGTGCTTATAACTACCGCATACGGAACATGCTCTTTTACTTCATTAATCAGGTAACTTTTCGCCCGTCCCTTATGTTCGCCGTTTTCATCAAAATTCTCTTCGTTAAAAGGTATAAATTCAAAAAAGATACCCACATTCAGCACCAGCTTAATACCTTCCGTACCCGGCCTTGCCTGGAAGCCGAAAGACCCTTCAGAGGCCATGTAGGTTTCAATATATTGTACCTCTTTACCCAGAAGTCTTCTGAAATTTTCCCTGTAAGGATCAAATGCTACCCCACCATGAATATAGACACTCAGATTCGGCCATATATCGTGAATGGTTTTCAATTTATAGGTACGTACTATTTCATCCAGTACAATCTGTGCCCAGGCGGGAACACCACACAGAATACCCACATCCCATTTAGGTGCATTTTGAATGATGAGCTTAATTCGCTCTTCCCATTGCGGGTTTCGTGAAATTTTCTGACCGGGCTTATAAAAAAAGCTGGAAAGGAACCGGGGCATATTTTTGGCGCTGATACCACTCATATCTCCCTCATAATAGTCGCCATGCTTCATTAATGAAGTTGTACCGCCCAACATTAAAATTCCTTTTTCAAAAGTCTGCGGAGGAATATCAAAGTTGCTCATACTGTAAAACTGCCTGAAGCCGACCTTCTTTGTAGACCGGATCATATCCTGGGTCACGGGTATATGCTTACTGGCGGACTCAGAAGTACCGGAGCTTAGGGCAAAGTATTTCACCTTACCGGGCCAGCTTACATTTTCTTCACCCTCGAGACATCTGTACCACCACTGAGCATACATGGAATTGTAATTATGCAGTGGCACTTGTTCCCTGAAATCTTTCTCCCAGTTCAATGATTCAGATAATATACGCTCAAAGCCGTAGTGTTTCCCGAAGGCAGTATACTGACCGCGTTCCAGCAAATAGCGTAATGTTCTGCGCTGATAGGCAATGGGGCTTGCCACCTTTATTTTAAATTGTCTCCGGATACGTAACGATCGTGCTATTAGATTTCCCAGTAATGCCATGAAGTCTGCCTAAATATCAGTTGATTATAATGATCCGGCAAAATTAAGCTAAATAAAAGCGCTAAATGAATATACAGGCTATACAAAATCTCCTTCCCCTGTTAAATAATCTCCGGTTAATAAGAAAGCCCGCATAAATAAACGGTGACGGGCCAAAGACACTCCTTATACGATAATGACATTTTAATTAGACCAAAAATGGTCTACCGATATATATTG
>JBEBVI010000249.1:0-6355 GCA_040392805.1 Taibaiella helva
TATCCTGAGCCTTGTCGAAGGAAAGTATCAGCATGACAAGAACGATTATAAGTTTGATTGTTCAAACAACACGACTGAAGTTTTATAGGAGGATTTTATTATGCTGGTTTGAACAGCCTACCCCATAGGTATTTAAGACCTACGTTTTTTTTACTTCAAAAGTCCGTCTTCTATTACTTTTCGTACCAGTGTAGCCGTATTTTTTACATTAAGCTTGGTCATCAGGTTAAGCCGGTAGGTCTCCACCGTACGCTGACCCAGGAAGAGCTGTTCCGCTATTTGCTGATTGGTACAACCTTCAACAATGAGCTTCAATACTTCTTTTTCCCTCCGGCTGATGGAGGGCTGTGATGCCGCTTTTTTCTGCTCATCTAACATGTACTTCAGCAGCACATCTTTGAGCTGGCTGTCTATATATTCTTTACCGGCATGAACCGTTTCTATGGCTTTTACCAGGGTTTGCTGGTCTGTACTTTTTAAAAGATAGCCTAAGGCGCCTTTCTTTATCATTTGTGTTACCCATTCTGCCTGCTCCGTATTGGTGAGTATCAGCACGGACATTGAAGGGAATTGCTCTGTGATTAAGGGCAGCAATTCATCGCCGTTCATACCCGGCATATGTATATCTAATAACAACACATCCGGGGGCATCGCTTTCAGTCCTTCCATCACTTCCTTGCCATGACTGAATATATGAGATACCTCAATGTTCGGATAATCTTCCAGCATATTTCTTATCCCCCTTATGACCATAGGGTGATCGTCGGCGATAGCTATTTTTATTGATGTCTTCATAAGACCTGTACTATTTTGCTATATCGGGCAAGTTAGGTAAAAAACCGTTTTGTAGTTCATATATCCGGGTGCCGGTGCCTTTCATTACAGTGTAAAGCTATTACCCGGAAGCGCTCTGCAGGACATTTTGTTCTTCAGCTATACCCAGTTCAAATTCTATATCTATAGTAGTGCCTTCTCCCTTCAAAGTTGAAATAGTGCAGTTCCCGCCATATTCCCGGATGCGTTTCTGCAGGTTGCCGAGGCCTAATCCGGCTTTGAGCTGATCCCATCCGGGCTCCAGCCCTTTACCATTATCTTCAATAAGCAGATGTAAGAGCTGATCCTGCAGGCTGAGCTGTACCAGGGCCTGCGAAGCGTCGGCATGTTTGATGATATTCTGTATAAGTTCCTGTACGATCAGGAAGACAACCCTTTTCAGTTTCTCTTTTATGGGCTGCTGTATCCCGTAAGCCTGGAAGGTAATAACCAGGGATTGCTGAGCTGTGTTGATTTGTTTACAGTACTGCCGGACCGCGGTCTCCAGATCCTGTTTATCGAGGAATCCCGGCATCAGGTTATGGGCCGTTTTACGTACTTCGCCGGCCGTATCATTGAGCAGGCTGAGTGTTTCCCGGTAATAAGGAGATTGCTGCAGGTCGTGTTTCTGTTCCAATATACTGAAATTCATCTTTACAGCCGCCAGCATTCCACCTATCCCGTCGTGCAGCTCCTGGGCTATGCGTCTGCGTTCCCTTTCTATACCTTCCATGTTGGCTTGTAATATTTTGTTTTTCTCTTCCACCTCCAGGGTTTTGATCTTTTCTTCCTGCAATTTTTGTTTTTGTTTATTGTTCCGGTATACGCCAAACAGGAAGGCGATAAGGGTTATACTGCCACTACCTATGGCAATGAGCATCAGGTTCCTGGTTTTAATATCATTGCTCTTTTGGGTGAGCAGGAGCTCTTTCTCGGCCAGGTCTTTTTCTTTTTCGGACGTCCGGTATTTTACTTCGGTATTGTTTACCGCATTGATGATCTGCTTATTGATGGTACTGTCCCGGAACTGATCGTATAAGGTAAAGTATAGGTAAGCGGAGTCCGGATTCCGGAGGAGATAGTAACAGTTGGCGATGTTCTTATACAAGCCTGCCTGCTTTAATTTCATGTCGCTTCGGATATTATACAGGTACAGGGCCCGTTGTAGTGATACGAGCGCCCTTTTATAGTCTTTCTGCAACATGCAGATCTGGCCTATGCCCCAGTCAATAGAGGGGTCCGGCTTGCCTTCCGGATAAAGATAGGCATACATCTTTGCGGAATCGAAATATGCTTTTGCACTTTTGATATCCCCGAATTCCATCTTGGCCCAGGCGATCCCGCTATAAGTATCCGGGATCCGGTAGCCCTGCTCCATATAATGCTTATACCATATCAATGCCTTATTCAGAAAATATAAGGCCGAGTCCATATACCTCGGGTCTTGCCGGGCAGCGTCAATATATATAATCCCCAGGTTGTTTAAATTCATTGCCGTGAAGAAAGTATCTTTAAACTGCTGTGATAGCTGCAGGCCGGTTTTTACATAAAACAGGCTTTGGGGCGAATAACCGTAATTCGCGAGGAATGCACCAAAGTTTGTCGTAATCCATGAGCGTAAATGATCATTTTTATTATTGTTCTGCCGGAGCATCTCTATCGATTTCGTATAGTAAAATAATGCTGAATCTGCACGATCTTTCAGCAGATAGGAGTTGCCTAAGTCGCAGTACAACCGGGGCTCTAAAGTAGGGTCGGAAAAGAGTAGGGAAGGGTAGCGTGTGCAATAGGATTTGATGTAAAAGAAAATTTTCTGGCTGCTGTCATAATTCTGCTTTTCAAACAGGTAATCGGCTAATTCATAGTGGGCGTATACTATTCCTTTTGGGTAACGGAGCTGCCGGCTGATCTCTATTGCTTTTTCTATAAGCCCGATGGTGCTTTCCCTGTTCTTATTTTTCTGCGTCTTTACCGTCCTGATAAGAGAGAGCACGGTATTAGTGTCCTCCAGGCCCCATGCCGGCCGTTGATTGGTGATTTGCGGTGTTTCGGTATGATTGTTCAGCTGCCCGGACAAGGTAAGGCCACTGTACATGCATAGCGAAAAGATTAGGAGAAATAAAAGGTACCGCATTATGCAATTAATTAAAAAATGGATATTATCGTTTTCTTTTCCGCTCTAAAGCTATGAAAATGTGTGTTATAAAAGTAATGTATTCCGTAAAAATACGGTAGTGTAAAACTGTATTTTCACGGAATGCAACGAACCGGTACGGGAATTATATTTGCATGTAGCTAATTCCGGTGATATATCATTTACTTCCGGGGTAAACGCTGATTGGGTATACAATTAACAGGAGATCCGAAATGAATCAGATACAGGTAGCTGAACGGATATTTTAATAAGTGATTTTGATGAAAAATTAAAACAGAATAGATATGAACAAGAACAATTACAAAAAAAGACGCATGAGGTTATCCGGGTATCTGAAGCTGTTGCCGGGCTTATGTATGGCTATGAACAGCATAACCGCCCAGGCGCAGTCCTTTCACTGGGTACAAAATATAGGTGGAAGCTCTTCGGAAACCGGTTATGGCGTATCGGTAGATGCCAATAGTAATGTATTTGCAACAGGATATACCAATTCCGCTGACTGCAATTTTGGTGGCGGTGGCGGCATTATCGCAAGCAAGGGCGGGTATGATGTCTACTTAGCTAAGTACGACCCGAATGGGAAAAATGTTTGGGCCAGGAATATGGGGGGTAACAGTACTGATTTTGTATATAGTAATGCCGTAGATCGTAAAGGCGATGTATATGTGACCGGTTATTACGCATCCACTAACGCCGATTTTAATATTGGCGGTACCGGCGGGCTAATCACCCCTATTGGTGGCCAGGATGCTTATCTGGCAAAATACGATAACGATGGCAGGTTTCTATGGATAAAAAGCATTGGCGGCATCGGTAATGACCAGGGTTGGAAGGTTACAACCGATACTGCAGGCAATGTATTTGTAGCAGGTGTTTTTAGCTCTGCCGTGGCTTATTTTAATCCCATCGGATTTGGTTCAGTTAACCAGATAGGAGGGCAGGATATATTTCTGGTGAAATATGACCAGGATGGTAACTACTTATGGGCAAAAGCTATGGGTGGCCCGGGAGCGGATAACTGTACCGGGGCTTCGACGGATTTGGCCGGTAATGTTTATATATCCGGGTGGTTTGGCGGTTCAAACATTGATTTCAATGTAGGTGGTACCGGCGGACAGGTTAACAATACGGGAACATCGGGCAACGATGCTTATGTGGCTAAGTATGATGGTAACGGTAATTTTCAATGGGTAAGAGCCCTGGGAGGAACCGGAAATAAGACGGAGCAGGCTTATAGTGTGGGTGTTGACCTCCAGGGCAATTCCTATACCGTAGGTTGGTTTTCTTCAAACACAAACGGTTTTCAGCCGGATGGCAGCAGCAGCACATACAACTCTACCAATGGTAGCTTTGATTGCTTTATTGTTAAATACGATCCTAACGGTGTGTTCCAGTGGACAAAAACAATGGGCGGTACCGGCGATGACTATGCTTATGCTGTAGCCGCAGATGAGGTAGGTAATGTATATGTGACAGGCGGTGTTACTAAGAATGGTGCAACTCCGCCACCTCCTGACTTTAATATTGGCGGTACCGGGGGAACAACGGCCAACTGGCTGGGAGACCGGGATGCTTACCTGGCCAAATATGATGTGAAC
Organism: Taibaiella helva; assembly: GCA_040392805.1. Classification (GTDB taxonomy): domain Bacteria; phylum Bacteroidota; class Bacteroidia; order Chitinophagales; family Chitinophagaceae; genus Taibaiella; species Taibaiella helvus_B. Next base: position 4,567 of record JBEBVI010000249.1, read on the forward strand.
GGTAATTTTCAATGGGTAAAGCTAATGGGTGGTACAAATGGTGATAATGGAAATAGTGTGGCCGTATCCCGTACCGGTAACGTATTTTGTACCGGCTATTACTGGTCCACAACAGCTGATTATAATGTAGGCGGTACCGGCGGGGTAATCAATACGGTAACTTCTACGGCTACCGATGCATTTTTGGTAATGTTCGGCTGTGACAGTAAAGATTCAGCTTCTTTTGAAGCCACAATAGAATGCGGGGACATTTATCACTGGGGAGAGCGGGCTTATACGGATTCAGGTGCTCATGTACAGGTATTCCAGAATGTAACCGGCTGCGACAGCACCGTAACGCTTAAGCTGACTTTGTTGCCCATAGAGCATCCCGTCATTAATGTGGATAATTTTACATTAGGCGTGAGCGGGAGCTATTCATCTTACCAATGGCTGAAGGACAACGAGATTATACCCGGCGCTACCAATAGCACTTATACCATTTCTGCAAACGGGGCTTACAGGGTAATCGTATTTAACAAATACGGCTGTGCGGATACTGCGGATGTGTATATGGTAACCAATTATGAGCCGGCAGACATAAACGATTACGGTACTCTGGCCGGTCAGATCAAAGTTTATCCAAATCCTGCGGCTGACATGTTGTATATCCAGTCACCCGTAAAAGTAAATGTCCGCATTATGGACATAGCCGGCCGGTTGATCCGGGAAGAAGTGGATGCCACAGCGATCCCTGTGAAGATGTTAGCTAAAGGCATCTATCTTTTGAATATAACCGACGGAAAGGGCTTACTGGTCAAGACGAAACGATTAATAAAGGCTGAATAGTTCGATACGCTTATCGTTTGATATGTTTAAGAGGAGAAGTGAAAAAGCTTCTCCTTTTTTGTGCTTAACCGGGTGATTGTTTCACGCAAAAGGGCAAAGAAGTGCAAAGGGGCAAAGATTCTATTGCTCCTACATGGTACACGCTCCACTTTCCGGTTTCAATTGTATCTTCGTCTCATGGAACATCTTCAGCAAATTGATGAATTCAAATCGTCACCGGAACTGGTGGAGAAATTATATCAATACAGTATTCAGAAAAGCTACAAAGCGGGAAGCACTATTCTCAATGAAAATGCACATATCCGTTCTATCCCCATTGTTGCCAGAGGAATATTGAAAGTGACCCGGACAGAGGAAGACGGAAGGGAGATCTTATTGTATTATATAAAGGCAGGGGAGAGCTGTATCATGTCTTTCCTGGGAGGCTTGCATAACGACACCAGTAAGGTGAGGGCTGAAGTGGAAGAAGATGCAGAAATACTTTTTCTACCGGTAGAAAAAGTATTTCTGTTCATTAAAGAACATCCGCAATGGCTGGACTACATTTTCCGGCTTTATCATAAGCGTTTTGAAGAGTTATTGGAGATAGTAAATGCCATAGCTTTCAAAAAAGTGGATGAAAGGCTGCTGGACCTGCTTAAAAAGAAATCGGCGCTTACCCGGTCCCGGTCCATATCTGTTACACACGAACAACTGGCGAATGAACTGGGCACGGCCAGGGTTGTCGTTTCCCGGCTTCTGAAGCAATTGGAGGAGAATGGTGTTGTTCAGTTAGGGAGAAATAAGATTGTATTGAATGAAGAGTAGATAGAATGCTTTGAAGCTTCTTGCAACGGGCACTACCAAAGCGCAACGGAACCAGGCTATAACTTGTAATCGCTAATACTTAATCTGACAGTGTTCATTTTTTTCTTTTCAGGTTCGAGGGTTTATAGGGACAAAAAAATGTTCGTTTATCATT
>JBEBVI010000250.1:0-6339 GCA_040392805.1 Taibaiella helva
AAAAGTAAAATATAATTTTAATGATCGATCGGATAAAGTCGTTGGCTAAAGGCATGTTTACAGACCTGCAACAGATACGCCGGCACCTGCATATGCACCCTGAGTTATCTTTTAAGGAGCACAATACTGCAGATTTTATAGCCAGGGAACTTGCAACCATAGGCGTCCCTTATCAGGCGGGTGTGGCGGGTACCGGTGTCGTGGCGTTAGTGCGAGGCCGTAACCCCGGTAAAAAATGTATTGCTTTACGTGCAGATATAGATGCTTTACCGATACAGGAAGATAACGATGCAGAATACAAATCGCAAACGCCGGGTGTAATGCATGCCTGTGGCCATGATGTGCATACAACCTGTCTTTTGGGCGCTACACGTATCCTCTGTGAGCTAAGAGATACATTTGAGGGAACGATTAAGATCATTTTTCAGCCCGGTGAAGAAAAAAGCCCCGGAGGAGCCAGTCTTATGATTGCAGAAGGAGTGTTGAAGGATCCGGAGCCGGAAGCTATCTTCGCGCTTCATGTATATCCCCAGCTACCTGCGGGTACGGCCGGTTTTCGTGGTGGGCAGTATATGGCGAGCGCGGATGAGATTTATATTACGGTAAATGGGAAAGGTGGACATGCTGCCCTGCCGCATCAGACTGTTGATCCGATTGCTATATCGGCATTGATCATTACCGGCCTGCAGCAACTTGTATCCAGGAGAAGTAATCCGCTATCGCCTACGGTACTGACCTTTGGTAAAATAGAAGGGGGGAGTGCGACCAATGTCATACCGGATAAAGTTATGCTCATGGGCACGTTGCGTACGTTCGACGATAGATGGCGCAGCGAGGCTAAGGAACTGATTAAGTCTGTTGCTCAGGGAATAGCTTCGGCATACGGTGCAGAAGCGGTTATCGATATTCCGCCCGGCTACCCGCCTTTATACAATGACCCGGCACTGACCGGCGCTGCCATTGGCTATGCAAAAGAATATCTGGGGGAAGGTATGGTTCGGGAGCTGGATATGCGCATGGGGGCGGAAGATTTTAGCTTTTATACGCTGAGCACAAAAGGATGCTTTTTTCGTATCGGTACGAGCAACGGTACACAATTTACAGCACCGGTGCACAACCCGCATTTTGATGTTGATGAACAGTCTATCTTAACCGGAACGGGCCTTATGGCATACATTGCGTTGCAAGCACTTCAGGATTAAAAAAGGTATATAGCCCTTACCACAAAAAGGTTATTCATTTGCGGCTTGTACATATATCCCAAATTCATGGGCACATGTTCTGGATCTCTTATCGGCGTGAGTGAATACTGGTATTTTGCATTCAGCAAAAAATTGCGCCATACCACCATGCTGGCGCTTGCTACAAAGTCAACATTATATTTCCTGAAAGGATAATCGCTTGAAGAAAAGTAATAAATATCGACATCTTCATACCGCTCGGATGAATTGATAAGCTGTGCATAAGCGGCGCCGACACCCAGGTGATATTTAGGTGTAATATAGTAGTGAACCACCAAAGGAAGCTCGGCATAATTAATATTAAGAAAATACTTTCCGAAATAGGGGCCTACATAAGGCGAATAGCTCTCATCCACTCCACGTGCGCCTTTACGGGTATATAAAATTTCGAAGCTTGCCCCGATCTTAGCCGAAAAGTTCCAATATACAATACCTCCGCCGTTAAATCCCAATTTATTATATCCGAAATAAGCATCACCGTCTATCTGGCTCATGTTCATACCCAAAGACAAACCACCCAGAAATTTTTTTTCTCCGTCAAAAAGCAGGTCCTGGCCAAAGGAAAAAAAGGAAAGTAAAGGTGATATCAATAATAATAAAGCGAATTTTTTGAACATAGTTACGTTGTGGATATAAGAACTGTGTAGCAAAAATACAATTATAGCACGGAATGTAGTTTGTATAAAACAAATACTCATTTTATCAGTAATAAGATATATTATGTTTTCGCTTTACTGTGGATTGTGCCTAAAAGAAATTTCTGAAACCAGCTGTGTATTGTGTCAATAATCGAGAATTACAGCAGGTAGAAAAATTGGCTGAAATATAAACGTACTCATACTATGCTCCTGTTATACATAGGAATCTAATCAGAATCTTTGCCTTGTTGCACTTCGTTGGCCTGCTGCGAGCCTCAAAATGGTATCAAAACATAAACGGGGGCCATAGTACCATATTGGCCGGGATATAAATATAAAAATAGTATGGACTTCCAATGATACTTTCCGAACTTTATGCTATCAATGTACAGTTAAACTTTTGAATATGCGTCAGCAACCGACTATAGTAATTAAAAGAATATACGAGGAGCCTAATGAAGAAGATGGATACAGGATACTTGTAGACCGCCTCTGGCCCAGGGGTATCTCAAAAGAAGGAGCATTAATAGATGAATGGACGAAAGACCTTGCTCCTTCAGCTCTCTTAAGAAAGTGGTATAATCACCAGCCCGCGTTATGGAAAGAGTTCGGCAAGTTGTACAGAAACGAACTAAAAGAAAACGCTTATGTGCCCACCTTTATAGATAAACATAAGGATACCGGTAAGCTTACCCTCTTATATGCCGGAAAAGATGAAAAGCATACGCACGCCATTATATTACAGGAATACTTATTGAAGCACTTCGGTAAGTAATACCATTTTAATACCGAATAGCACCCAATCTGACCTTTGCGCCATCGCGCTTCTTAGCCCCGTTGCGAGAAATCTTTATGTACTATTTCAACACATCCCATACCACTTCATTAAAAAAGGTAAGACTTCGTAGCTTCACATCCGCCAAACCAAATTCTTTATCATTGAACTTGGCTGTATGGGGCACTACTACTACTTTCATACGTGCCGCTTTTGCCGAGATCATCCCATTAACAGAGTCCTCGAATGCAACACAATTCCATGGTGCCTGATTGAGGGCATGTGCACATTGAAGATATACATCCGGGTGCGGCTTGCCAAACAATGCCGTATCTGCAGAGGTCAATACCTTAAAATAAGGAAGCAAACCAAAATGATCGATCAGCTCATTTAACATATGCATTGGAGAAGAAGTAGCTACGCCGATGGCGATATCTTTCCTTTTCAGCCATTCCAGGCAGTCGATTACGCCCGGCAGTATAGTAGCGTGCTTTTTTGATTCGGCAATAATATCTTCTAATATTTCATCCGCCATTTCGCGGGAAGAAATTTTGCCCGGCCAGGGAAACTTATGTTTCCAGAAGTCAGTTACCTCGTATATCCTGAGTCCTGTAGTGTATTTAAAAAAGTCTTCTTTAACCGGAACGTCGTACTGACGGGCAATTTTGAGCATACTTTTTCCCCAAAGCGGCTCCGTATCCAGGAGTAAGCCGTCCATGTCAAATATAGCGGTCATATTATCAGGGTAATGTAATGATATAACAATTATTGAGGTTGCCAAACGCCTTCGAGGTGCGAAGGGCATTTGTATGTTTTAAGCTGGAATGAGATAGAGAACTGAACCATCAGGTACTGATCTTTGGACGCATTATCGCCCCGCTGTTTACCCGCGCGTCCTAATTTTTGCCCGTCTACCGTAGCCGAAGGATCCTGTAGTATGGAGGCCATTGTCGGGCGCATAGGGTTACTTTGAAATTTATCTACTCCGACGTACGTATTGCTTACATCATCCATATAGTCCGTAAGTGTGAAACGATTGACGATCTCAAAGCTGCAATTTACTCCGGGTGATATCCAGTATTTAATGCCCGCACCTACGGGGAAACAAATACTGTAATTTTTATACCGCCTGTCTTTATATTCAGCTAAATTCTGTCCTTCCGTTCCCAAAGGCTTCAGGTCGTAAGGCTGTCCGTTATATATTGCATAGGGGTTGAAATAAAATGCACCAACACCTCCTGTAAGATAGGGTGTCATACGGCGGTGCGTTTCACCGGTAGCGAACCAGAAGAAGTTGAATTCTGCCATCAGGCTGGCTTCAAAAATATGAGAGCGGAAATTGAGATTGCGTTGTTGCTGATATCCGTTAGAAGAGAATTTATCATCGTAACCGACAAAAGTGTAATTCGCCGCGCCCCGGAGTGCGATATAGGGATTAATATGAAACCGGACAAAAGCGCCGCCTGCCGGGCGAATGAATTTCATACCGTAATTGGTATTCAGATCGCCGAAATAAGTGGAAGCACCAAGTAAAAGACCATATTCCTGAGATCCGTAAAATTCCTGTGCAGAAGATGTTATCGATGTGGTGATCAACAGTGCCTGCAAAAGATATCTTTTCAAAAATAAAGTCATTTTAAGTATTGGTGATTATAATATCCAACGCTAAAATAGCATATTTATTTCAGCGTTGGACTTAATAAAAAATAAAACCGAGCTATTTCCCACGCTTACTTCTTAATATACATCACCTCTTTTACCAATTTGACTACTCTTCCTACATCCGGCAGATAAGCTGCTACTAAGTTAGGTGCATAATGCATATTGGTATCTGCAGAACAGATGCGGTGTATAGGTGCATCAAGATAATCGAACGCGTCTTTTTGAACACGATAGCTTATTTCCGAAGATATGGATGCAAACGGCCATTGTTCTTCCACGATCACCAGTCTGTTGGTTTTCTTTACCGAGTTGATAATGGTTTCATTATCTAAAGGACGTATCGTGCGCAAGTCGATCACTTCAGCGCTGATGCCTTCTTTTGAAAGCTCTTCGGCCGCAGCCAAAGCCACTTTCATCATTTTATTGAAAGATATGATCGTAACATCGTTACCCTGGCGCTTGATATCCGCTTTTCCTATTGGTATCAGGTATTCCTCTTCAGGTACTTCACCTAAATCGCCATACATTACTTCCGATTCTAAGAAGATAACCGGATCATCATCTCTGATAGCAGATTTCAATAAGCCTTTTGCATCATAGGGGTTTGATATGGAAATAACTTTTAACCCGGGAATATTTGCGTACCAGCTTTCAAATGCAGAGGAATGCTGTGCGCCTAACTGACCTGCCGATCCGTTAGGCCCCCTGAAGACTATAGGGCACCCGAATTGGCCGGCACTCATGGAAAGCATTTTTGAAGCATGATTCATGATCTGGTCTAAGGCCAGCACGGCAAAGTTCCAGGTCATAAACTCTATTACGGGGCGTAATCCGTTGGCAGCGGCGCCTACGCCTATAGCTGCAAAACCTAACTCGGCAATTGGCGTGTCGATCACTCTACGCGGCCCGAATTCATCGAGCATACCCTGGCTCACTTTATATGCGCCATTGTATTGGGCTACTTCTTCCCCCATCAGGAATACACTTTCATCTCTTCTCATCTCCTCACTTAACGCCTCCCTCAGCGCTTGCCGTAAAGCTATCTCTGCCATAAATTTTCTTCGACTTTAAATTTAGTTATAAGGGCAAAATTAAATCATTTCATTGATTTACAGTTTAATGAAATGATATTGAGAATAGGGTTGTTATAAATAATATAACCGATTTACAAAATAACATACTGCCGGATCAGGTTTCGGCACCTGACCCGGCAAGCATTAAATGCGGTCTGAATATTTTCAGAATTAGTTACCGCTTTTCCCGGTAGCCTGTTTATCTTCTTTCTTATCAGACGCAGCAACTAAGTTGATAAAGGAAGACAACCCGCCCTGAGTCACTTTCAAGCGAAGGTTACTGTTGTTTATTTTCTCGATATGGAAAGTGTCCTTACGCTCCGGAGCGCCGGCAATTGGTTTTAACGGAACAAGCACAATATCCTTATCTCCTGCAAGATACCATTTTGCGGTATCCGAATTACCCATAGCAGTCTGGATCATGATACTGTCCTTACGGAAGTCCATAGTGATCTGTTTCAGATACTCGGACCTTTGTTTTTTGCCCTGCTCCACATTTTTCAGAAATTCTTTTTTGATTTCTTCTTTGATGCTGTCTACATTGGTAGAGCCAAAATACGTAATCATACTACTATCTAAAGTAGTAATCGTATCAATAGATTTTTGTTGTACCAATATGGAAGAATCTTCAGCGGGATTATCTACTGAGTCAACCTGCCATTTACGTACGATCTGATCTTTGGAAGATTGGCAGGCAGCCAAAATAAACAGGCAACATCCTGCAAGGAATAAAATGTTTCGATTCATGCGCGCAAAGTTATGATTTTACCAAATAATTTGTATTTTTTAGCTGTTTTTCTTTGAGGTAACAATACGAAATTTTTTTATGTGGCTTTAAGTCAGCCTCAGAACCGGAAAGATCTATAGCCTTATGTCTGATTTTACCTTTTGCCCGATAGAGTGGAGGCCAATAATAAAAACCCTGAAATTAAAAATTACTATCTTTAGCC
>JBEBVI010000251.1:0-6338 GCA_040392805.1 Taibaiella helva
CCCTCGTCTCAAATCGCTTATCCGAATGCTGCTGTAACCGGCTTAGCAGCATCTTCAAACGTTGTTCATCGGTAATTTTTTCTGAGCGTAATTCTGCTTTCAAAAATTCAAAAATTTCAATTTCTACCGTACTTAAACTACCCATCCGGGCCAATAAACGATACACAGAACGCGACAGGTATTCCATCAGCTCATAATTCCCCAATTCGTAATGTGCGATAAGGTGCAATAAACGGGCATAACATTGTAAGTCGTGGCGCAAATCTGTTTTCCAGTTTATAATACGGTTCAAATAATCTATAGCTTTGTCATTATCTCCGCTTCCAAAATACAGACAGGCAATCTTATAATAAAAGACAAGGATACGGTGGGCATCCATATAGAGATGATATCTTTGCAACCTTTCTTCTATCACAGGCACCCATTGCAAACCCTCGCTGAAAGTCCCTTCCATAAAATGTTTGTTGATAATAGCCGTATACAGATAAACGAAAGCATTTACTTTATAATTATCATTCCTCTGCACGGCATCCATTTGCTCCAATGTTTCCAGGTCTTTTATAACCAGGAGTAGCTTTTTGTAATTCCGTAAATAGAAATGGGCGCTGGACAGGTTATGCAGGCCCTTAATATAATGTGCCACTTCAATATCCTTCATTTCCGGAAACTGGTCAAATAAGGCTACCCAGTGGCTCACATGCCGGTAATATTTGAAAAAGTCCTGCAACATAAACTTAAACCAGCAATAAGCCTGGTGATAAAAAAGATGTTCGTAAAACCCTTCAATATCGTGTACGGTTATATGCATCCGTTCTTTAAAAAACGAGCGCAAAGTTTCTTCATCTTCCGCATCTCTTACATGACCATGACCGATATACCAGCTATACAACTCCAGGGAAAGGTTAGACAAATGATGGATCCGGTCCAGCTTTTTAGCTACGGTCACTGCCTCTGCAGACAGTTGTTCTGCCCTGCCCCTCATACTCCGGGTAATATGCAGGCCCTCTATCTTCTTCTCAAAGGCAATTACCTCCTGCAAACCATTGAACTGTTCATATTGCCGTGCAAACTCTTTCAATTTCTCCAGCATCCGCAGACTTTGTACATACAGACCCTTATTATACAAGATCAAAGCATAATCCATCTGCTCATGCATCCTGATATCAATATCTCTTTCATCCCGCAACAAACGTAAACTGGTCAATATCTCGTGGTACAATCTGGATTTGGTATTAAGCAATTGCTGACGTGGCATATCAGGCATCCGTTGCATCACTTTGTCTTCATCATAGAACACCTGCTTATCCAGGATATCAAACAGCGTGACGGTCCGTAGGTTTTCCCGCTTTGAATTGCGCGTGATATACAGTTTAAAATTCTTCTTTTCCACCTTGCTTAGTGTCCGTATCAACAAATGCAAAGGGTCTCCCGTTTTGTTAGGCATGATGTAAATTATTTTTTAGAATCCTTTGGCTGCAAGCGTTTAGCCCATTTTCTCCGGTGTTGAAGATCGTTTAAACCACCTTATTTTGGTTTGACAGCTCCATAACAACCAGATACTTTTACCGGGAAAGAAGAAAAGAAAAAGATAAGGTCAAAGATATAGGAAATCTCATTATTACAAAAACAGTCTTTTATGAACCGAAAAAATATCCTGATTTTTGACACCACATTAAGAGATGGCGAACAGGTACCGGGCTGTAAGCTAAACGCTAAAGAAAAGATAGCCATAGCCCTGGAATTAGAACACCTGGGCGTTGACATTATGGAAGTCGGGTTCCCGGTTTCTTCACCAGGAGACTTTGAAAGTGTACAGCAGATTTCAGAGCAGGTAAAAGAAAGTGTGGTATGCGCATTAAGCAGGGCGGTGTACAAAGATATAGAAGTAGCCGCCGCTGCGTTGAAAAAAGCACGTCGTCCCCGGATTCATACGGGTATTGGCACTTCCTCCTATCACATTAAAGGTAAGTTCCAGACCACACAAGACGAAATACTGAAGCGAGCTGTTCAATGTGTACAATGGGCGAGGAACTTTACGGATGATGTAGAATTTTACGCAGAAGATGCCGGCCGTACGGAAAATGAATACCTGGCAAAAGTGGTAGAAACCGTAATAAAAGCAGGAGCTACAACGGTGAATATACCGGACACTACCGGCTATTGCCTTCCGGAGCAATATGGAGCTAAAATTGCCTACCTGTTTCATCATGTCCCCAATATTGATAAAGCAGTCATATCCTGCCACTGCCACAACGATCTGGGATTAGCCACAGCCAATTCCATCGCAGGCGTGCTCAACGGAGCCCGGCAGATAGAGTGCACCATTAACGGATTGGGCGAACGGGCCGGCAATGCCGCGCTTGAGGAAGTGGTAATGATCATCAACCAACACAGGCATCTGCAATTGAATACACAAATAGCCTGCGAAAAATTATCAGGGCTCAGCGCTTTAGTCGCCCAGACCATGCGGATGCCGGTACAGGCCAATAAGGCTATAGTAGGCGCCAATGCTTTCGCACACTCTTCCGGCATTCATCAGGATGGATTTCTTAAAGATGCACAGACCTATGAAATTATCCATCCCCGTCAAGTAGGGGCTGCAGGATCGCAGATAGTGCTTACCGCGCGTAGCGGACGTGCAGCATTAGCATACCGCCTGCATCATCTGGGATATCATTATGACAGGGATATGATCGACGATCTTTATCCTTTGTTCCTGGAAATGGCCGATTTAAGAAAAGAAATATCAGATGAAGACCTTCATCAATTGGCTACCTTAAAAATAGCTGGAATTTAATTGTCAGGAAAATTGAACCTTATGGGGAAAACGTTATTTGATAAAATATGGGAATGCCATATTGTAAAAGAAATAGAAGAGGGTCCATCTGTATTGTACATCGACCGGCATTATATACATGAAGTGACCTCTCCTCAGGCCTTCCGTTCATTGGAAGAAAAAAATATACCGGTATTCCGGCCTCATCAGGTTTGGGCTACAGCCGACCATAATATACCAACACAGGATCAGCACCTACCCATAAAGGATACCTTATCCGCACAGCAGGTACAACTACTTACGGAGAACTGCCGGAAGCATAATATAAAGCTAATGGGCATAGGGCATCCATTCAATGGTATCGTCCATGTTATAGGACCTGAATTAGGCATTACACAACCCGGGATGACCATTGTATGTGGCGACAGTCATACCAGTACGCATGGAGCATTCGGATGTCTTGCTTTTGGTATAGGCACCAGTGAAGTGGAAATGGTGTTGGCCACCCAATGCCTTTTACAACACAGGCCTAAGATAATGCGCATACAGATTGACGGTCAATTGCAGCCGGGCGTGCTATCCAAAGACATTATCCTGTACCTGATCGCACGCCTTTCTACAAATGGTGCAACCGGCTATTTCATTGAGTTTGCCGGAGATACCATCCGGAATCTGAGTATGGAAGCACGCATGACCATCTGTAACATGAGCATTGAAATGGGTGCGCGGGGCGGTCTGATTGCTCCGGACGAAACTACGTTTACTTACCTGCGCAACCGGGAGTTTTTAAGTGATGAAGAATGGGAAAAACAGCTCCCCATATGGAAAACGCTTTACTCAGATCCGGCTGCATCATTCGACAAAGAAATCAGGATAAATGCCGCCGATATTTCGCCAATGATTACTTACGGCACAAATCCCGGTATGGGCGTAGGTATAGGAGATAAAATTCCTTTACTAAAAGACGTTGAGGCTTCTGCACAAAAAGACTATCGCCATGCGCTTGCTTACATGGGTCTGAACGAAGGACAGGCTATGAATGGCTTGCATATCGATTATGTTTTTATCGGCAGTTGTACAAATGCAAGGATCGAAGATCTTAGAATTGTAGCTGACTTTATAAAAGGAAAGAAAAAATCGGAACATGTCACAGCATGGATTGTACCGGGAAGTAAACAGGTAGCAGAACAGGCAGAACAGGAGGGCATCGGTACTATACTAAGAGATGCGGGCTTTCAACTCCGGCAACCCGGGTGCTCCGCATGCCTGGCCATGAATGAAGATAAAATACCGGAAGGAAAATATTGCGTATCCACTTCCAACAGAAATTTTGAAGGACGGCAGGGGATTAATGCCAGGACCATTCTCGCCAGCCCTTTAACCGCAGCAGCCGCAGCTATTACAGGCCATATCTGCGACGCCAGGATGTTGCTTTAAAACAAAAATCATGACAAGCAAAAAATTAACAAACATTATTTCCACTGCAGTGCCCCTTCCGGCAGAAAATATAGATACTGACCAGATTATACCCGCCCGCTTTCTCAAAGCAACGCACAGGGAAGGATTCGGCAACCATCTTTTCTACGACTGGCGATATAATAACAAGGGAGCGCTGAATCCCGATTGCATACTTAACCAGCCTGCCTGGTCAGGAAGAATACTGATTGCCGGGAAAAATTTCGGATGCGGTTCCAGCAGGGAACATGCAGCATGGGCCATAAAAGATTATGGATTTGATGTGATTATCTGTAGTTTTTTTGCAGACATATTCCGTAATAACGCATTGAATAATTTCCTGTTACCCTTACAAGTCAGTGAAGAAGTTGTACAACAGTTGCTGCAAACTGTAACGGCCTATCCCTCGCTCATATTGGAGATAGATATGGCACAAACACTTTTATCTGTCCGGGAATTAAACCTGCATCTGCCTTTTCCTATGAACAGCTACAAAAAGAGTTGCTTCCTGAATGGACACGATGATTTAGCCTATTTACTGAGTATAAAAGAGGAAATAAAAAATTTTGAACGTAACCGGCCGGTATATAAATAGTGACACGTACTTCCGTTACATTTTTTTTGTTCTGGCCGATGACGTTCCGGCAAGTTATTTCATCAATAATATTCAATGAAAGGGCACCTCAAATCTTTTTAAATGAAAAAGTCAATAACAGTATTAGAAGGCGATGGCATTGGCCCGGAAGTAATACGGGAAGCCATAAAGGTTTTAGATAGCATTACCTGTCGTTACAGCCATCGGTTCACCTATCACTATCACCTGATCGGTGCAGCAGCAATTGATGCCTGCGGACAGCCGCTTCCTGAAGCGACGATACAATCCTGCTACGATACAGATGCCGTATTATTAGGCGCTATCGGAGATCCGAAATTTGATAACGACCCTTCGGCCCCAGTCCGGCCGGAACAGGGTTTACTTTCCCTGCGTAAAAACTTACAACTATATGCAAATATCAGGCCGATACAGCTATACCCCGAACTGGAAGCACTATCCCCCCTGAAAAAAGAAAAACTTAATGGAACGGATATGATCATCATCCGGGAGCTGACGGGAGGTATTTACTTTGGTAAAAAAGAGAAAGGCCCGGACAATTCATTCGCCTCCGACATCTGCTATTACACACGACAGGAAATTGAACAAATAACAGAAAAGGCTTTCCATTTTGCCTGCAACCGAAATAAAAAATTAACCCTGGTGGATAAAGCCAATGTGCTGGAAACATCCCGGTTATGGCGGCATATAGCACAGGAAAAGGCACAGCAGTTTCCGGATGTACAGGTGGATTATCTTTTCGTTGATAATGCAGCAATGCAACTGATCCTCCACCCACAGCAGTTTGATGTACTACTCACCGAGAATATGTTCGGCGATATACTCAGTGACGAAGCCAGTGTGCTGTCCGGCTCTTTAGGGCTGCTACCTTCATCCTCATTAGGTAAAGATACAGCGCTGTTTGAGCCCGTTCACGGATCTTACCCCCAGGTTGCCGGAAAAAACATAGCTAACCCGATAGGCGCTATACTATCTGCTGCTATGTTGCTGGAACACTTCGATTTAAAGGAAGAAGCGGCAGAAGTAAGACTTGCCGTACGGCACGTTATTCGTTCGGGTATCGTTACCCAGGATCTTAACCGAGAAGTTTTTTATGGCACCAACCAGGTCGGTAATGCCGTAAGCAGTTATATTTTAAATAAAGAAACAGCAGATTATAATTTTCAAAACATACGATTGGGGCAGTCAACTATTATCTGATGTAGAAGTAATAAACCTTTGCCTCATTATACTCCGTTGCTCCGTTGCAAAACACAATGTTGCATATTAAGGACATTGCCGATAGAATTGTTCCCCGGCTGTTTATATTCAGTCCAAAGCCATAGCAAGAGATCTGGATGGAAGACCTGGGCCGCTTTTATTTGAAACAGATCTTCTACAGGACGGAGATAGAAGGCTTAACAGAAAGGAGCAAAGACTGAAAAAGTCTCTACATAAAATAACGTGAGTTCGACAACTAAGTCATTGAATCATAGTATTCTATGATCATGTTCC
>JBEBVI010000252.1:0-6313 GCA_040392805.1 Taibaiella helva
CCCATGAGATGTTTACCATGTGAGATGCTTGTTATCTCACGGGGTGTACTATCTCATGGGGCTTAGAAATGGGGAAGTTATTTTGACACCGTTACTTATACACATAAATATGCCTGCTATGAAAATAACCAAAGTATTCCTCATCCTGCTGGCCTGGCTGACCATTGAAGGTTTAATTTCCTGTTGTCGTAACTGCCAGGAACCTAAACGATCCTCTTACACTTATAAAGGTTGCTCCGCTCTGCACCTGGACAATAGCGGGAAAGAGCCCATAGAGGATACTTCCGGATCTGTCTCTGCAAAAGCGTATGGTATCCGCCTACTTCTGACAAAAGCATTGATAGCACACCAACAGCGCCCGGTATCTTTCCTGATGACTCCGGCTTATGCGTTCTCATGCGGCTGTCCACCAGAAGAAGAAATCACTGCACGGGACAGCATTACCCAGATCCGTATTTTCAGCCTGCAGGATTTCGATGCCCAACATGGTGCCGGAAGTGATATTTCCGAATATTTCCGGATTTTAGAAGACAGCTATTTTTTGTCTATTGCAGAGTACCTGCCCAAAGCATCAACTACCCTGTTCTCTTCACTGGACCTGGAACAGCAGGTGGACTTCCTGTTAATACAACTACCGGCGGAAAGCAAGTTGTACCGGTTCAGGATAGATATCTCTTTAACTAATGGCCAGGTATTAAGCTATACCACCTCCGATATATTACTTCGCTCATGAAAAGAAATTCAATCATCTTATTCCTGCTTCTGCCGGCACAGGTAGCCCTATATGGCCAAAGGCTCCCGCAACCTTACACTACCAAATGGCAGTTCGGACTGGGAGCAGGTTTCAACTTTACACCCAGCCCCCTTCTGCAACAACAGCTTACGGACAACCTGGCCGGGTACAGTGACCACGGTATTTACATTATGCCCAATACCACTTTCTACCTGTGGCCACACTGGGGAGTGTCAATAATTGTGCGGCCAATGCTCGGAAAAACGACACAGCAGAAACAGGATCGTTACCAAAACAGCCTGGAAGCCAGCTATTCGGAAAAGTATTATATACACACACTTCCACAGGGCAGTTCCGGCGATTACATCCAGGGGCTGTTCGGTGCCGTTTACCGGTTGGAGAAAGAACGCTGGTTATTGTACTCCAAACTTTATATCGGAGTGAGCTCTTTTAGTACATATAACGATCGTATACTGTTAAAAGAAAAAGATGCACATACCATTCTTGAAATCCAATACGAGCCACCCCATAGCGCAAATGACTATTTCACAATCGCTCCTGCATTATCTGCAGGTTTCAAGCTCAACAGTTGGCTGTTCGTCAATTTCGATCTGATGACCACTTACTATCGTCCTGAATTTTACTATACCCGCACCATCACCAACCAGGTCAGCGGCCAGACAGACACCGAAGTTTTCAGCAGGTATAAAAAGGATATTGTCACCGTTAGCGGCGGTGTAAGCCTTTCGTTTGCGGTCACGTCCCGTTCCTGGCGCAAACGTTAAGCTTGAGCGGCAGGGCAAAGGGATCTATAATCTGTAGCGTAAAGGGCAAACCAAAAGCCTTCATTCAGCGGTAAGCACAAATTAAAATGTCATGTCCGCATTATGCCATCTACGAATTGATAAATGTATTTTTCCACTGATAACGCAGATAAGCGCAGAAATACATGATCGTCTGTATCTATCACCGGGGACTTTAAGTTAACCACATTAGTACATATAGTATAACTTTGCCATCTTCCTTTAGTAAAGGATATTAGCCAAAAGCAACACAAATGATAAACATTCAGAAAATAATAGGGACATCATTGCTGTTAATCATAACAACTACCTGTTTCGGGCAAAGCCAGCAAACTAAATTCTATAAAGACGAAAGATTGAAAAAAGAGGTGTCTGCCGATAAAGCAAAAATCTCGAAGACGGTCATACAAAATACAGATGGCACAGAAACGACAGAGATATGGGATATTCAAAACAACAAAATGATCAGCAGAATAACCCACTGGAACACTGAACCCTCCGGCAGCCATACACAGGATGACTTTGACGATTCTTTCGAACTGAAGTATGATGAAAAGTATTGTAAAGACAGTATTGCCGGTATCAAAAACTACTTTGAGGACAATAACAGCCTGCATTATATTGCTCCTGAGATTAACGGCTACCGGACATTCAATAGCTTTTTCGTCAACAATTTCAGATATCCCTCATTTGCAAGAGAGAATAAGATAATGGGCAAAGTCTGGCTTGCCTTTACCATTACGGATAAAGGAGTAATTGAGGATATCGTTGTGGTAAAGGGTGTACATGTCTCGCTGGATAGGGAAGCCGTAAGAACAATGCGGAAGCTAAAATTAAATACGCCACCCCTCATAAACGGGCAGGCAAGAACTATATGTGTAACCATGCCGGTATCATTCACCATACAGTGAGGTTAAGAACAGGTGGTTCAAATGGGCATGAAATAACCGTTCTCATTTGAATATATCAAAATATGTTTCTCGTTTACCTGCGTGCTCAACCCACTATCTATAAGTGCTTTCGTATGCCCGGGTTAGATTGTTGCAGTCATGTTCAGATCCTTCCAAGATGACCATAGGGAGTGTAAACGGGAAGCAATAATTTAATATCGGGAGTATATATTCCAGGTACCTGTCACAAAATCTACCTGCAAGGCTGAAAGGCTAAACCGGTTAAAAATCTTACAGATAAATGCAATAAAGTATTCACTATTTGGCAAACTCTGCTTAAAAAAGAGGAGTTTTTCGAAGTGTAAAAAAACGCCGCAGGTTTAAACAGTTTATACTTCTCGCCTGATGGTTTTGTGCAGCATTGTTTTAGGCCTCCCCCTCAATCCCAGGGCTGTTGTGTTCAATGTTCTGCACCTACGGAGCAGGATGTATTGTTGCTTATTTTTTCTACAAATGTTAGATCCCTACGGGATTTTTGAAAGATTTCAACAAAAAATGCTCCATAGAAGCAAAATATTTGTAGCAATCAAGACACAGAGTAAACAAAGCGAGCCGTAGGTTCACAACATTATCGTAGAATTTGCAGAACACAACAGCCCTGCCTTAATCCCCTTCCGGCGGAGGCGGAAACAAGCAACGAAAAATAATAATTGCACATTTTTATGCAGTGTACAGTTTAACAGGGCTAAAGGTTTCCAATGTAGAATTATCATGTAACCCAATAGCGGTTAACATTTGAGAAGAGGAGGCTGTCTAAAACGATAGTCTGGCTTCTCTTTGCTCCGCAAGAGAGAAGTTCACGCAAAGTGAACAAAGAAAACTACGAAACAAAGGTTGATATTAAATATTTTACGTAGTTACCTTTGTAATCTTTGTGTCTTTGTGTGAAATTCATTTACTTTTTAGACAGCCTCCTCTTCTTTTTATCCGGTCATCCCAATACCGGTGGTTGCTTATCTGATCAGCTGAGGATTCATCAACCTTATTTCAGCCGATCAGGCAACATCAGGCATAACTGCCGGCTTTATTGCCGGACAATTTTCAACGTCTTCAGTACCTCCCCTTCAAGGGTGGCAATCTTTACAAAATAAATGCCTGGTGTTAAAGATGATATAGAAACAGATCTTGCACCGTATTCCTTTATTTGTTCCTTGCCATCAATACCGGTAAGCGTAACCTGAACAGGAAGAGGTGCTTCAATATTTATCCTGTCGGTAGCAGGATTCGGGTAGACGCTGACGGATCTCATCAGCTGTTTTATATCCCCGATGCTCACATTCGTTACTTTGTATACCTCCGAGCGGAACACACATCCGTACCCATCGGTCACCTCCACTGTATAGTCACCGTTTTCTGTAACCGTATAGATAGACTCCGTCGCACCGGGTATAGCTTCACCATTAAAGTACCATTGATAACTTTCAAAAGGCCCGCCCGAAGTGCTCAGCCTGAAGCCCTCTATCGTAATGGTAGTAAACAGGTCGCTACCCTTTACCAGAATCGTATCAATGTACACCTTGTTGCAGCCCTTATACTTCACCCAGTAGGTACCCTGTTCCTCAATACGAGCGGAGGAAGTGGTGTCTCCTGTGCTCCAGGTATAAGCAGCTAATGAAGTATCCTTTGCCGTGAGGAAAACGCCATCTTCCCAGCCCCGGCAGATAATGGTATCTGAAAAGGTAGCAATAGTATCTGCAGAGACTGTAAAAACAACCTCACTGCCTAAAGCAGCTCCCGGATTACTTCCTGAAAGGCTGACAGCATTTAATTGAAAATCACATGCCGTACCCGCTTTGTCCGGCTGGTTAATCCTGTGCACTTTATCAAGATTAAAAAAATAACTGGTAGCATAAATCGTATCATTATAGAGCCTCAGGCTGCCAAAAGGAAAAGAACTGGAGATAATCTGTTTTGAGCCGGCAATACGGGCCGAGTCAAAATTTGCAATATCAAATTGTATCATATTCCCGTTAAGAGCACCTGTGCTATAATCAAGAGAGAAATTGGTGGTATATAGCTTAGAATTATCCGGAGAAAAAGCGGCCATAAAGTATCCGCCTTTTTCAGACACGATCCGGATGGAATTGGAAACTACCCCGGATGAAGGATCAAAGTCAGCAAGCTCCATATGGCTGATCGAGTCATAGTCGAGACTGGAATTGGTTGCTACTATTTTTTTCAGGTCCGGTGAAATAGTCAGACTGCCTACAACCGAACTGATCTTGCTTGCAGACAATACCGGACTGGTGTTCAGCCCGCTTTCCGTAATATGGTATGCCTTATAGACATCGCTATGCGTTATGACCCATACATCGTTATTACAACCCGGTACAGCAATAAGACTTTCACCCAAAGGATCATCATCCAATATGATATTTTTATTATTGGGATCAACACCACCATTACCATTATCTAAGCTCATATCAATGATATTGTAAAACAGGGTGCCGTTTTTTCCCGTACTGAAGTCCGTATATATTTCTCCCATGCCCACCATTGAAAAAAGATAGTACTTGTTAGTGTCATTTATAAAAGGAACGATTAAAGTGCCCTGAAGGGTGGTATATTGGCTGATCATCGTATTACGGTTACCCTTTAATCCGTTACCATTAAGCATAGCAGAACCATTAGGACGCCACACTGTTTCACCGTTGGAGTAAAACAATAAGTTGCCGGTTGTGCGGCTGGATACCGCGGCATACCCTTCCGATCCCGATACGGAATTACTCCAGGTACGCGCCGTGCCCGAACTGAACTCCAGGCCTGTTCCCCCTCCGAAGGCCCAGCGGCCGTTCGCTTTCAGAAATTCAGGGGTTTGATTGTAATATTGAGCATAACCCGGCGCGGGCAACCCAAAATACAATACAGCCAGCGTAATAATAAAAGCCAGAAGCTTTTGTAGGGATAATAATCGCGTCATACCTGTTTGTTTTTGAAAAAATTGAAAAAAATTCCGGATAAAATGTCCTGTACAAATCAAATTTATAAGTTTATTCAATGAATATATACTATCCAACATGAATATGTAGGTCTGTTTCAATCCGGCAAAATTGAAAATTATTGTATCCATCGTACCTGTAAACCGGGTAATACCCATACTTTCTGCCGGATAATTTTGTGCAGCGTTGTTCCGGGCCTCCCTCTTAGCTCCACCAGCTGTGCGGAGCTTGTAGCTGGCCTTTACCCTCATCTTTGCATCTGCATATAATTTGACTATCTTTGTAGAAGCCTCTTAAGAATGAAAAGAATAAAAAATGAACTACAAAATCTCATTTGCACAGATGAACCTTTTGGCAGAGAAAGCCAACTCAAAAAAATCCAGAATTTCCTTAGAAGAAATGCGGAAACAAGTGCACACGCTCAAAAAGAGCAGCACCTCAAAAGTGAAGAAACAGCAAAGCTCGTAGCTTTTGCACATGCTGAAAACCTGTTTTATTCTAACGATATTTCCGAAAAAGAATTTATCGGTGCCGGAGCCGAGCAACGGGTATTTCGGTATGATGATTTCAGCATAATAAAGACAAACGACAGCATTTTCTACGCCCTTTGGTTTGATTACTTTAACAGCCTGCTGATTCATAATTATTTCTTCCCGGCTACCGCATACAATTTTTTGGGATTCAAAATTATGCAGAACAAATTACACGCCGTGGTCAGACAGGATTTCATAGTGGCTACAGAACCTACGGACCTTAATCTTGTGAAAGATTTTCTGGCCTATAACGGATTTACAAATACCCGTAATAATGATTATATAAACCAGGAGATGGGACTTATTTTTGAAGATCTACACGATGAAAATGTGTTATCAAGAAATGGTATCCTAT
>JBEBVI010000253.1:0-6312 GCA_040392805.1 Taibaiella helva
TAATACTCCGGTATGTCCAATTGAAAATACCCCCCACTGATATCGTGGTTGTCTTGATAATAAGGAATAAGATTGATAATAAAAGTAAGCCAGAAGAAAAACATAAGAGCCATGGGTTTGAATTTCCTTGACTTTATGATCAGGTAAACATTGGCAATAACACCTAACCACATGACGTTTTCCATAGAGATAGCAGAAAAGTAATATCCTACTATGGCGAGAACTGTCAACAACAGAAGAAATCCCTTTTCAAAATAAATCCTCATGCTTCTTTAAGATGTCTTTCTAATAAATCTATAATCCTGCTGTTCTCTTCTACTTTCCGGGCAAAATGTTTCCGGGATTTTATAATATTCTCGAAGTCCGATTCATCCAACAACCTGGGATACTGGGGGCCTTTATCCCAATCAATATACCTCAGATTATCACCAATCATATCATCTTTTAATGGAGAGTTTAGCAATAAAGTTTGAAAATATATTTCGTCTGCACATGAAGTTTGTTTATAGCGCTTGTAATAACCGCTTCCCTCATATCCTGCCTGCATTATATAGGTTAAGGCTTCCCGGGTTAATGTCCACCACTGAGAGCCTCCATAAAGATTTCCTGAGTAAATACTTTTCCTTTTCAGTCCAAACGCTTTTTGCAAAACATATAACACTCTTGATAATTTTGTTCCCAATGACTCTACAAACCAGTAATAAGATACCCGGTCAATTCCGCCATTAAACCCCCATCTGTGAAAAGGCAACCGGTTATAATCAATAAAATTTTTCCCTTTCCTTTTATTTAAAAATTTTCGTATGCCTTCCTGTGTCAGGATTGGAAAATCCTGCCCGCTAATAAGGATAGCATATTCAAACTGAATATTTTGTTCAAGAGCAAATTTAATCATTTCCAAAGTAGCATTGACCTGGCTGATACCTCCCCATATTATATTTCTACGGTTTTCAATAAAAAAAATGTGGCCGGGCTGCATTTCCCGGATAAACAGAAATTCATCAATTTTACTCTTTTTATCTATATGTATAATAATGTATGTATTGCCTGACAATAAACCATTTATCAACTTTGCTAATTGTTGAGGGTTTTTGTGAGCAATAATGAAATAGACAAGGTTCATTTTAAATTAAGTCAAGCATCAAAGTTATCAAATCAGAATTACTGACTGTTCGCAATATACACCAACATCTCCTTCAGCCGCTCTTTCCAGGTGTGCCTGCTATGAACTTCCCTATAATTACGTTCTATTATTTCTTTGTATTTGCCATAGTTACGAAGAATATCCAATATTTCCACCGCTGCATTATCCATATTAATCTCTACCACAGGGTTGTATCCAAATATTTCTACCATATCCGAAGGGGTTTTACCTACAATCAGGCATTTTGAAGCCATACATTGAAAGTATCTTAAGGTTGTAGTAGATATAAATTCAGCCCTTTCCGGATGAGTGATATCTGAAGGAAAACATAATGATATTTTTGCTCTTGCAAGCCCTTTGGTAAAATCTTCTTTGGTATTAAACAAAATATTACCATCTTTCGCATACGCGTGATGATACCCGTGTACTTTTAACGGTTCTCTGATTGCACTATGAATCTTTTCATACCTTCTGCCAAATTCCAGAACATCAATATCTTTTTCCATAAAAGGTTGAGAAAAGTATTCTTCCGCATCAATACCCTCCGGAATCCATACGCCAATACATCTGGTTCGACCTTCTCTGTTATCATTAAATAAATCTCTTGCCTGCCGGGATGAAAAAAATAAAACTTTCACCCTGCAAGTGTGTGAGAGTTTTATGATTTGATCCATAAATCTTGGCCAGCAATCATAAGCAAACATAAAGTTATTATCATTGTAAGGACTAAATTCCAATGCTGCCTCAAAATCCGGCCCAATATTGAAAAATAGATTGGGAGTACCTTCCCTGTCTCCAAGTTTTAATGGAGGAAGAGAAATATATTTTGTGACAAACCATAGCAGCCTGGCTAACATCTTATATTTCCTCTTCGGATATAAAATATTTAGCCCTTCACTACTTGCTGCTTTTTTAAACTCTTCTACACAGTCGTAAGAGTAACTGGTTCCCGGGTTTAATATTACATTTATACTATTGTTCTTGGTCGCAGACATTTATTAGTTTTTATCTGTATTTCCTACATCAGAAATACTGGTATCAGGAATAAACTCTATCCAAAAGTCTGGTTCATATTTTTCCCAGGCATGGCAACCCATAGGTATTTTGTTATTATTCTTTTTTAGCAGAAAAGAGGGATGGAATTCGAATGAGAATTGCATAGCCACTTCCGGCTGAGGTTTTTTAAAATCGGAAAATGTCTCTGCAGCCCAACTCCATTTCAAATCCTCATTGTTTACATGAATGCCTCCTAAAAGTGCTCTTAAATAAGTTATATTTTCTATCCTGAACTTTTCCTTAAACCTGATAAATACAGGAACCTCGGCAAGTGACTTAATTTGTTTAAAACTCATTATCTTAACAAGAAAATGAAGACATCTTAAAGGTTGAATCCGGGAAAGTATTTTGATTGATGATGCCACGTTTCGTAATGAAAAACCACCATTAAGTGCATATGAAAACTCAAAGTTTGTGTTACTTTCAAAATTTTCAAAAATCGGCGAACCAATAAAATCATATCCCTGGTTGCACCAATACACAACTTCATCCCGGAATATCCATGCGTCTAGCTGGTAGATCAATATATATTTTGCATCAATAAATCTGCGATAAAATTTCTTTGATAAAAGTAGCTTACTATAGCCGTTCGTATTTTTAAAATATTTATCCGGGAATTTTTCAATCCTCATCATTTTTTCCTGCCCCTCCTCGTTTTCAGTATAGCTGCTTGTATCCAATGATTGAGGACAAACCAATATCATCTTATAGTTTTGCAATATTCTCAGGCATTGCCTAAAGCTGGACCGCTCATTTGCAGACAACGCGCTAAATGGTTTATATACGGGTATGACCACCGCAACTTCTGAAGATACAACAGGCAAAACAAATAGACTTTAATTCAAAAATGTAAGATGAATAATTCATTCATCGCCTTTTCACTAAAAGAATGCACCTTTTATATAATGGGAAATAATAAAACAGGCATTTTATATAAATGAAAAGAGCAAAATAATAAAAAGTTTTTGACTTTGAATAATGATCTGGGTCATTCCGTTTACCGGCAGAAACGTTCGTTACATCTTATTGTTTCTTAGCTGCTTTATGGGCTTAATTTTATTTATTGATTTAACGATCGTATTACCTATCTTATAACTCCGTGAATTTTGATAAAGGGTGATTTTATCATACAATTCTGTAATTATCCTATCAAAAAATTCTGTCCTTTCTTTTGTACCCAACCGGTTATATATTATTTTGCAGGCCTTTATGGTATTTCGCTTCATGTGGTTCAAATCGGTGGTCATACCTTGTCCCGCCTGGCGGTATAATGCAAGAGGGTGGTCTATAAATACTACCTGAGGATTATAGGTCTTTAAGACCTCCAGCCACATTAACCAGTCCTCTTTAGCAGGCAAACTCTCATTAAAGCGAATTTGCTTGAAACACTTTGAATTAAAGACTCCACAGTGTATAGGAATGGTAAAATCTATATCCCACTTAAGCAAAATATTTTTAAAGCTAAATAACTTTTCACTCAGAATACAATAGGGGTCAGTGGTCTTCTTCGCATTATTAGAAAATAATCTGAAATTAGAAATGACGATGTCTGCTCCCTTATTCTTAAACTGCTGTACACTCTTTTTAAATTTGGATTCCAGGATAACGTCATCCGCATCAAGAAACTGGATTAGCTCACCTTCTGCCTTGTTAAGTCCCAGGTTCCGGGCGCTGCTCAGTCCACCATTTTCTTTATAAAAATATTTAAACCTGTGGTCCTTTTTCATCCACTCTTTCGCCACTTTTTTCGTTTCATCGGGCGAGCCGTCATCTATAATCAGACATTCCCATGATTGATAAGTCTGATTTAGAATGGAACGTAATGCATCTGGTAAATAAACTGCCTGTTTATAACAAGGAATAATCACAGAAATAAGAGGTTGCATCGTATCTGATATAGAGTATATTTTTAAGTTTGAAAAATATGTTTCATTTTTTTCAATAAATTAATTGTGTACCGGATGAAGGCCATCCCATAAAAATTGTAAAAGCGTTTTAGCCGGGGATATTCTTCAAGAATAGTAATCAACTTCTGCGAGAACATTTCATTGATAACTATTTCTTTTTCACTGTCGATTAAAATCCGGTTCTCAGGTTTACTACTTATTCCATCCATAAAAAACTCGGCAACAACCAAAGGTTTGTACACCTGCTTTACATTATAAAAGGCTATCACTTTAAAAAAGAATGCCCAGTCCGAAACAATTTTAAAGCGTTCGTCATATAGACCAAACTGATTGAACAGCTTTTTCTTAATTAATGTTGCGGGATGAAATAAGGTTCCGGTCATCATTGTTTCTATGGTTGCCTCTTCGGGTGATTTTGAGATAAAGGTTGTACCATCTGGATAGCTCATTTTTAAATCTCCATAAATTAACTCATAGTTCATTTCAGGCTTTATCCCGTTTAAAAGGCGTTCAATTACATTGCCATCATACAATCGATCCCCGCTGTTTATAAACATTAAATAATCTCCAGTAGCAACCTTAATTCCCTTATTCATGGCATTGTATATGCCCGTATCCCGTTCGCTAACCCAATAATTTATGTGAGCGTCATATTTCTTAATGAGATCTTTACTCCCGTCCTGCGATCCGCCATCAATTATTATATATTCGATATCGACATAAGATTGGGCTAATACAGACGTAATCGTTTTTTCTAACCCAGACCTGTTGTTATAGTTAATGGTGATTATAGAAATTATCATATTTATTTCGTAATACTCCTATCCTCCTGGGTCTGAAAGACCGGAGACAGATTAACATTATCCTATAGTTTTGTAAAACACCAGGAAACCAGCCTTTCTATTCAATGAGAAAGCATTGAAAGATTTATGCAGGTATTACTACCATAACTGCTGAAGGCACCGGCAAAATAAAGAGATTTTTGGGAAAAGGCTTGATGCAAAAATATATGATTAGGTTAAAGTTAAAGGTTAAAAATATCGCTCCCCTTTTTCATTTTTCTAATTAAAGCATTTTGCAGATAATAAAGAACATTAATTGGATATTTCTTAAAGACAGAAAAAGCAAAATAATAAAATGACTTTGAGTTACTTAAGTCATTGCTAAACCCCTTGCCGGCACCCAATCCAATGTATTGACAGGAGTGAATCCTATACTTGATTAAGGGCTTATCAATGTAGCCTAATCCTCCTTTGGCCGCAGCTATTAAGCCGATCCATGCATCATGCAGATATCCCGTGGGAACACTTATAGGTAAAATAAATTCTTTCAAAGAATATTTAAAAGCAATTGTTGCCCCGGTAATCTTATTCGTATTTCTGAATAAAAATGAAAATGCTTTTTTACAATTTTTCCAGTCATTTTTCATTTTTCCACTAAAAGAAATTTTTTCCCAAAGGCTGTCCTCTATTTGTTCGCCTTCTCCATTTATAATAATGCCATCTGTAAACACCATATAATGTGAGATGTGAGTATCAAAATAGTTTACGACTTCCTCTACTTTATTATTATACCAAATATCATCCTGATCGCTCAAAAAAATAATGTCTCCGCTACAATATCCAATTGCCTGTTCAAAATTTTTAATGACACCACAGTTCCTATCATTACTCATTATTTTCCATGCTACATCAGGATTGCTGGTTTTGACAAGATTTATTTTTTCTAAAGTGTCGTCAGTGGACCTGTCGTCACATATAATAATTTCGTCTACTGCCCGTGTTTGATATAATATGCTTTGAAGCTGCTCCTCAATAAATAAGGAGCCATTATAAGTACAGAGGGCTACCGAAATCTTTATCGACATTTTGAAGTAGTGTTATTTATTATTGCTTTCCTACTGTAAAAACCGGACCATAGCCCGATCGCTCACATACTTATAATATACTTTGGATATATTACAAGACTATCCAGTGTAAAATAAGGTTTTTTTTAATATTCAAATAGTATACCTCATTATTTATGGGTAAATTTTTTATTGTTAAATCACATGAGTATCTGATGTTCGTATCGAATCAATGTATACTTTGCACGGGGTAAGTATGTGCAATGTTTTTACTCAACCATATAGTGACATAGGTTTCATAGTCGTGCGCAAATTTATCCAGGGCGTGGTATAAAACGCCTCTCCCGGTCCCTCCGTAG
>JBEBVI010000254.1:0-6309 GCA_040392805.1 Taibaiella helva
TTCTTGCCACTCCCCATGGTCATCGGAGAGATCTAAACATCGCTACAACCTGAAAAGCTTTGCTGATCACTTTCCGAATTACCGTATAAGAGTGACATCACCTTTCTTAATTACTTTTCCTCCGTTACCTTTAGTTCCTTCCACATACCAGAAATAGGTACCCATATCACAAGGTTCATCCTTATAAAATCCATCCCAACCGGTTCCGGAAGTCTTGGTAGAAAACACCAGCTGCCCATATCTGTTATATACATTGAATAATTCAAGTTGAAAATCGCAATAAATAACCGGCTCAAGAATGTCATTAAAACCGTCGGCATTAGGAGAAAATGCATTCGGCAGAAAGAATATAGATTCTCTAAACACCATCACTTCAACAGAGTCCGTGCTGCTGCAATTATTTTCATCATAACCTGTTACATAAAAAGTAGTATGTGAAGGTGGGCTAACTCTGGGGTTAGCAACGGATGGATCATCACAGTATTGCTGCGGCTGCCACTCATACCTGACGGCTCCGGTAGCATTGAGCTGTACTGATTGATGAAAACAGTCAATAGGTTCACCTAAACTTGAGGCGGTCACTTCCGGCAAGGGATGAACCGTTATCGTAACAGAGTCTATACCAACACAGGCACTGTTATTATCTCCATACACGTAGTAGGTGATGTCGCGCTCCGGTGCAGAACTGGGATTATTTATCGTATCATTGTTCAGGTAGACAGAAGGTTTCCACCTTATGTTGGAAGCTCCCGTCACATTAAGCTGCAACTGTTCACCATAACAAACAGAAGGATTCAAGGGGGTTATATTTAGCTCTGGTCTGTCTGTTAAGGTAATTTCAAAAGTGTCGGTAAATGTACCACAACTATTGGTACAGGTTATCCAGTACAAGCCCGGCTGATATACGGAAATAGACTCGGTCGCTGCACCGGTATTCCAGGTGCAGATATTATTGCCTATAGTCTTTGTAGAAGAGAGGCGGATAGTATCGCCCGAACAGATAGTAGTATCTGTGCCTGAGCTTGATTTCATACTACTGGTAACAACGATCGTTTTACAGTAAGTTTCAGGGCCAGCCGGATCTGCCTGGTCGCAATATAAAGTAATATTAAAAACACCGGTACTATTAAAAGTATAGCTGGCCTTAGGGTTATAATATCTGGATATAGTGTTACCGGGTGCACCTTGCACTACAGGTGTTCTGAATACGGTATTGACATTACTGTTCACGTATGTGGAAGACAAAGCCCACAAAGTGTCATTATACCAATATGGCTTTAACATCTGCATTCCCTGATTAGTGCCGAATATGGGGCCTAAAGATTGAAATACAGGATTGCCGGTGATATTGTTTTGGTAATTGAGTGAAAAGAGAGAACCTCCCTGTGCTATCCCGATCTGGTAAAAAGAATCGCAGGAAACGACAAAATTCGATCCCCGGACAGCAGGTACCCCAATAGGGCCGACAGTGGAAATTGCAGGAGCAGTGTTCAGTAAATTGGTGCCAAAGCTATAAAGATATAACGTTGTGGAAGACATGTCTAATGATGTAACAGCCATATACCAGTTAGCCGCCCTTTTTACAATACTGAAATAACCGGGAGAAGCTGCAAATCCTCCCGTTGGAGGAGGCAGGTTGATATTGGTAAGCCCGGAAGGAATCGCATTCAGATCAGCACCAAGGTCAAAACGCATTATGTTGTTCACACCGTAAGAATTCCCGGCAAACAAATACCATTGACCATTATAATTTTTCAATGCCAGCTGCATGCCCATCACCATTTGAGATGAGTTGCTGTATATCCGCGTTGCCACAGTCGGGACATTGCCTAAACCATTGCCAAATACCAGATGAACAATTCCCCCATTGGTCAGAAACGCATGATAAACACCTTTATTGTCTAATGCAAATTCTATCGCTTCGAGGTTGGAATAACTTCCAGGAATAAGGATATTCAAAGGATTACCCAAATTGACTACAGTAGGAGCACTGTTTGGATTTGTTCCGAAATCCAGTCTTTGCAGAGAAGGGCTGCTAAATCCGGAACTAGCACTGGTGACAAATGCCCTGTAGGTATTCGATACAGTATCAAAAACCATTGTAGCCTGCGCAGCAAGAGTAAATGCGCTGTTTCCAACAGTCGCAGTATTCGGTACACGATAGGTCGTATTCAGAATGGGATTGATATTTGCATTACCAATCGTCCAGGTATAAGTAGTAAATTTATTCGTATGATTAAAATCAAGCTCTACCGTTTCACCTACACAAACAGTATCAGGAGCAATAATGGTTTGTCCATGGACAGGGTTGGATAAAATCAAACAACATAGGACAATAAGTAGGTGTAAAGCAATATTTTTCTTCATATTGATATTGTTTACCGTAACAGGACCGTCCCGATAACCTAGGGCATTTGGTTTAAAAAAAAATGAACCGTCCGGAACTTCAGCAAAGGTAATACAAAGGTAATATAACAATCATTTATTCTATATTCAGCTTAAGAATGTAGCTATTCTATTCCGTCCTATTTCTGCAAGCAACTATACATAATCCCTCTTCAGGCGTTCAATTGTCCAGGTTAAACTTTTCACTTAATAATCCCCAGTAAAATAGCCTTCTTAGTCATACCTACCATATTCTTCACGCCTAATTTCTGCATAATAGCAAGTCGGTAGGTTTCTACCGTACGATAGCTGAGATGGAGTTTTGCACTGATCTCCTGGCTGGTATACTCTTCAGCGATAAGCCGGAGTATGGCTATTTCCCGTTCGGTCAGGGCTGCTTTACCGGATAATTTATGGCTACCTTTTTTTATGGATATTAAAAGGATATCCTTCACTTCGGGAGACAGGAAATCTTCATTTGCATAAACTTTTTCAATAGCCTTTACCAGCAGTTGCTGCTCTACGTTTTTAAGCAAGTAGCCCTCTGCCCCGGCATTCAGCATCATCTGTATATTATAGAGGTTATCGTTGGATGTCAGGACAAGGATGCGGATATCCGGGTAATGCTCTTTGACCAGTCGTATCAGGTCTACTCCTTCCGGGCCGTTACCGGACAGATTAAGGTCCAGCAGCAACACATCCGGTTGCCGGATCTTTAACCCTTCCAGCAATGTATTTCCATTGGCATAAGTATCGATAACTTCTATACCGGGATGAGTTTGCAAAACGCTGGTAAATCCCGCTCTCACCAAAGGATGATCATCTGTTATGGCTACTTTTATCATATTTTATATATTCCTGCCATTGTTTGAGCCACTAATTTAAGTACTTATTTGCATTCACGCGGTCACCGTCATTTATTTCCTCAGGCAGATTCCGGCTGCAGGGGAAATGTAATATGCACACTTACGCCATGATCTATTGTACTATTGACAGTAAAAGTGCCCTGATGCAGCTTTACGCGTTTTTGAATGCCCCAAAGCCCGATCCCTTTGCTTTCTATACTTCTTATTAATTGTTCTTCGTCCATTCCTTTCCCGTTATCCTCCACGATCAGCGTGATCTGCGTGTCCTCCTTATACAGGATAACTGTGGCTTCTGTGGCCCCGGCATGTTTGCGGATGTTCTGGGCCAGCTCCTGGACGATCCGGTAAATACTCATGCATAGCTGGGCAGATACTCCGGAAAAATCACCATAAATATCAATATGAGCCTTCAGGGTATTACCCGAAAAAATCCCCTGGCAGAAGTCTTCAATCACTGTTGCCAGGCCCTTCTTCAACAATTGCTCCGGCGCCATATTATGAGCGATCTGCCTCACACCGGAGGCTGTATGCTGCAACATGTTTTGTACGATAGTAAAATTTGCAGATTGTTTCAACCCCGGGTTAAGGTTAGCTTCTGCCTGCAAAAAACTTTGTATTGCGGTAAGCTGACTGTTGATATCATCATGCAGATCCTGCGCCAGGCGGGCTCTCTCCTCCTCTTCCCCTTCTATCCTGCCCTTCAGGTGTTCTAGCTCATTTTTATGTTTTTGCTGTTTACGCTGATGCAGGAGATACCATAAGCCGAGTATGATCAATAAAGTGAAACCGAACAGGACACTTAACAATATCATATTCTGCTGTGCCACTTTTTTACGGCTGTCGCTGATCTGCAGGTTTCTCAATGCAATTTCCTTATCCTTCTCCGCAGTGCGGAAACGGGTTTCCAGCTCATTTACATTCATCCTTACCTCTTTTGCCTTCAGGCTGTCTGCCAACTGGCGGGTTTGCCGGGCCAATTCATAAGCCAGCTTATAATTTCCTTTCCGGTAATAGTGATCGGCTTTAACCGAGATAAAGAAAACATAATTTCCCGGCGTCATCTTAGCTATGTAGGCTTCCGCTTTCTGAAAACAACGCTCTGCCTCCTTAAATTGGTTTAGCCTGGAATAGGCCAGCCCTTCAATAATATGCACGAGATATCGAAAGTATTGGTCTGATATTGACGTTTCCGTCAGCGACCGGGCTTCCTGAATATAGATCAGCGCTTCCCGGTATTGTTCCATCTTGATATACAAGTCTGCCTTCACCATCAAACCGTAGATCAGCGCTTCCTTCTGATGCTGTATCCGGGCTAAAGAGATACCGCTGTCCAGGCTTTGTTTACTCTTCTCAAAATCCAAAGCAGAGATCTGTCCCCTGGCCATATTAATATGATAAAAGCCCGATAAATATTGCTGATGATTCGTTGTAGCCGACGACAGCGCCTTTTTATAAAATGAAATAGCCTTCTCCGTTTCCCCCAGATATCCCAGCACCCCACCTATATTATTGTACAGATTACCGACACGATAATTGTCCGGTGCATAATTGACCGCTTTGATATAGGCTTCCAGCGATTCCTGGTATTTTCCCTGGTTCTGATAGATCAACCCTTTATAATGATAGGCAGTCATCTTACATTCCCGGTTATCCAGAGCCTCACAGTATTGCATAGCCAGGGAGATCTGCTTTAAAGCCAGGTCAAAATTCTTATTCTGTATATTCAGTTCAATTAATACTTCCAGGGCAAGCCGGGCACCGTTATTAAACCCAGTCGTTTTGCAGCGCTGAAAGGTCTCTGTGGCCAACTCCCGGGCGCGCTTCGGATCTGTCCGGATCAGGCGCCGGCTTTCGGCCGTATTTTTAAGTAATATGGCCGTATCACATCGCCCTTCAGTAAGGTCTTTTTCCTGGTAGATCTGCCCCGGCACAGAAATGCCTGATCCCCCTAACAACAGGATCAACAAGCCCCCGCTCAGTATTGATCTGAATAATGACATAAGATAATGCTGTTTTTCTGCGAAATATCCTGGTGTTAATTCAAAAGTAAAATGTTCGTCCTGTCAGGTAACAGAGCTCACAGTTAAATATTCAAAATAGTAAACAGTTTGCCGGCCAATGTAATGAGTTTTAATAATAGTAACAAAATATACCTGACTTAACATCAGGATACCTGCTGGAAAATACATTCAATTAATCAAGTAACGGTGTCAAAATAACTTCCCCATTTCTAAGCTTGGGAGATGCCTCCACGGAGCCTGCCCTGAGCATAGCCGATGGGGTCGGCATGACGGTACTTGCTTCGACAACGCTCAGCACGAGTACTTCGATACAGCTCAGTACAGGTAAGGAATTTATTCTGACTATTTTACTAAGCTGCAAAAACCAGCCGGGTCGTAAACAATTATATAGTGTAAACACTATCCGAAATTAACGTATTTACACACTAATCTGACTTCATATAATTATTTAGTTTTGCTTGCGGAGCAGCGGTAGCTGTTTTTTCTGTAACCCTCGCGCTATGATGAACAAGGCTTTATAAATATACCGCCCGGAAAAGTTGCAGTAAAAACAGAATTATGCGCAATCATTCCATAATCGCGGCTTCAGGGTACTTAAAAAGCCGGGATATCCGGCATAAACGGAAATCAACTGAAAAAACCATACCCGGTTGATTTCTCATCTTTTAACTTCTTAAAAATACAATTGATCATGAGATTAAAACATTTACTTATTCCTGCATCTACACATTTCAGGACGGGACGTATCCTGCAAAAAGCATGTTTACTGTTTTCCATTGTCGCAGCAGGCAGCATGACTTCTTCCGCCCAGACTTTCGAATGGGCCAGACGCATGGGCGCAAAAGGACCGGATCAGGCCTGGAATATAGCAGCAGACGGCCGGGGCAATGTTTACGCAACAGGTTATTTTGACGGAACCATAGAACTGAACCCCAGTGGCACAGGCGGTACGTTAACTTCTGCAGGAGGTTATGATATTTTCTTAGTGAAGTATGATGCGGCAGGTAATTTCGTTTGGGCTAAACGAATGGGAGGGG
>JBEBVI010000255.1:0-6309 GCA_040392805.1 Taibaiella helva
CTATCGGGTCCAAGCCTGAACCGGGCACCCCCTACCGTTCCCAAAGCGCTAATCACTACTTTTGAAGCAATGATCTTAGTTAACGTATCTGAGCTTAAATCATACTGGATAATATCCGTATTCTGCCTGACATAAAGCTTCGAAGAATTAGGAGAGAATTCTACATCATAATAGTAACTTCCACCAAAGAGGGTTATTAAGCTTATAGTGCCAACATCCAAAGTTCTTACATTAGACACGATGCCGGAGCTGGGATCAAAATCGTAAAATTCAACGCCACCTGTATAAATAGTAACCCGGGGTGCACTTCCGCTCTTATTATACGCAGCGATACCTACCTTTGTTCTGTCCGGAGAGAATTTCAACGCACCCATATAATAGTAGTTCGGATTGCCAAAGCCACCAAGGGTAGAAACAACGGCGTGCGTATCTATACCGGCCACAGAAATATTAAAGGCTAAAAATTCATTCGCAGTTTGGGATCTGGCCATTAACCAGATATTACAATCATTTCCGGCAACTGCGGCCAATTGTTCTGTTAAGCCACCCCTTAAATCTATACCCTTAAGGGTATCTATTACGTCACCCAAACCTCCGTTCAGGGTTATATCTACTACCGAATATTTCAGCATCCCATCCGCATTAGTAAAAACGTAAAACAAATGATCACTCCCTGGAAAAGATGTTATTAACGTCCCCTGCGTAGTTGTATGGGTAGGATGCCCTGTCGTACTATTATTGCTACCGGCCAGGATAATGCCATTAGGCATTACTGCTCCGTTTTTATTCCATACCGTACAACCATTGGTATAGAATAACAACTTCCCCTCTGCATCGGTTACACTCGAAGCCGCCTCAAAGCTTACTATATTAGTCTTAATTGCAACCGGAGCAGCACCGTTAAAATCAATACCTGCATTTTCTCCGAATGCCCAAGTCCTGTTCTGAGGGAGTGTATAATTGTCGTTCTGTGCAAGGACACTATTAACGAAAAACACCGCAATAGGTACAAGCATTACATTTCGTAGAAAGTTTGTCATAATCTATAAGTTGATTTTTTTAAGCATTATCAATATATTTCCCGATTTAATAACTACAAATCAAATCTAAGCACCCTTTTATATTAAACGACTGCTGACTTTCCGAACATCTTTTCCCAGCTTTTAAACAACACTTCTGACTTTGTCAATGGCTTATACCCGGTTCATGAATATGTTGAGACGTTTCCAACAAATTGCATCTGTTTGCCGGTCAGTGAAGATACCAACCAGGGCACACGCAAATTATCTGTACCCGTTAGCGTGCATCGTCAACGGTGGTAATTTAATGTGCACCCCATCTTAGCAATAAAACAAAATCAATATCTTGCATTAAATTTGTCTATGATGAAGGTTTTAATTATTGATGACGATGTTGCTGCACAAAATGTTCTCCGAATGATACTGGAAGAATGCTTTCCCCAATTAAGCATTATTGGTATGGTTCAGGATATACCTACTGCTGTAAAAGTCATCTATGAACATAAGCCCAATCTCCTTTTCCTGGATGTGAATATGCCCGGACAAAATGGTTTTCGCCTGTTTGACTACTTCAAAACTTCAGATTTTCAGGTTATTTTTACGACAGCATTTCCAGAGTATGCTCTGAAAGCATTTGAAGTATCAGCACTCGATTACCTTATTAAGCCTATCCGGATAAGCCAGCTGAAGTCGGCAGTTGAAAAAGCGCTCAGGTCTAAGGCGCAAACAACAATAGGAGCACAGGTGGATATGCTGAAAGAAACACTGAACGTTAATCATATCCATAAAATTGCTTTACCGGTAAGGGATAAAATCTTATTTATTAATGTTGACGATATTGTTTATTTACAGGCAGACAGCGTTTATACCCACGTCATTTCCTTAAATGAGAAAATTTTTCTGAGCAAGGGACTGAAGGAATTTGAAAATATTCTTAATGAGGATATCCGTTTTTCCAGGGTACATCGCTCTTACATTATTAACGTAAAGTACATAAAAGAATATATAAAACGGGACGGTGCGCAGGTGCTTATGGAAAATGGCGATTTAATACCGGTATCCAAAGACAGGAGACAACGCTTTGAGGAATTAATTAAGGATGTATTGATCGGGCATAACTTCAAAATGTAAAATCCGGGAGAGCAAAATGTATTTAAAAAAATATATCGTTTATAGTATCCTCCTCTTATGCGTTCCGGCCTCAGCACAGATCCCAGCTGATTATGGATTTTACCAGGTTCCTAATGTACCTTTTAAGCATATTTATAGCTTGCTAATTGACCATAAAGGTTTTATCTGGTTCAGTAATGAATTAGGCGTATTCCGTTATGACGGTAAATCATGTACTCCTTTTTACAATGAAAAACGATCGTCTCTTGCTATAGGCGACCTGACGGAAGATCGTTACGGCAGAATATGGTGCCGGAATTTTAATGATCAGATCTTTTATATAGAAGATGGGAAAATGAAACTGCTGGAAGGTTATGACCAACGCCTTAATATATCCTGGTTTGCTATTGCCGGTGATGAATTGGTAGCCAAATGCAGTAAAGGATTATTCATTCATAACCTGGTTACTTCTGAAAACAACATTATACACAGCATCAATAAGGATACGAAGATATCGCCCAATAGTATGTGGCAGGGGATACGGGCTTACGATTCAAATACTTTCTTCCTTTTTACGGCTACCGGGAGATTGCGGGTTTATAAATACAGCAACAATAATTTTACCCTATTGAAGCCAACACTGAAAGACCAATACAGTTCTGTTGCAGCTGTTAATAACCGGTATTTAGTATTGAATAATGTATCAAAAGACAACATTACCTATTTTGAAATAAATGGTAATAGCGATAGTATCATAAAAAGGGGTACTTATAAGTTAGCAAGTAAATCTTCCTACGTCTTATCGTCTATTGTTGATGGCAAAATATGGATTCACCGGCAGAAGCAGAGCTTTATAATAAATGATACGCATAAAGTAAACAATCTGTCTTTAACGAGCCTTCTTAAGGACAAAGAAGGCAATACATGGGCTTCTTCGCTAACCCACGGATTATTATTAAAAAAGAGAGCAGCCGGCTGGCAGTTCCTACCGGGAAATAAAGAAACGGGATATAGCGATGAACTGGTTTCCTGGCATAATAAGATCATTGCCGGTACTTCTGAAGGTACCCTTATTGTAACAGATACGGCAGGTTTCCTGAATAATGAAAACAAAAGAATCATACGCCTGAATCTACGGGCTGTTACAACAATATTTGTGGAAGGAGATTATTTGTATGCTTACGGCTTTCCTTATTTAGTAAAATTAGACAGGCATTTCAATATTATTAAACGATTTGCCCTACCCCATTATATATACATACGCAATCCGACAAATTTAGCAAACAAGATGCTGATCTTTAGCTCCAATGCCGGCCTTGTTGCTGTGCCCCCGGATTTGCGGTCAACCGGAAACAGGACCGGAACGCTTCCCGGCATTATAGGTAAGCATTTCTCGTATGATCATCGTAACGGTATTTATTTAAATGCTCAGGAGAAAGAAAGAGCTAACGTTGTTTATTATGACAGCTCAGATAAAATATTATATGCAGGCTTAAGCAGCGGTTTATATGCATATAGTAGCGATTCTATTAGAGAAATAAAGTTTAAGAATCGTTCCATACATAGCTTTAGTTTGATACACGACAATAATAAGCTCTTCATATCTACCTTAAATAATGGCATATTAGCAATGGAGCATGGGCAAATAACACAATTAAAGCTTCCCGAAATCGGGGCCCAGGAACCTGTAGTAAAAATGAAATTATTCGGTACGCACTTATGGATGATAAGTACTAACAATATATCGCTCTATGACATAAAGCATAATCGTACTATCGGAACGACTATGCTTCCCCCTCTAAAGGGTATAGAAGTCCTCGACTTGCTTGAATGGAATGATCAGGTCTATTTTTCCACCAGGGAAGGGATTTATAAAGTACCATTAAAGAAAAACAAAGAAGAAATACAGCCACTTAATTATTTATTGTCTGTAGTGGTCAACAGTGGGGATACGATTCAAAACCAAGCAAGTTTACCATATAATAAGAACAGTCTGCAGTTCAACCTGACTGCATTGTATTACTTTAACCCTGAAGGAGTTTATTTTAAATACCGGTTGCTGGGAAACAGAACTGATACCACCTGGAAGTACAGTCCTTCGGGGCTATGGGAGATTTTATTTCCTAATATCATGCCCGGCAACTATATTTTCGAAGCAATAGCTTACACAGCCAACGGGCTGCCTGCAAAAAAGAAAATAACTTTTTCTTTTACTATTAATAAAGTCTGGTGGCAACAATGGTGGTTCATTTTAAGTATGATTGTTGTTGTCACCACTCTGACGTATGTTTATATAAGCATGCATTTAAAAAGCAAGAAAGAAGCCAACCGGTTGATCATTGAACAGTTGAAACACGAACGAGAACGGTTGGAACATGAAAGTGAACGCCTAAAATTTGAAAATGCTGCCAATGAAAGTGAATTAAAGGCACTGAAAAGCCAGATGAGCCCACATTTTATTTCCAATAGCTTAAATGATATCCAGGAATTAATTTTACTTGGAGACAAACATGCTGCCAATGAACAGTTAAGTAACTTTGCCACACTTTCCCGGCTTATCCTGTCTGTGTCGGGAAAAAAGTTCATTCCGCTCGCTACTGAACTGTATATATTGACCAATTACTTAGCCCTGGAGGAAATGTGCCTGAGGGGTAATTTTAGTTATGACATCATCATGGAAGAAGAAATGGATGAATGGGCTATCCAAATCCCTCCAATGATTATTCAACCTTTTGTCGAAAACAGTGTGAAACACGGATTGCTCAATAAAAAAGAAGGTGACAGAAGACTGTCCATTACCTTTAAGTCAGGCTCAGGGGATCAACATCTTGTCTGTACTGTTACTGATAATGGCATCAGCAGAGCAAAGGCCGCCGAAATGAAGGATATTATGAACCCCTTTGGTCATGATAGTTTTTCAACAGAAGCTGTAAAAAAACGCCTGAACCTTATGGGACTATCCATTCATAAACAATTCAGCATTGAATATACAGACTTAAAAGACGAACAGGGCAAAGCTACAGGTACTACAGTGACGGTCAGTATTCCCATATACATTGCTTAGCAAACGAGATTGTAGAGTTTAATCCGACTGCCTACTGAAAGTGAGTAATAATCTGATAATAGGTTCCGGATTCTTTATGCCCCGTACTATTGTAAGTATAAATATAAATTATGCCTCTTACAATGGAAGTACAGACCTGGTAACATTAGCAGTTCTTTTCTTGATTTATCATATATAGTGATTGATGCTATTTTTTAAAGATTTATACTTAAAAATTTATTTAATACATAACAAGGATTCTGGTACTCTTTTATTGATAGTCTATAATCTTATTTTTCTCCATTTTTTCTCTAAACGCTCCCGAATTAAAGCTGAGAGCAATACAGCAATAAATTTATCTCATACTATATCGTATGAACATTGGCTACTTTTGCATACAATGAAAAATATTCCAGTATCTGTTTTAGAATTAGCCATAGTTACAGAAGGCAGCAATGTCGCAATGGCTATAAATAATACCGTTGAAGTGGCGCGACATACGGAATCGCTTGGCTATAACAGAATATGGCTTGCAGAGCATCATAATATGGAACATATAGCCAGTTCTGCGACAGCCGTCTTGATTGGTCATGTAGCCGGATTAACCAAAGGCAGGATCCGTGTGGGCTCAGGAGGTATTATGTTACCGAATCATAGCCCCCTGGCGGTAGTGGAACAGTTTGGAACCTTAGCCAGTATTTATCCCGGAAGAATAGACCTGGGTTTGGGAAGGGCGCCCGGCACGGACCAGCTTACAGCAGCGGCACTACGCAGAAATAGTGATCTTTTTAATTATGATTTTCATGCAGACATAGTGCAGTTGCAAAACTACTTCAGTACGTCCAATAAACATTCCAAAGTAAGAGCATTTCCGGGGGAAGGAGTGGATGTGCCTTTGTGGATACTAGGGT
The DNA here is from genome assembly GCA_040392805.1 of Taibaiella helva. Lineage (GTDB taxonomy): Bacteria > Bacteroidota > Bacteroidia > Chitinophagales > Chitinophagaceae > Taibaiella > Taibaiella helvus_B. The sequence goes on from JBEBVI010000255.1 coordinate 6,084, forward strand.
CCAGTACGGACAGCGCTTACCTGGCAGCAAGGTTGGGATTGCCTTATGCTTTTGCCACACATTTTGCGCCACAGCAATTCAAGATGGCTATTGATATTTACAAAAGGAATTTTCAGCCTTCTGAACAGTTGAGTAGTCCTTATGTATTGGCATGTATCAATGTAATGGCTGCCGATACGGATGAAGAAGCCGAACTTTTAGCTACAAGTCTCTACCGCTTATTCCT
>JBEBVI010000256.1:0-6307 GCA_040392805.1 Taibaiella helva
AAAAACGTCACATCCTTGACCAAGGACGTCGCGATCTGGTATGAGTTTATCACGTCTTTGTATAAGAACGTGACGTCCTTGTGTAAGATCAATGCTTCTTTTGGGGCAGTTGATCATATTCTTGGGTCAGTTTGTTACATCTTTGGTTGAGTTTATGTTGCTTTTGACCGGGGAAATGCTGATTTTTCCCGGCACAGACGGTAAAAGCGTACCATGCCTTCCGGAGAAGTCTCAAAGTGGAGTGCAGGCAGTGCTGTTAAGAATGATTTATACCGACAGATCTTGCTTTTAAGGTCAGGGGTAAATTCAAACGGTCCCCTGTGCATAGTCTGGTAATAGAATATTATTCAGAAGGTTGATTGTCAACATAATATCGGAAAGATCAAAAAGTTTGTATGGAAAATGAAATTTAACCGGCCTCCACTGAATTATCTATGACCAGCACTCCGTCCTCATTTCCTGTCTCCATGCACACCAGCTTAACTAAAACGACTGTTTATATAGTCGCTACTCAGAAGCCGGGTAACACATCATGACTAACAGCCCACCCGGTACCGCAGAGAGCCCCGAGGCTGTCGCTGTCAAGTCCGTATATAAACCTGATATATGTGATTTTCTTAGCTTCATCCGGCAAGTTTAATGGGGGTAATTTTGCGTAATGTCAGTTAGTAATAATAGGGACAGATGGGTAGCTTAAGGAAGCAACACCGCTTATATAAAGCGAATTGTGGACAATAGCATTACAAGTAATTGTTAGCTGCCATCTAAAAGGTTGATGGTATAAGCATTTGAATCTGTAAGAATAACCATAGCTGTATCTGTGCTTGGCAATATTGTTGTGGCTAACCCATTATAAAAAACGGAGAAAGCTAATGCCCTTCTCCGCTTTTTAATAATTGAAAATATTATACCCTGCTATGGAAATATACCCAGCTCTTCGTAAGCTACGCCTATTTTATTAATAGAGCAGATAAAAGCTGCGGTACGCATATCTTCCACTCCATTATAGGTTTTATAAGTTTCACGGATCTCATGGTAAGAACCGATCATGGTATCTTCCAGCCCGGAGTACACGAGGTCTACTTCATCGGGACCGTGCAGTAATACTTTTCTTTCCATTTCGTTGGCGCGTTTGCCGGTCATTTCTTCCATTGCTTTCAGGATCTCACCGTACTGGTTTTCGCTGAAGCGTTTTTCCAGCCGGCCGTACCGAACGTGGCTCAGGTTTTTCAGCCATTCAAAATAGGAAACGGTAACACCTCCTGCATTTAAATACATATCGGGAACCACCAATACTCCTTTCTGATTTAATATAGCGTCGGCATCCGGTGTTAATGGCCCGTTGGCCGCCTCACCTATGATCTTTGCTTTGATATTGGCTGCATTACCGGCATGTATCACGCTTTCCAACGCAGCAGGTATTAATATATCACATTCCTGCTCTAAGGTATGAGCGCTGACCGGGATATTCTGTGCTCCCGGGAAGTTCAGTATAGAGCCTGTTTCTTTACGGTGGGTCATCACATTTTCGAGATTCAGGCCATTCTCATTATAAATGCCACCCTCGTATTCTGCCAGTCCCACCAGTATGGCACCGGCGGCCTGGAAGTATTTTGCGGCATGATAGCCTACATTTCCCAAACCTTGTACAATCACTTTTTTACCGGCAATACCGGTCTCCAGTCCCAGGTTTTTCATGTCTTCAGCTACGTTGCACACTTCTCTTACTCCGTAAAAAACGCCTAATCCCGTAGCCTCCGTACGTCCCCTTACTCCGCCTTGAGCTAAAGGCTTACCCGTAACACACGCCTGGGCATTCAGTTCGCGCGGGTTTAACGATGCATACGTATCTACGATCCAGCTCATTTCCCTGGCACCTGTACCGTAATCCGGAGCAGGCACATCAATTCCGGGGCCGATAAAGTTTTTCTTTGCTAATTCGGAAGTGTATCTTCTTGTAATTTTTTCCAGCTCAAAAGGCGTGTACTTTTTTGGATCAATTTTGATCCCGCCTTTACCGCCACCGAAAGGAACATTTACGATAGCGCATTTGTAGGTCATAAGAGCGGCCAGCGCCATTACCTCATCCTGGTTTACATCAAGGCTGAAGCGTATCCCGCCTTTGCAGGGTAGCTTATGGTGAGAGTGTTGTACCCGGTAAGCTTCGATTACTTCGACACCATCGCCGATACGAACGGGAAATTTGATACGCAGGATAGAGTTACATGCTTTGATCTGTTCTAATATACCTTTTTCGAAGCGGGTGAATTTTGCAGCTTTGTCAAAATTGCGTTCTACACCCTGGAAAAAACTATATTCTGTGTGGTCAGCTGTTAAGGCGGTACTTGACATATTTGTTATAAAATAAAAGTGAGTGAGTGATTACCTGTAATGGAAGAGGTCATTGATTTTTTTGATTTTCTTCCATTTTTTTGATTTTCCTTTCAATAAAAGTCAGAAATAAAATAATGCCGGCAAAAATAGTGCAAATAACTAACACAACAACATAAATTTTGCCGTTTGACCGGAGCAGGTCTGCCATTTCCGGACGCTCTTGGGCATGAAGCAGCTGAGGTAGTAATAATAAGATAGTGAGTATATACTTACCGATGTCCTTATTGAATATTTTCATTGAGTATATTTCTTTTTTGGAGTAAATTTATTCTGATCAGCAAGGTGGCCATCCAAGTTCCTAAAAGCGTCCAGCCGATGATGCCGATGTAGAACGTAGGCCGTAGCTCGGGGGCCATATCTTTGGTATTGAAGCCGGGATTACCACCGTTGCCGGGGTGCAGCGAATCGGTGAGACGGGGCAGTATAAAAAGCAAGGGTATCATCAGGGCAAAAGCAAATACATTATATACCGCGCCTATTTTAGCCTTCTTGTCGTAGTCGGGTATCGAAGCCCTGAGCGCAATCGTAGCAAAATAGATGAGCATAGCAATAGCTGTAGCCAGCTGTTTAGGGTCGTTGCTCCAGGCCGTGCCCCATGTAAACTGTGCCCATTCCATACCGGTTACCAGACCAAGAATGCCGAATAATAATCCGACATTAATAAATTGTATGGCATATATATCGTCTCTTAAATGGCCTTTTTGCAGGTAGCGGATAGAAAAAACCAGGCTTACGGTGAACAGGATGATCATACCGAACCACATGGGAACATGAAAGAAGACATTCCGTATCGTTTCGTTCAGTATAAATTTTTCCGGTACCGGTAGCAGGAGGCCGCCAATTAGGGTAAATAACAATAAAAGAATACACAGTATTTTCCACCAGGACTTTCGCATTGCGGAAATATTAAATTGGTAAGATGAGCAATCTGGCACAAAGGTAGGAGGATTGTTGTGAATAACAACAGGATAAATCATTTTGGGACACATTTCAATTTTGCGCTTTTGCTTCAATCTATGTTTACTCTCTTTGCTCTCCACCGTCACGCTCTTTGCTCCCACCGTCATGGCGAGTTTGGTATTTTTGGCCCACCAAAAAATTGAAGCTGGTAATGAACAAGTTATAATATTTGTCATTTGTAGGAGTTGTGAGGAACGAAGCAGAGCTATCTCAAACGCTCAATAACTACTTGTATAGTCTGCTATAGTACTCAAACAGGATCATAAGCGACCAAGCCCCTTCCGAAGCCTGGCCTGCACTGAGCTTTGTCGAAGTGTCAGGGTGACAATGGGGAGTGGATGTGGTGTGTTGCAAGTATGTGTTGTAGTTGACTATCACTATAGGCTTCATTCTCGTCCTTGTCATTGCCGCATTTTCAGCCAAAATAATGTCGAAGAAGAAAACGAAGAAGGAATAGGCTGAAAAATCGGAAGCAATCCCTAAGTACCACAACACATACCCTAAGAGCGACGTAGAGATTGCTTCTGAAAATTTTTGATGCTAAATTTTTGTTTTAAAACTAATTTTTTCGTTCATCAATCCCTATGTCCATAGGGAGCATCGTAATGACGCACAGAGCGAGAGCGTACTGCAATGGCACACAAGGAGTGCTGGTGTGATGATATGGAATGTGTAAAGGGTAAGTCTTCTATTCCTCTGCAACATGTAAAACTGATAGTTGCAAACATGCCGTGTAGCGATTACTCCTTTCCTTGTCTTTCCGTTTTGCAGGATGTACCTTTGCGCAAAATATTCAGGTTTATTATGATCACGATCATATCAGGTACCAACAGGAAAGGGAGCCGGACATTGCAGGTAGCACAACATTATTATAATGCTTTACAAGCAAAGGGTATTATCCCCGAGCTTTTGTCGCTGGTAGATAAAAATGTAATTGAGCGCAGTCCGGAGCTGTTAACGTTGGAATCGGAATTGCTTATTCCCTCCGATAAGTTTATACTGGTCATGCCGGAATACAATGGTAGCTTTCCGGGGGTATTAAAAGCATTGCTGGATAATACCGACATCAGGAAATGCTGGTGGTATAAAAAAGTATTGCTGGTGGGTGTGGCCGACGGCAGGGGCGGCAATCTGAGAGGGATAGAGCATATGACCAATATTCTCCACTACCTGAAGATGAATGTGCATTACAATAAACTACCGCTCTCCCGGATCAATGAAGAAATGGATGCAGAAGGAAATTTCTTACAACAACCAACGATAAGGGCTATTGATGAACAATTGGAAACTTTTATCCGGTATTGATGGATGAGGACGGATGACTGGTGTGAAAATGCTCCACTTTCCACTCTCATCTTAACCATTCGTTCAGGTATTTCCCTATTGCTTCTATCTCTATTAAAAAACCGTCGTGACCGTATTCGGAGTCTATTTCGTGATAGGTGCAGGACGGCAGGTGACGGGCAATATGCTTTTGTTCTGCTACAGGGCAGAGCACATCGCTTGATATACCTATCAGCAGGGCAGGCTGTCTTATGGACGCCAATACTTCTTCCGTGCTTTGTGCTCTTGTCCGCGCTATATTGTGGGTATCCATGGCTTTGGCCAGCTTCCAGTAGCTATAGGCATTAAAGCGGTCAACAAGCTTCCCGCCCTGGTAATTGATGTAAGACGATGCTTTAAAGTGGTCGGTTTTATTAATGTCTTCGTCGGTTTGGTGCTTATTGATGAGGTCATAATTCCGGTAAATGACCATTCCCATTCCGCGGGCTGCTTTCATGCCTTTGGCGCCCGCCTGAGGCGAAAGGGTGCCGAAAGTGCAGTCTGCTTCAATAGCCAACCGTTGTGCCGTATGTATGGCTATGCCCCAGGCGCTTTCCTTTGCTCCTGTTGCCAGCAGGAAAATATGTTCAATCACCTCAGGTTCCGTCACCGCCCATTCCAGCACCTGGTAGCCGCCCATACTGCCGCCTGCAAGAAGAAAAATTTTATCAATATCCAGGTGTTTCCTTAATAAGATATGCACATGGCACATGTCACGTATGGTGATATCGGGAAAGGAGGAGTAAAACGGCTGACCGGAATCCGGATCTGTGCTCAACGGTCCTGTAGTGCCATAGCAACTGCCCAGGATATTGGCACATACGATAAAATATTTTTCTGTGTCGAATGCTGCATGGCTACCTATCATTCCTTTCCACCAGCCGGCGGCATCAGAGCTGGCAGTAAGGGCGTGGCAAATCCATATTACATTGCTTTTCTCTTTATTCAGCGTGCCGTACGTATGGTAAGCAATATGCACCTCCGGTAGTGTGGCGCCGTTTTCTAAAGTGAATGTTTCTTTGTAATGATAGATTTGTTGCATTGCAATAAATGAATTGTTTTCGATCAAGTGTGCAAAAGTAACGGCTTGAACCTTAATTTTGTCGAAAATTAATCATATGCCGCTTATTTATATTACCTATCACAAGGACAGCCGGGTATTTACTGCTACGGACGAAGGGGGTAACCAGGTTAATTTCCGGTCGATACCTGATGGCACAGAGGCCGAAGCACCGGAAGCACTTAGCTCAGGTGTACGTCCTATGCAGGGATTGTTGATGGCTTTGGGCACCTGTAGCGGTATAGATGTGGTATCTATCCTGGAAAAGCAAAGGCAGGATTACCGCCGCTTCGAGCTTAAAGTAACCGGAGAACGGGAAGAAGGTAAAGTGCCGGCACTCTGGAAGAAAGCCCATATTGAATTTATACTGGACGGGCCTTTTGATTCCGATAAGGTGAACAGGGCGGTGGCGTTATCAATAGATAAATATTGTTCGGTAGCGGAAATATTGAGAAGAGCGGGATGTGAGGTAACTTATACGGTAGTTTTGAACAATGAATAATAAGGTATTGCGAGCAATGTCATTAACTTTAGATGTTGGTGAAAACACCAACATCGGCGGTTGCCGTT
>JBEBVI010000257.1:0-6293 GCA_040392805.1 Taibaiella helva
GATGGAAAGACCGATAGTACGGTGTGGTGCACTAAAATCCGGAATGATGATTATGGCTGATGAAATGGCCCAGGTAACCTTGAACAATATATCGAAACGTAAATATATCAGTTAAAATCATGTGTATAAAAATGCGTAACATCAGTTATCATTATTAAAAAAACGTTACCTATCCGCATATAGAAAAAGGGAATTAGGGGACACAGCAAAGGCCGGTAAAAATGGTTAAATTTGCAGCGTAATTTAAAAAAGCGAAACAATATGTATCCTGCAGATTTAGTGAACCCCATGAAAGCCCAGTTAATACAAAACGGTTTTCAGGAATTATTAACTCCGGAAGAAGTAGATAATACCCTCCCTAAAGAGGGCACCACATTATTAGTGATCAATTCCGTATGCGGCTGTAGCGCCGGTACTGCGCGGCCGGGCGTATTAGAATCCTTACAAGGCGACGGCAAGAAGCCGGACCGTAAAGTCACGTCATTTGCGGGGTTTGATTTTGACGCCGTAAAACAAGCCCGTACTTACCTGCTGCCTTATCCTCCGTCATCGCCATCCATTGCTTTATTTAAAGACGGGAACCTGGTGCACATGATAGAGCGCCATATGATAGAAGGCCGTTCGGCAGAGATGATCTCTGCTAACCTGAAACAGGCTTACGAAGAGTACTGCTAAACAACATAATGACGAAAAAAGGGGAATGTTCCTGACAGGGCATTCCCCTTTTTTATGGGATAACTATTGTACCCTACTCACTTCACTATCTTTTCCGACTTCAGCAGCCTCCCCTTCCCGTCAAAGACTTTCAGGAAATAAACGCCCTGCCTGTATGCCTCCATATTGATATAGCGGGCGTTCTCTACTGTTGTTATCAGTCTGCCATCCGCACTATACACAGAAGCATGGACAGCTACTGGCGATGAAATATAGATCATACCACTTGCAGGATTGGGAAAAATTGCAATTGATCTCCCCGGATCATCCCAGCCTGCTATGCCTGTACCGGAGACGTTTCTCACTTCATACACTTCAGATGTATCTGCACAATTTCCTTTTACTACGGCAACCCGGTAATCACCATTTTCAAGCGTCTTATATATTCGTTGGGTAGCGTCCTCAATAATCTGGTCATATAAAAGCCACTGGTAACTATCGTAAACTACATGGGTGCTCAGCTCTGTTACATTGATACTGATAACAGGACGCTCCATATCTGAATATCGCACAATAAAGGTATCAACATAAAAGTGACAGCCATCGCCTTGTGTTAACCGGTAAACACCCGGGACTTTAACTGATCTTACACTGTCCGTAGCACCGTCATCCCATATACGGCTTTCATAATTTCCCTCCGCTCTTATCATCAGCTCCTCTCCCCGGCAAACGACCGTGTCCAGGTTTAGGTGGTAAACTGTGTCGGGAGGCAGTGGAAAGACCACATCATTGGGAAGTGAGATGCTGTTTTTTGAAGAAGGCAGCAGCCGTATAGCTCCTGTATCATAATTACAGTCTTTGCCCGTCCTGTCCGGCTCATTGATGCTGGTAATCCTATTAGTATTGGGGATAACGCGGTATACCTTACCCTGGTACAATTTAAGCGTAGATAAAGTTAAACCTCCACGAAAAATACTACCGTAGACATCCGTATCTTCAATAGAAATGGCGGAAGATGCAATAGAGGAAGAATCATATTCCGTCATATCGTACTGGATCAGGGTGCGGTTCGGCACCTCAAAGTTTACATAGAGTTTACTGTTTCCCGGCGAAAAACAAACCCCATAGCTTTTATCGTAGCTCAATGGAACAGCATCGGTCACTTCACCCGTACGGCTGTTGAACCTTGCTACCAGAACTCCTGTCTGCCCGGGTATGCTGTTTATATTATAACTGGTAATGGCCACCATAGAACGGTCCGGGGAGACGGCCAAAGCACTCATATCATAAGCAAAGGGCCCCTGTATCTGATGTCCGGTATGTGAAATAACCGGTATCGTATCTATTCCCGCTTCGGTAATATGAAAAGCCCGGAACACAGGATCCTGCCAGTCATGAAGCAACAGCCATATATCGCACTGGTCGCCGGGAACAGCGATCATGGCTTCGCTTAAAATATCAGTGGCATGGGTTAGCGGTATGTTCTTTTTTCCAGGCACTATATCTCCCGACCCATTGTCCAGGCTCATATCTATGATGGAATAATACACAGCCGGAGGTGTGGCTTTTGTGTAATAAACTTCCTGCTTTGAGAATAAATAATACTTCCCGGGAGCATTGATTACCGGCATGATAAGAACACCCTGTATGCCGGAGCCCCGGTTGCCGGACAGGTCACCTCCATTCGGCATCACCTTATGAAGCGCATTCCATACCCTTCGTCCGTCGGAATAAAAAAGTAATTCTCCCGTTTCCGGATCTGCAACAGAGGCATAGCCTTCGCCTACATATACGGATGTTGATAAGGATTTCGGCGGCGTATAATTGAAATCAACACCTCCACCCGTTGTTACAGCCCACACACTGTTAGCCTTTAAAAATTCCGGTTGCGCATTATAAAATTGTTCCTGCGCGTAACTGATCTTCCCGCCATATAAAAACAGCATTGCCAATAGTAGATATCTTAACTTCATAGTACAGTATTGTTTGGTTAAAATCAAAAATCCGTTAATAATTTACAAGGCCTAAAGTATAAAATAATTTTATTCTTTAGTATTTTTTCAGGTAAATAATCTTCTTATACAAGTGATTATAAATATAACTGATATTTCACACAATTGTTCAATATGAGATGGAAAACAGGTTCCTTCGTGCAGCAACTCCCTGCATTTGCAGGCACTAAATGCGCCACCAGTGTATAAAATACTAAAAGCCGTACATGTCCTTTTCGTAACCTGTACCTTTGTAGCCGGTAAATCTGTCCGGCGGTCACTGTTGTTTTGCCAACCGGCATGAGTAACGGCGGCCGCTCTTAAACAATAAATAAGCGAATACGTTTATCTTAACAATGTCTAAATAGGTAATTCAGTAATGATAAATCACCCTTTAAAATACATTTTTATCTGTTGCGGCATGGTAATGTTATTTACAATAACCGCCTGCCGGGACAAAGAAAGAGAACAACAGCTGGCTCTTCGTGAGCAACAGCTTCTGGAAAGGGAAAAACAGTTTGCCCTGAAGGAAGCCGATTACCAGTCGTTGTTAGCTATGCGGGACAGTATCCTGTCTGTGCAAAAAGACACGGTAGCGCCGATAGCCTGGCCGGATCATATCTCCGGGTCGTGGAATAGCAAAACGGTATGTACTCAATCCAGCTGTAGCGAATATGTAGTTGGCGATCAACGCAATGATACCTGGGAATTTACAGGTGATTCTACAGGGATCTATACCAGGGTCATAAAAAATAAAAAACTGGTTCGAATCCTTAAAGGCAGTTTCGACAGTACATCGGTAAGGCTAAGCTTTCAAACGGACTCTACTACTGGCAGAGCTGTGGAAACAAATATTATTTTAGATCAGATCGAACCCGGCAGTATGAAGGGTGTGCAGACTACTGTCGTCAATCAGAACTGCACTGCAAAATTTTCCGTAACCTTGACGCGTTCTACCCATGAATAACTTTACCGGCATCCTGAGTATCCAGAGCGCCACACTTCCTATAGAAGATCCTGTTCTGAAATTCCTGCTGGAATTACTGATCATTCTGAGTGCACCGCTGCTGCTGAATAAAATTAAAGTACCGCATCTGCTGGGCCTGATCATAGCCGGTGCTATTGTCGGCCCCAATGGGCTGAATTTACTGGCACGGGATAGCAGCATCGTGGTGACCGGCACAACCGGCCTCCTCTATATTATGTTCCTTGCCGGACTGGAGATAGACATGGGTGATTTCAAAAAGAATAAGTGGAAAAGCATCACTTTCTCTGTTTATACTTTTGCCGTGCCCTTTCTGCTGGGCTTTATCGGGGGATACTATATCTGCGGGTTTTCCCTGTTGACCAGTATTCTTTTTGCCAGTCTTTTTTCGTCTCACACGCTCATTGCTTACCCTCTGGTCAGCAAATTAGGACTGGCCAAAAACCTTTCGGTAAACCTTACTGTCGGGGGAACGATGATTACGGACGTATTATCGCTGCTGACCCTGGCCGTAGTGGTAGGGATGACACAGGGAGAGGTAGGAAGCGCTTTCTGGATAAAGCTCTCCGTATCCATGCTTTTGTTCGGCCTGGTGGTGTTACTGATCTTTCCTCTGGCCGGCCGGTGGTTCTTTAAAAGAGTTGAAGATAAAATATCGCAGTATATTTTTGTACTGGTTATCATTTACCTCGCTGCCGTACTGGCTGAGCTGGCCGGTATTGAAGCAATCATCGGCGCCTTTTTTGCCGGCCTCGCACTGAACCGCCTCATACCCCGGACCTCCTCATTAATGAACCGGGTAGAGTTTGTAGGAAATGCCATCTTTATTCCCTTCTTCCTGATCAGCGTGGGTATGCTGATCGATTTTAAAGTCTTTTTTAAAAGCTGGGAAACATTGGGTGTGGCCGCCATTATGCTGGTGGCTTCCATAGGCGGTAAGTACATAGCAGCTATAGCCACCCGCAAAACCTTCCGCTTATCTAAACAGGAAGGCCTGCTTATTTTCGGTATGTCTTCTGCTTCTGCGGCTGCAACACTGGCTTCGGTAATGGTCGGTTTCAATATTATCATATCCGAAACGCCAACCGGCGAACCGGTAAGGCTGCTGAACGAACATGTATTGAATGGCAGCATCCTGCTGATACTGATCTCCTGTACCATTTCATCGTTTATTACTATGGCCAGTGCGGGACGTATTGCCGAAGCTGATATAGAAGATACCGTATCCGGGACAAAGGAAGAGGAAGAAAGTATACTGCTGGCAGTGAACCATGAAGAGATAGTAGAAAAAATGGTTAACCTGGCGCTGCTGCTGAAAGCGCCCAACAATAAGGACCGGATCTTTGCGCTTAACGTTATTAATGAAGATAAAAATGAATCTTCCGTTAAGAATGCGGAAAAGATCCTTGAGCTTTCCGCCAGGACGGCTGCGGCTGCGGATGTGGTATTGCAGCCATTGAAAAGATACGACAATGATGTGGTATCCGGTATCCATAATGTCATTAAAGAACAGAAAGTGACCGACCTGCTTCTCGGGCTAAAGGGAGAAAAAGGGATTTCTGCCTCTTTCCTTGATAATTTACATAATGGCTACCTGCAGAACGAACAGGTAAACATACTGGTATATAAGGCCATACAGCCTGTAGCCACGGTAAAGAAATACATCGTACTGATACCTGCCCACGCCGAACGTGAGCCAGGATTCTTTCATGCCTTATTACGTATATGGAATATTGCCCGCCATTCGGGCGCCACAATGCACTTCTATACTACAGCTACGATAAATGCATTGTTAGCACGCATTCAGAATAAAGCAAACATTGAAGCTGAATTCCACGAAATTAAAAATTGGCGGGCATCAGAAGGAATCATATCGGAAACCGGGGAAAACGAAGGCGTGATCATCTTAATGGCTAAACCACGCACAAAATCGTACCTACCCTTATTAATGAGACGCCTTCCGGAATTACTCAACGATAAGCTGCAAAACAGTAATTACCTGCTCATCTACCCTTTTTCAGAAACGGAGGGTAGAGAAACGGAAAAAAGAGCAGTCAGCAATCACGGCGATTTTATGGAGATCGGCCGCATTATTGCTAATATATTTAAGTAGGATTTGCCAGATAACTGTATTTCCCAGGCAGAAGGCGCCCCTCCCTCACCCTGCTGGTTGCGCCGAAAGCATCTATAAGTGTTCTGATATGCCCTGGTAAGGTTGCTGTAGCGATGTTTAGAGCTTACAGCATACCTATGAAAGTGTGCTGGGGAATCAGGCTATTTGTTTACCGGCAAGTATACTGCTTTTGTTCTACCTATATATAGACAAAGTTCCAATCGTTTGGAGAATCTCAACAACACGTTGTTTATATTCTCCAAACTACAACTCAATACATGAACACAAAACCGGGTCACAGCGCAGCCGGCCCTGAGATCGAGCCCTGAGGTTCTCGAAGGACGAAGGGCGAAGGGTTTGCACGTGGACAACGATAAGACCCGTTTAGCTGCAATAAACTAAGCATAGAGTTCCGTTCGTTTCGAGGACCTCAACGACCGGAGTTGCGGTTGAAGATGACAATGATGTAGAACGCGCTTTGAAAAAGCTCCCATTGTTTCGAGAACCTCAACAACACGTTTCGAGAACCTCAACAACACGTTTCGAGAAC
>JBEBVI010000258.1:0-6239 GCA_040392805.1 Taibaiella helva
TGCCTCCACGCTGGTACCAATGACAAGTATTATAACTTGTTCGTTACCAGCTTCAATTTTTTGGTGAGCCAAAAATACACAACTCGGCATGACGGTACTTGAGGGAGTTATTTTGACGATCATACTAAACATATAAAAACGGATACAACTCTGGCCATCTTCCCCAGATCCTAAAATAAGCGCAGCTTGGACAGCCTGTTCATCTCCTTCTGCATGATCTGGTCGAATGCTTTAAGCTTTGCCTCTTTATTGCGGTACAACAGGCGGTGGTCCAGCACGCTTTTACCGATAGCCAGCACATCATCTTCCACTACAAAGCTGCGGCCTCTTACCAATGCAAAGGCCCTCAGGCATTTCAGAAAGGCTATCCCGGCCCGGGTACTTGCTCCCAATGTTATTTCCGGATGCTGACGGGTATCTCTTACTATATTGGAAACACCTTGTATGATCTCATCATGCACAAAAACATTTTTCGCCTCCTTTTGTAATGCCAGGACATCCTGCATACTCAATACCTGGGGTAAATGCTCCAGGTTATCCTGGATCTGGGTATAGCTTTTATAAATCTCTTTTTCGATAGCCTCATCTACATAGCCAAAATAGATCTTCATGAAAAAGCGGTCCAGCTGAGCCGAAGGTAAGGGATAGGTACCTTCCATCTCTATGGGGTTCTGGGTAGCAATGGTAAAGAAAAGATCTTCCAATTTTATGGTGGTGTCGCCTACGGTTATCTGCCCTTCCGCCATACATTCCAGAAGCGCACTCTGTACTTTAGGGGAAGCCCTGTTGATCTCATCGGCTAATAATACGTTGCTGAATAAAGGGCCTTTTTTAAATATAAAATCGGTATTCTTTTCATCAAACAGATGCGAGCCGATCAGATCCATAGGCAGGAGATCCGGTGTAAACTGTACTCTCTTAAAAATGATATTTTCGTCCTCTCCTTTCCCACTTATGGAATGAGCCAGAGTCCGCGCCAGTACCGTTTTACCGGTTCCGGGATTATCTTCCATAAGGATATGCCCTTTGGCCAGAAGACAGGTAATCACCATTTCTATCTGCAACCGCTTGCCTTTGATCACCCGCTCCATATGCTCAATCAACATAGGTATACGTTGTGAGGCATTATTCGTATTATCATCTTCCGGGATGTCGCTTGTATGTTGCCCGGATATATTGCTGTCCTGCAGATGGCTAAATTGATCTTCCATATCGTTTAATCCGTTTGTGATATTCGTTTATATATTATGCGTGTGTAAAAGATTATGAGATTACATTACCTGCCGGGGATGCCCAACTTACTTCGGAACTGGCAACCTGTCCGCCCAGCGGCGGATGTAATTTACGTATAGAAATCTTGATTTCCACTTCCGGGTATTGCTGCTGCACATCTTTAACAATACGTTGCACAATCGTTTCCAATAAGCCGGTATGGCCGGTAATGGCTGTTTTGACCATATCGTAGAGTATGCTATAGTCTATAAAAGGCAGATCATCTATAGGTGCAGCTTGTGTGACGGAAATATCGACTTCTATCTCGTTATCTAAAAATGATTCTTCGGGATATATGCCTACGGAAGCATAAAAACGAATTCCCCTGAGTGATACTGTAAGCATATCCATTATAATTTCATTATCAGCAACAGTGTGCAGTATGCGACTGCCTATTGCGCCGGCAAATTATTAAAAATACGTTGAAAACAGGCAGAGGGTATACGGGTACTAAGAAAAAGGTCTATAAAGTTGTCAAAACTTTATAGACCTAACCTTTGTTGCATCGCTGCGCCTCCTTTGCGCCCGTTGCGGGAAATTATTCTGACTTTCAATTCAATTAATAACCGAATATCTCTTCCAGGTTCAGCTTTTTAAAAGTACCCAAAGCCTTCATAGCCTCTTCACTCACCTTATCTTCTCCCGCCACGATGCAATAGGTATATGCTTTATTATGGAACTCCCTGCTGTGAAAAGCTTTCATATCAGCCAATGTTAAAACCGGTACTTTTTCATAAACGTTTTTGCGTATATCCGTACTATTGCCCAGCTTCTCAGCGCTCAGGTAGCTAAAGAGTATACCGTCCTGAGTGATACGATCGGTAGACAAAGCACGGCGCAGCCCTTCCCTGGCGTTGCCAAATGCTTTTTCAGATTCAGGCAATGTCGTCACCAACTCATTCATAGCCTGTACCGCATCTTTAAATTTATCGGATTGTGTACCGACATAGGAGATAATATTGCTCCTGTTTTCTTTTCTATCCGGTGTTATAAAAGCGGCGAACGTGGAATAAGCCAGCGCTTTGGACTCTCTTATGGTCTGGAATACTATGGATCCCATACCGCCGCCAAAATATTCGTTGAATAAAGAAACAACAGGCTGCATAGCTGCGTTATATGGATCGGCATTACGTGTCCAGAAAATCTCAGCCTGCACCATGTCATAGTTTGCAAATAATACCTTGTTTTCAGATTGATCTATCTGCGTGAATTTCTTTGCCGGTGGTAATGTGGCAAAATCCCCGGGAATTTTATGTATACCTGCCAGGACTGTAGCTATCTCTTTAACGGGTTTAGGTCCATAGTACAGGATCCTGTGCCTGTAGTGGGCCAGCTTATGTAGAATAGTCACCAGGTGTTCTGCCGTAAGTGTATCCAGCTCCTGGTCAGTCAGTTCATTGTTAAACGGATTTTGCGGGCCGTATAATGCATAGCTACGAAGGCCGCTCATGATCTGGTCTTTATTCTGCTTCTTGTTGAGCCTTGCTTTTCGCCAGCGCGTTTTGTAAGCGTCCAATGCCTCTTTGTCGGGCTGGCAATTCCGAAGCAAGTCGTCAAAAAGAGTAACTGCTTTTTCAAAATGCTCTTGGAGACCATTGATCGTAATCACGGTATTTTCCCCGCTAACGTTTATCTGGAAATAGGAAGCGATCTTATAAAATTCGGTACTGATATCTTCAGATGATTTCCCTGCTGTGCCCAGGAACTCAAGATAATCAATTGCTGTAGGTAATAATTTGTCTGCCCAGGAACCGGTCTCGAAATAGTAATGTAAACGGAACAGGTCGTTATCTTTATTTTGTACGCTCAACACTTCGTAAGGCCCGGCCTGCGCACGGCTGATATTCTTTTTATAATCCAGCCATAGGGGTTGGATCTTATTTTCGGGCATGGTATTTACGCTCTTCAGGAAGTCGGATTGTGCATCGCGGTTTACTTCAACAGGTGTAATAGCAGGTTTTTCCACTTTTACGATCCCTTTGTCTTCTCCCTGCAGCTTTTTAACCAGTACGTAATTATTACCCAGGTATTTTTTTGCAAAGGTCATGATATCGGCTTTGGTGATCTTGCCCAGTTCATTGACATAATCTACCTTATCTTTCCAATCGGTTTCATCTGTAAAATTGGACATCAACCTGTTGGCGAGACTGGAATAATTTTCGTTTTCTTCTATAATCCGTTTTTTAGCATTATTGACAATAGCCGCAATAAGGTCATCCGGGAAATTACCGTTTTTAAGATTGTCCAGTTCGGCCAGCAACAAGTCTCTTACTTCATCAAGTGTCTGTCCTTCTGCCGGGTTGCCTTGCAGGAGTAATACACTGTAATCTTTCAGAATATAAGGATAGGCGTATGCAGCAAGTAATCTTTGCTTTTTAACCAGGTTCAGGTCTATGAGTCCGGCTGAGCCGTTGGTCAATATATTGGCTAACAGATCCAGCATCTGCGCATCTTTAGAGGCGGCACCGGGGAAGCGAAAACCGATCGTAATACTTTCGGGTGTCGGCCCTTTCACTTCTTTAACAATGGGTTGGGTAATGGGCTTTTCCGGCTCAAAGGTATAGGGTGGAATGGCTTGGGGCTTCATATAGGAAAAATCCTTACTGATCTGTTGTATCACTTCGTCGGGATCAAAATCGCCGGCCATAATAATGCCCATATTGTTGGGCACATAGTAGGTATTGAAATATTTTTTAATTTCAACCAGGGAAGGATTTCTAAGGTGCTCAACAGTACCAATGGTCGTTTGCTTGCCGTAATTATTATCAGGGAAGAGGGCAGAAAACACGGTTTCAAAAACTTTACGCGCATCATTATCCAATCCCCTGTTTTTTTCTTCATACACTGCCTCCAGCTCCGTATGGAAGATCCGGAACACCGGGTCTTTAAAGCGTTCGGATTGGACGGCCAGATATTTATTGATGGAGTTACCCGGCACATCCTCCGTATATACGGTTTCTTCAAAGGAGGTGAAGGCATTGGTACCTTTGGCCCCCATGGCACTCATCATCTTGTCGTATTCGTTGGCAATGGCAAATTTAGCGGCTTCTCCTGAAACACGGTCTATCTCCTTATAGATATTCTTCCGCTCGCTTTCATCTGTCGTTTTATTATACCGCTCATACAAGGCGTCTATCTGGTCTAACAGAGGCTTTTCCTTACTCCAGTCCAGGCTTCCGTATTTCTGCGTGCCTTTAAACAGCATGTGCTCGAGATAGTGCGCCAGGCCGGTATGCGTAGCCGGGTCGGTTTTGCTTCCTGCTTTTACGGCAATATAGCATTGTACTCTCGGCGTTTTATTCGACGGACTGAGTATCACGGTAAGGCCGTTACTTAATGTGTAAAATCTCGATTTGGTAGGATCATTGCTTACATACTTATAAGTATATCCTCCGGAGGTGGCTTCCTTCCATTCCGCCTTTTGCTGGGCGCCAACGGTATAAACAGAAAATGATACAACCAGTGAGAAGATTGTAAGGAAACGTAGTAATCTCATAGATTTTTTAGATGTTATTATTTAAAGTGCCCAAAGATACCGGCTATTTACCCCTTTTTGCTCATTAAACATTATTATTTATACCCATTTTGTTGAAAATCCCCCTTTCGGGTGGACTATTGATGAGTGACAGGTGATGGATGATATGCAATTTTTTTCAACTTTTCATTCCTGGCTTAGCACCTATAATTTCTGAGAAGGAACAAACATAAAATAAGCTGCAGCTATCAGTAGTATAAAAGCAACAACGTAATTCCAGCGGAACTCTTCTTTAAGCACAAACAGCGCAAACAGAAAAAATACGGAGAGAGAGATCACTTCCTGTATCGTCTTCAGCTGAAAGGCGCTGAAGCCTTCTTCCCTGCCCCACTTGTTATTGGCCGGAACCATAAACAGGTATTCAAAGAAAGCAATGCCCCAGCTCAGTAAGATCAGCTTGAGCATGGGCATATCGGAGGTGTCTTTTTTCAAATGCCCGTACCAGGCGAATGTCATAAAACAATTGGAAATAATCAGAAAGGATATGGTTTTCATATGCCGGGAAGCGTTCAGGCATCAAAAATAGGATGAGTTGGGCGTATAAATATCATTGCTGGTTTTTAGGTATAAAAAAGCTTTTCTTTTTTACCACGAAGGAAGACGCTAAATTTTTTGTTTGTCCATGAGACAGTACGGGCAAAACACATTTGCCCTGAATTAGCAAAGCCCCTATGAAAGGGAGAAATGAATAGAATCCCATATTTTCTAACATAAAGACTCCGCTTTCTTATGAGTTCTTGATCGTACTTAGCTAACCTCAAACAGCAGGAATCAAAGTAATAAAGTCAAAAATCTTTTCAGTTTTATATAATTTACGGTTGAATAACTAATTTCCTTGAATAGTTTTTACTATTTTGTGTCCATTGGATCGTATAAATACCTGCGGCTAACTTTCCAGAAAACTCATAAGTTTGTTTTCTATCTTTGGATATATCTAATCGATATATCATTCTACCAGACAAGTCTGTTATGCTAATTTGAGCATTGTCTATGGGCGCAGTTCCTATATTAATGGTGAAATGACCTGTAGAAGGGTTAGGATATATCCATATTTCCCCTGTTTTTTTCTTTTCATTTATAGCCATCGGGAAGTATTCGCAATCATGTTCATTATGTTTATACAAAATAACGCTATCCCGATAGGATCTCAATTCCCTGTCATAAGTTTCTGGGAAACTACCCAAAAATATATTGCCCAGTATAGCATGAGTAGATCCTATCCGCTCAATATAGCTGCCTATAAATCCCCAGTTTTCAACAGGCCGTGTCCAAATCTGCCTTAAATAAATACCATCAATATGCACCGAATCAACTTTGGTAACAATCACTTGGAATAAGCTATCCGACCAACTGCTCCCCGGTATACCAAGATAAGTTATACCATTTATATTTTTTATATAGTCCAATTAAATTTCTCAAAAATATAAGGGAA
>JBEBVI010000259.1:0-6229 GCA_040392805.1 Taibaiella helva
AAAAACATACTCAATACATAATAAATATCTAGATGGTATTAGTTATTATAATTTAGCAATGGCAATGTATTATAGTAAAACCCGAATAAACACAGATTCTGCTATATTCTTTGCACAAAAAAATATTCATTTAAAGGATAGTATGAGCTATTTTCATAAAAACATAAAGAATTCGTACAACACCTTAGCTGAGGCATATAAAATCAAACAAGATTATGCTAATGCATTTAGCTACTTAATGCAATCTTATAAAATAGAACCTGAGTACACAAAATATTATTCACTAAGAGATAGTGTTATTCTACTGGATGGAATTATTGGAATTCTTACACGATTTGGCATTGAGAAGGAGAATGATAAGTACATTCATAAATTGATTGAAATTATTGAAAATAATCAAAGTGACAACTTTGTAAAAGAAGACGGAAACTATATATTAGCTAGGCTTTATCTTGCTATAGAAAATGATTCTTGTTGGTTGTATTTGCAACGGTCATTAAATTTTTATTTGTCAGACAGCGCAAAATCTACTCACTTTTTTCAAGCTATCAATTGTATCGTTCAACATTTACTAGACATAAAACAAGTTGACAGTGCTCGTCATTATTTAAATTTATATGATCAATATTATCATTTATCCACCTTTTCAGATGAAAATATCCATCATATAGAACATAAAGCACACTATCAATATTTAATCGGTAATATAAAAGATGCCATTCGTATCATTCAACCATTGTATAACCAAAGCAAAAAAAATGGGAATAAACAATTTGTTTATCACATCTCTCCACTTATGATGGCGATTTATGCCAAAAGTAAAAATTACGAAAAGGCATATCAACATGCAAGAGAATATATTGATATTGTGAATAGCTCAAGCAGCAGGCAGTATAGTAAGTTATATTCAAATATTTACAATCAGATACTTGATATTCTCCATGAGGATATTGAAGATAAAGCACTAAGTATTCAGCTTCAAGAAAAAAAACTTCAGCTACGAACAGCCTTGATTGGAATAAGTGCAATTGTTCTGGTCTTTTTCGGGTTTATGATCTATTCCTTAAGGCGCAATCTGCGACTCAAAGAAAAATTTAGAAAAGAAGAATTGGATAGAATGAACACACAACATGCGCTGGAAAAACTAGCATCAAAAATAACAGGAATTGAAGAAGAGCGTAAACGATTAGCTATTGATTTGCATGACGGCATTGCCAACGAACTCTGGGCCTTGCAAATGCAGTTGCAGCATTTTGGAAACAAAAATATGCATACCGAAAATGATAAAACCCACCTGAAGAACTACCAGGAACATCTTCAAAATGTAATAGAAGAAGTACGAAACACCGCCAAAAATCTGCGGCCTAACCTGCTCATTCAATCCGGCCTGGAAAGTGCGGTACAACAGCTTTGTGAACGGTTTAACAGTAACCAGTCCAAAATAGTATTGAGCTATACCACTTTTCAAAATATTCCGAGATTTGAGGAGAAAACGGAGCTATCTATTTATCGCATCATCCAGGAGCTGGTACAAAATGCTTTAAAGCATGCCAAGGGAGCAGATAGCATTGCCATTCAAATGAATTATGTAGATAAAATGCTCATGATCACCATTGAAGATAATGGTAAGGGTTTGGATAAACAGACACTTTTACAAAATAGCAATAACGGCCTTTCCAATATTTACGATAGAGTAAAAGTATTAAATGGAGAAGTGAGTTATTCCAGTTATCCGGATCAGGGCACCTGTTTCTCCATCAATTTTTTTAATCTTACAACCCACGGGCGCAATGTATAAAATCAGTATTATAGACGATCACCCCATGGTAATAGAAGGAATTGCTACTATTTTCCAGGAACAAAAAAAATATGAGCTATCGGGCTCTTTTTCCAATATTGAAGAATTAAAGCGCGCTTTCAAAGATAATATTCCGGATATTCTTCTGCTGGACCTTCAATTGCCCGATGGGAAAGGTATTTATTTAGCCGACGAATTAATTCATGATTTTCCACAACTCAAAATCATTGTCATAACGAGTATGGATCAATTATATATTGTCAAAGAAATGCTCAGCAAAGGGTGCAGGGGCTACCTGGTAAAAAGCGAATGTCATATTGATGACGTATTTGCTGCGCTGGATAAAGTAATTCAGGGCGGTATTTACCTGTCTCAGAATATCAATCAGCAATTGATGAATGATCTATTGAACCGGGAAGAAAAGTATAAGCATCAAAATATCCATTTAAGTATTAGAGAAAAGGAAATCATTCAACTTATTTCTTTGGAATATACCTCCAAAGAAATAGCTGAAAAACTTTCTATCAGTTTGAGTACCGTTCAAGGTCACAGATACTGTATTTTCAACAAGCTCAATGTGAGCAATTTGCCGCAGCTTTATGAAGCAGCGAAAAAATTAGGCATTATTTGAGGAGCTGGATCGGGGGTATGTGCATGTGCGCATGTATAACGATTTGGAAAAACCCGGGGACAATAATCCTACCATCGGTATATTGATTTGCAAATTGTCGATCGAACCATTGACAAATAAGGAAATAGCCGATTTTGTTGATCCTGCAAAACCTGTTTAGCACATTGATTTAGTGATTTTAAAATAAAGCAATAGGCAGATATTAGCAGCGGAACCGAATATGAACCTTCAGAGTTTGAAGTAATCTTTATGCACAATGATATCTTATATCAATAAGACTTTGAAGCGTATAAAGATAGGATTGTTTCTGAATGGCTATTCCACAATCCTAAAACAAGAATTTGAAGTGTTCCAACTTGGCGTTTTATACCGCTCATGCCTGGAAATGATCCAATTCCTCTTTATTGCGGCATCATACCATCTAAGATTTATACACTATCCTTCGGACTATCTTAATAAACCAAGATGGTATTACTTGAAGAAGCAAGACATTAACCTGCTTTGACACAGGAAGAACTTGCAGAAAAGGTAGTTTTTTAAATTATCTTACGATTTAAAGAAACGGATAAGATCCTCGTTCAATTTATCTGCATGCGTAACATTCAATCCGTGCGGAGCATCATCATAAACTACTAATTCACTTCCGCTGATCAGCTCTTTAGCTTGTTGTGCCGAAGTAGCGATCGGCACGGTATTATCGGCCTTCCCATGTATAATAAGCGTAGGTATCGTTACCTGGGCGCATTCGCTTCTAAAATCTGTGTCCATCCATGCCTGAGCAGCTTTGATCGTGGCTTGCGGCGCTGCGTGAGATGCAATACTGAAATCATAATCCAATTGTTGCCGGCTTACCGCATCTTTATTTAAATCTACATTATAAAACCCTTCGTGAAATCCTTTCAGGAATCCGACCCTGTCCTCTTTAAGTGCTTTCAGAATTTCCCGCAAGTCTTTTTCTGGTACACCATCAGGATTGTCATTCTTCTGCTTCACTAAAGGAATAATGGACGCAACAAGTGCGATCTTCGATATCCTGTCCTCACCATATTTTGATATATAACGGATCACTTCACCTCCACCCATTGAAAATCCGACAAGTATAATGTTTTCCAGGTCCAAACCAGTAATGATCGCGTCTAAATCGTCTGCCAGGCCGTCATAATCATACCCCTCCCAGGGCGCAGCGGAGTCTCCAAATCCCCTTCTGTCATAAGCGATAACACGATACCCGGCCTCAACCAATGCAGGTATCTGCTTTTCCCACGATTTGTGGCTCAACGGCCATCCGTGGATCAGGATAACCGGCTGGCCCTCTCCGTAATCCACATAGTTGAGCTCCACTTTTTGTCCGGTTTTTGTGTTTGTGATTCTTCCCATTTGTATTCATGCATTAATTATAGGGCTTAACAAAATACAGCTCAATTTGTTTGCCTAATTACAGGATTAGCCTGGTCAGTGTAAATGAATTCATTAGCGTTGCCCCTTTTCCCGCAAACTCCGTGGTTCTTTAGGAATGAAGATTTTAAATAAATAATAATAGAACAGAAAAGCCTGAGAACTGTTACTGCTTAATGGATCTACGGCAACGCATCATAGAAAGGATAAAGAGCAAAGGCGCAATGAATTTTAGTGAGTATATCAACATGTGCCTTTACGATCCCGAAATGGGCTACTATAATACCGAAAGAATCAAATTAGGGGCTAAAGGGGATTATTTTACAAGCTGCCATGTATGCCCATCCTTTGGCGCTACTATAGCCGGCCAAATAGAGGAGTTTTGGGAATTATTGGGGAAGAAGGATTTTACACTTGTAGAATTTGGTGCCGGTACCGGCCTCCTTTGTGCCGACATAATTGACCACCTAAAGATCAATGAGGAACTGTACAAGGGGTTTCGCTATTGCATCATTGAGAAAAGCCCTTATATGGTACAGATTGCCAAATCAAGACTAAGCGAAACTGTTGAATTTTATGAGGATATTGAATCTATACCCTACCGGATTGATTGTGTAATTTCAAATGAACTATTGGACAATTTCCCTGTGCACCAGGTAATTATGCGGGATGCCCTAAAAGAAATATTTGTAGCTTTTCAGGAAGAGCTTGTCGAAATAGAATGTACTGCAGATGAGCGGTTAAACGACTATTTTAAGGAGCTCAATATAGAACTTGCCTATGGCTTCCGTACAGAAGTTAACCTTGAGGCGCTATCATGGCTTGAGCAGATTGCAAAACGTATGGAAAGGGGATTTATACTTACAATTGATTATGGTGGCACATCAGGAGAACTTTACTCAAAAAGAAGAAGTTGTGGCACATTGGTCTGCTACCATGAGCACAAGGTAAACGAAAAGGTATTTGAAAGAATCGGCGACCAGGATATTACTGCCCATGTGAACTTTAGTGCCTTAGCGCTGTGGGGGAAAAAATTCGGACTACAAACCTGTGGCATAACAGACCTATCTCTGTTTTTGCTTTCTCTCGGCTTCAAACAACATGTAAGACAATTCGTTGAAACACATTACAAAAACCTGTTCGAAGCCGTAGGTGCGGAGGCATTTATTACCAAGACCCTTCTTTTAGAAATGGGGAAGCAATATAAAGTACTTATCCAATCCAAAAATATAGACCCTCCAAATCTTAAAGGACTAAGATACACTATGAGTACAGAAGGTCATTAATTCTTCGTTATACTCAATGAGAAGGGAAACGAATTACAATGATAGTTTTGAAAATATTAACTTTAAAATAAATGGTAGTTAGTGCAGGAATACTTGCCTATAGACTAAAGGAGGGTACACCGGAAGTCTTTCTTGTCCATCCTGGAGGGCCTTATTTTTCAAAGAAAGATATGGGTTGGTGGACTATACCCAAAGGTCTGATAAACCCCGGAGAGGAACCGTTAGGTGCAGCCATAAGGGAATTCGCGGAAGAAACCGGAACCACCTTAACCGGTGATTTCATAACCTTACATCCCATTATTCAAAAAGGTGGTAAAAAGGTACTTTGCTGGGCGTTGGAATGCTCTTTGGATGAAACTGCAATAAAAAGCAATGCCTTTGAGCTGGAATGGCCACCCAGGTCAGGAAAAACGAAGCTTTTTCCTGAAATCGACAAGGCAGGCTGGTTTGGTATAGAAAAAGCCAGGACAATGATTAATGAACGGCAAATTCCATTATTAGAGGAGCTTAAGGCGATTATCCAAAATAAAGATTCCTGATTTATTGGATTTGCAATTGTAGCTGTACCGGAATGATAATTATACCCAGGGTGGTCACTATTAACCTGACGCTGCAAAACTGTAGTTTCAACAGTATTATTTTTTTATCGCTTCCAGTAATAGTTATGATAAAACATCTTTCAGCTCAATAAGAATTCCTTTGAAGATAGAATTTGTTTCAGAACCTGCAGCATTGGAGTATGTGCTATAATTCATGCAGGTGATTGGGGCGTTATAGATATAATTCTGAGGGATGGTTGCATGCCCGGAATCTAATTTAAAAAATTATGAAACAGTTTATTAACGATGTTCATTCTCATGCATCATTGCAGCATATCTATCATTGAGCCTGATCTTTCTGAGTGCTAAATCGAGATACTATTATTCAATTTTAAAAAAAATTATCAAGAATAACGTAATTATCAAATAAATGACGTAATTTTACGTTATTAAACTAAATAACACGTTATGAAAGGACTAACCAAAGCAGAAGAGCAAATTATGCAAATCATCTGGAAAAAAGATAAATGCCTTGTACGGGATATCATCGAGTCCCTGGGTGACCTGGATATACCCCATA
>JBEBVI010000260.1:0-6168 GCA_040392805.1 Taibaiella helva
TCTCCACCAATCCTCAATCTAAAACCTATATAAGAAAAGACAGATGAAAGCGCCTTGCCATAATGGATTACGTGAAGGTGAGAAAAATTGTGTGTCGGGACCTACAATGATTTTATGCGTCACCTATTTTTATGCGCGGTTTGGGTTGTCATTGCCTCATTGATTTGGCACGCTAATAAACCGTCGGCATGAGGCAAAGGAATATATTTTGAATTCAGATTTTTTAAATCAAGAAGTTATTTCGACATACTTATTAAGCTTCGTTCAGGTTGGCAACTTTTTAAAGCTTGTCATAGCTTTTAGGAAAATTATTTTGTCTGGCATACGGAGCCTTAACATGAACGAACAGCCGATACTTTGATTGCATGTGTTTATGTAACGTACAATATATGTCCCAGTGGATCAGCTCATCTGTAATACTTAGCACCATCAATGTTTTTTGCTGACTGTATAATGCTTTGTGCTCCGCGACGAAACAAATCTCTCATAACCTTTACTGTTCCGGTAGACTAATCGGCCAACCGTATCGCAATTCCAGATTAGTGTTTTTTCTTTCTTTGTATTTCGTAATAACATAATATGGCAGCTCGCCCTTTCTCTTTATAAGCTATGTCTATAACATGTCTTACTGCTGGATGTTAGGTTGTCATTTAGCTATGGTAAAACCGATGAATAACAATCGGCTTTGATAGCTTATCATTTAAAGCTTCTCTTCATCAGTCACCCCTTATAGCGGTATGGTTATTGTCTTTTGCAGTCGTGACATTAGTTGCTGACAAATATAATCCTTTTAGAAAAGTATACTTTAAGAATTTTTTTTATTCCAAATAAAACCAAAATGGTAAACTTCAGATTAAAACAATTGATTGCTTCTGCCGGCTTTCCTGTGAACAAGACGGGTAAGTTCGGCTATCCAGGGTTAATGCTCTTGCTGGGCCTGCTTTTCTTTATGCCCGGCCCGGGTGCTTATGGACAAGCCCCTACCTCGCTTGCTTATCCGGCTTCCGCTTTTTACCGGGCCAATATCGACAATGTATACATTGCCCCTACGGTCTCAGGTATAGTGACCAATTACACTATTAGCCCCGTATTACCTGCAGGGCTGAGTTTAGACCCTAATACAGGCGTTATTACGGGCACTCCGACTGTGACAACTGCGGCTACAGTATATACTGTTGTTGCGAGTAATGCTTCCGGAAATACGAGCACGACATTTACCTTACAGACCGTGAATACTTTTTACAACAATGGCAATAATCCTATAAGCTTTTTGGATGCCAACAGGATCACCAAAGCAGGAAATGGCCAGTCTGCGGGTAATATAGTCTTATACACTGATGTTGCCAATATTGGTGGAGTGCCAATAGATTGTATTGTTACCACAACCACAGTCAGCGGCGTAAGCTCATGGGTTGCATATGATCAGACGGCTAATACCGGAAATAACGAGGGTAACCTGGATCGGTTCTTTTCTCCACAGTTTAATTTTGTTAATAATAATTCCAGCTTCACCTCAGGCGGTTCCGTAGGCTTTCGGTTCCAGTATATTTTAGGAGGCTCTTATAATAATACCACACACACAGGTATCAATGTTACTTTACAGGACGTGCAGTTAAATACCTATGATATAGATGGTAATAGCCAAAATTACAGTAATCAATATAATGAATTTGGAGGCTTTAGCCAATATGAGCTGCATAACGGCAATCCATTACCTAATACAAATATTGGTGTGACTTATAATACTACAACCAACCTGACAAAATTCAGGTCTAATACAAGTAATAACACTCCAGTGGTAACGGCACCTCAAAACCGGGTTCGGGTCAGCTATGAAAATATGAGTGATTTTGATATTGTTGTTGGCGGCGGCGGTACGGCCTATTTTTTCCTTGACTTTTCTGCGGGCTCTGTTAGTTGGAATACAAATGTTATCCTGGTGCCGGCATTAGATCTGAATGACACGTTGCCGGGTAATGTTAATGCTGCCAATGGCTGTGGTACAAATCTGAACTTTACCGGTAGCGGGCAGACAAATATCGTAGCGGGCAGCCCGGCAGCTTTACAGTCCCTAACTGTTAGATTTAATGGTAATGAAATATTAAATGGAAGTAGTGAAGAACTTTATATAAACGGTTCGGGAATCCCCTTGAATTTTACTTCACCTTCTTCATCCCCAGTTTCAGTCGGGGGCACTACTTATAATGTGGCACGTTCCGTATCGGGCTCTACAAAGACGCTTACTTTTACAAAAAGCGGAGGCGGTACCTTTTCTGTGGCAGAAGGAGAAGCCCTTCTGGATGCATTACAATACCGTAATATAGCCGCTGCTCCTACCAGTGGTAGCCGTAATTTTATAGTGAATATAAGAAATACTGATGCCCAGAGCCCTGATGCACTTTTTACGGCAACGCTAAACTGTGTAACCCTTAGCGGTCATATTTACAGGGATGCGAATGCTTTAACCGACAATACCGTTAATCCGAACAGCACTAACGGGCAATTTGCAAATGGCAGTATGTATGCTGTACTTGTCAGTCAAAGTGATAATAAAGTTGTGGATGTTCAGCCTATAACCGGTAGCACTTATTCTTTTGGTACTACCGTTCCCGGAAACTATTATCTTTATGTGGTTCCCTCCGGCTCTGTGCCCGGTAATGGCACCATATTTACCTCTTCTGTTCTACCCGAAGAAAGTTATGTATTCACAGGTGAGCACATTGGTTCCGGCCCCGGTAATGACTTATTGGCAGATGGTAAGCTGGCCATCTCACTGGGTAGTGTCCCGGTAACCGATGCTAATTTCGGATTGCAGCAAAAACCGACAACCTCATCAAAGACTTACAATGATATCAATAACCCCCAGGGCTTTAATTATTACACAACCCCTTCCGGAAGTTTCATAACTGCAGATGTGGACGGTACGGTTGACAGCATTGTGATAACCGGCTTCCCCGGAGGAGCCAACTACCTGAAAGTAGGTAATATATATTATACTAATCCCTCTGGCGGGATTTGCCCTCCCCAATCTACATGCACGGACTGGCCAGGTAGTCTGAAGCTGGCTATGAGCGGTGGAAATCCGGTTCAAAGTGTTTCGGTTGATCCGGCATCAACAGGGAATACTTCTGTTACCATTCCTTTCTATGCTATTGATAATGGAGGTGCACAGAGTAATGCCAGTAATGTAATTATTAATTTTATTGTTCCAACTTCTACGCCTACATTAACAGTGGAAGGGAATGTTTGGCATGACATAGATGCAGATGGTGATAAGCAGGCTTCGGAAAATTATACCAATGTAGCTTCTGATGGAGAGCTGTTGTATGCCGTTCTGGTACAGAATACAAATACTTATTCAGGACAGCCTACTATATTAGATCAGGTAGCTGTTTCTGCTCATGCTTCCGGCTATATATTCGATAACGTTCCGGCAGGAAATGATTATGAAGTCCGGATATACTCATTAGCTGCAGCACCGGTATCCGGAGCTGCTTTGAGTACCTTAAGCCCCCGTCTGGCAACAGGCTGGGTGGGTGTAAGCACTAATAATAATGGTACGATAGCGGACCACCTGAATACCAATAACCTGATTAACACAATACCGAACTTCTCAGCAAGTATTAGCGGTGTGAACTTTGGAATTCAACAGATACCCACTGCGGGAGGTGGCTCTAATTCTGCCACAAACCCGGGAGGTACTGTATCGGTTACAGTTCCGGGTAATACTTTTACAAATACTACGGTGAGCAGCGACCCTGATGGAACAGTAACGGAAATAAGGATTACCGGTTTCCCGGATAATGCAACAAGCATTACGATAAACGACGGTACAGACGTGACTACTTATTATCCAACAGCAGGAAGCATTCCCGGAACCTGCCCAACAGATATATGTGCAGAGTTCCCTGTAGCAGGTATTACTGTTCCGGTAACAGCCGGTATACCGGATTGGCCTGTATCGGTTGATCCCGACGGGCCTGGTGTGATAACAGTCACTATTCCGTTCAAAGCAATAGATAATGCCGGTATTGAAAGTGAGAATACAGGTAATGCGGTAATGAATTTTACCGATGGATTTACGATTAATGGTAATGTGTTTAACGATAATAACGGCAATGGTATTGATGACGGTGCAGATGAGCTGAATGTAAGTGGTGACCAGACCGCTCAACCTGATATTACATTAAGCGGCAATGGTAATATCTATGTATCACTTGTAAATGCCAGTGACGAGGTTGTGGTCAGCCAGCAACTTTCATCCGACGGTACATATAGTTTTGTTAATGTGACACCGGCTACTTATAAAATAGTATTAACAACCGGTACGGCAGCGCCATCTGATGGTTCCCAGATTACTGTAGGTGCTGTTCCTGCGGATTGGACAGGTACGAATACGAATATAAACGGTACGGCTGCAACACCAGGGAATAATAGTAATATTATTAATCTGGGCGCTGTAAGTGTGAATACAGAAGCTAATTTCGGTATTAATCAGCCACCGGTTGTTCAAACGAAAACATTGATCTCCCGGATCAACCCTGGTGGCTCAATCAGTGTACCCGTGGCTTCAGACAATTTTAAAGGTACGGACTTCAATAAAGGTGTTGTTACCAAATTGACAATAGCAGCTTTCCCGGTTGATGCAGAGACGATAACTATTGATAATATAACTTATTATAATGCAGCGAATCCATTAGCTAATATCAGCGGTATGACAGCTTTCCCGGCAGAGGGTGTTGATTTAGCCGTGACAGATGGTATAGCCACCACTACGGTATTGGTTAATCCTAAAGACGGAGCCGTAATCGTTCCTATTAATTATACTGCGACAGACAATGCTACGCTGACCAGTACTGTAGGTACTGTAAATGTACCATTTAGTATTGAACAGGCTGATCTTTCTATTATAAAATCGGTGGACAAATCGGGTCCTAAAGTGGGTGAGATCATTACTTTCACCCTTGTGGTTACCAATAACGGTCCGAGTATAGCAGAAGATG
Source organism: Taibaiella helva (assembly GCA_040392805.1). Classification (GTDB taxonomy): domain Bacteria; phylum Bacteroidota; class Bacteroidia; order Chitinophagales; family Chitinophagaceae; genus Taibaiella; species Taibaiella helvus_B. Next base: position 5,004 of record JBEBVI010000260.1, read on the forward strand.
TGATCATCAGCGACGTGGTACCTGCCGGTTATACCATAGAAACGGTTAACAACAGCGGTACGAATACAAACGATACCCTAAGCTGGTCTGTAGGTGACCTGGCTAACGGAGCAGATACAACGGTAAGCTTTACGGCAAAAGTAAAGGCAACCGGTGCTTATCTGAATACGGCTACCGTAGGCAGTGATACTGAGGATCCGGATCCGGATAATAATAAAGATGATGAAGGAACAACCCCAGTACCACAGGCCGATCTGCTGATTGTAAAATCGGTGAGCAAACCGAATCCTAAAGTTGGTGAGATCATTACCTTTACGCTTGCGGTAACCAATAACGGGCCAAGTACAGCAGAGGATGTTGTCATCAGTGATGTGGTACCTGACGGTTACACTATAGAAACAGTTAACAACAACGGTACAAATACAAACGATACCTTAAGCTGGCCTGTAGGCAATTTAGCGAATGGAGCAGATACAACAGTCAGCTTTACAGCAAAAGTAAAAGCATCGGGTACTTATCTGAATACAGCTAATGTTGGTAGCGATACGGAAGATCCGGATACGGATAATAATAAGGATGATGAAGGAACAACACCTGTACCACAGGCCGATCTTTCTATTATAAAATCGGTGAGCAAATCGAATCCTAAAGTTGGTGAGATCATTACTTTCACTCTTGCAGTTACCAATAACGGACCAAGTACAGCAGAAGAAGTAGTTATCAGTGATGTAGTACCTGCCGGTTATACAATAGAAACGGTTAACAACAGCGGTACAAATACAAACGATACTCTAAGCTGGTCTGTAGGTGATTTGGCAAACGGTGCAGGTACAACCGTAAGCTTTACGGCAAAAGTAAATGCAACAGGCGCTTATCTGAATACGGCTACCGTAGGCAGTGATACTGAGGATCCGGATCCGGATAATAATAAAGATGATGAAGGAACAACCCCAGTACCACAGGCCGATCTGCTGATTGTAAAATCGGTGAGCAAACCGAATCCTAAAGTTGGTGAGATCATTACTTTCACTCTTGCGGTTACCAATAACGGACCAAGTACAGCAGAGGATGTAATTATCAGTGATGTAGTACCTGCCGGTTATACCATAGAAACGGTTAACAACAGCGGTACAAATACAAACGATACTTTAAGCTGGTCTGTAGG
>JBEBVI010000261.1:0-6158 GCA_040392805.1 Taibaiella helva
AAAGACACAAAATAACAAGGACAGAATAACCGTCCTTGCTAATTGCTAAAATAACATAGCCCCATTATCAATGATGAGTATAATTTGAATAGCTATCGGTACAACCGGTGGACAAATTAAATAGTTTCGCTATTGAACCCTTTCAGGTTTCAGCAAAAAAACGACATTGTTACCGCGAGTTTCACTCACGGCTATTCAAATTTAAGCCCTCCGGGCTGAAGTTGACGGCGATAGTAGCAACAACAACATCGGTGGTCACCGTAGCGGGAGTGATCCAGCAACGACACAGAAGCCTTCTAAACCTAATGCTTTTCGTCAAGGCTGTCTAAAGAATACAACAACAAAACGCTGATGACGCAGATAAAAATGATGTACACAGATCTTTATACAAAACACATTGATATTAATCATACAATCATAATAAATCTGTGCCCATCTGCAAAATCTGCGTCATCTGCGTGTCATATACCCTTTACTTATATTCTGATCTTACCGGATGGATTACTTTGATAACCTCGCCGAACTTCTTAAGCTGGAGCAGGAAGAAGAAACCGCTTTATTTCAAAACCTTATTGAAACCTGTTCCGTATATGAACGGCGTGCAAACGGACTGAGCTGGTACCCGGTTGCTATTAAGGACACAACAACAGGAAGAGGAGATTACCTCAGTATAGAAACAGAACGGACGACGCACCATCATTTACCCCACCAGTTCAGATTCGGTGCAACAGTAGCTTTGTTCTCCAACCTGGATCCGCTCGTTGACCGGATAACCGGGGTCATTGCTTTCCTGGGTGGCAACAGGATGAAAATAAATCTCCGTGTAGACGAATTACCGGAATGGGCAAGAAAGGGGAAATTGGGCATTGATCTTTTACCGGACAATATTTCTTATAAAGAAATGCAGGCAGCCCTGGACAAGGCCCGGGCAGCAGATAACAAAAACGGGAAAGGCCGTCTGGTAAAAATCCTGGCGGGGGAACAAACCCCGACTTTCAATGAACGGGAAGCACTCCCTGTATTTCCACAGCTTAATGCCTCGCAGCAATCAGCAATAAAAATGATACTGTCGGCCAATGAGCTGGCTATTATACACGGGCCGCCCGGAACCGGCAAAACCACCACCCTGATAGCAGGTATTAAAGCTATTGCCAAAGAAGATAAAAGAAAGATACTGGTGGTAGCACCAAGTAATACCGCTGTCGATCTTTTGAGCGAACGTCTTGCCGGGGAAGGATTAAAGGTACTCCGCGTAGGGAATCCTGCTCGTGTTTCGGAAAAATTAATGTCGTTGACTATAGATGAGAAAATGGCAAGGCATGACCAGGCGAAGGAAATCAAGATTATGAAAAAAAGGGCTGATGAATACCTGGATATAGCCCATAAATACAAAAGAAACTTTGGTAGATCAGAGCGGGAACAAAGAAAAGCGCTGTTCAACGAAGCCCGTAAGATCAGGGAAGATATAGAGCGAACGGAGCAATATATACTGAAAGATCTGATCGACCAAGCCCAGGTTATTACGGCAACACTGGTCGGCACAGTGCATTATACGGTTCGCGACCTGGAATATAGTACAGTGGTCATCGACGAAGCCGGACAGGCTTTGGAACCTGCAACCTGGATACCCATATTAAAAGCGGAAAAAGTGATTATGGCCGGCGACCATTGTCAGCTCCCGCCTACAATAAAATCGCAGGAAGCTTTACAGAAAGGCCTTAACATTACCCTGATGGAGAAATGCGTTACACGGCATCCTTCCGCTGTAGTTCTTTTAGAGGAGCAATACCGTATGAATGAAAAGATTATGGGTTATTCCTCCGGCATATTTTATTCCGGCAAACTAAAGGCACATGAATCTGTCGCCAGGCATTTATTGTTCGAAGGAGATGATGCGTTGCTCTATATCGATACCGCGGGCTGTTCTTTTGACGAACGTAAAGAAGGTACAAATATCAGCAATCCGGAAGAAGCTGCCTTTCTCCTAAAGCACCTTACCGGCTTTTTACAGGAATACCATAATCACGACCCAGAGCGCCCGCTTCCTTCCGTTGCAGTAATATCGCCATATAGGCAACAAGTGGAGATCCTGCAGGAATATTTCGGGGCAATGGAGCTACCGGGTCATTACCTGTCTGCCGTAACAATTAATACCATTGACAGCTTCCAGGGTCAGGAAAAAGATATCGTTTATATCAGCATGGTCAGAAGTAATACTGAAGGTACCATAGGATTTCTATCGGATACCAGGAGGATGAATGTTGCAATGACCCGTGCGCGTAAGAAGCTTGTGATTATTGGCGATAGCGCTACATTGTCGCAATCCGGCTTTTACAATGACTTCATCGCCTACGTTGACCAAAACGGGACTTATAAAAGCGCATGGGAGTATGACATCATATAGCCTTCAGACAAGACAAAGGAGCATTAGTAAATGGTGTCATTTAGGCTACCTCTATTACTTCACAGTCGCCAGGTTATAAGTATAGACATTATAAGGGAAGATCCATTTTGCAAAATAATTGGAAATCAGGGAGCCTGCCAGCACAGGCAGGAACAATACAAAGCCGTTGGGAATAAGGTTGCATACCAGGAACAATGCCGTAAACGGCGCATAAATGGATGCTGAAAGTGTAGCCGCAGCACCAATAAGCATAAAATTAAGGTACACCAGAGAAGTGCCGAAAGCCGTATTACAAAAAATAGCAAAAGCCAGTCCAAGGAAGGCACCGGCAACAATGCTGGGGGCAAACACACCTCCGTCTCCGCCCGCACCTAAGGTCAGCGACGAGGCCAGAGGTTTGAGCAAAGCCAGTAATACTAAAATGATTATCGAACCGGATTCCGGCTGCCTGGCAATTTCTTTCAGCGCATGATAGCTGTCGCCATACAGGAAAGGAAAAAGACAGAGCATTCCACCTACAACCAGTGCACCAAGGTTGACCCGGAGAAAATTATTGTTTATTCCTGAAAAGAAACCTTTAATCCTGATCACCAGCAGAGTAAAATATACCGACAACAATCCGCCCAGCAGGCTCAGGACGAGCATAAACGGAACAGCTTCCCATTTCCAGCCCTGCGCCGAAACGGGGATCAATGGCTCGCTATGCAAAAAGTACAACACACCCCAGGATGCCAGGGCCGAAGCGGTACAGCTCATGAACAGCGACTTGCTGACCCGCCGGGCAATCACCTCTATAGCAAACAGCCAGCCCGCAACCGGACTACTGAATAAAATAGCTACACCCGCGCAAACACCGGCACATACCAGCTCGCGCTTATACATTTTCGCAGAGAGCCCCCTTTTATAAACACTATTTCCGATAGTAGCCGTAGCCACTACAGTAGACACCTCTATACCCGTAGAGCCGCCAAAAATCACGGTCAGGAAACCATTGATGCAATGCGAAGGTATCTTGAAAAAAGGAAGGTGGTCTTTCCTGTGGTCCAGCGTTTTATAGATCTCCGTAATACCTTTATTTTTCCGGTTCGAGAAAACATATTTCCTCAGGAAGTAAATCGCCGTAATTCCGATAGTAGGCAGCCCTATAAAGAACAAGGCATTCAAGCCTGCAACAAAGTGAAATATTCTTTCTTCAAAAAATTCCGTACATTCCTTCAGTGAAAAGGCTAATAAAGACGCCACTATACCGATAACAGCGGAGATAACAATCAATCTGAAATAATACTTTCTGTGAGCGGCTGTGCTCTTCTTCATCTGGTAAAAGCAATTAAGGGGGCAAAATTAAGCTACTTAACCGTTCCGGTCAAAATTTAACCTGATCGGGTCAGGACTGTTAATTTCAATCTGGAGTGGATAAAATGAAGCATTATAAAAAAGAAGAATTTAATGAAGGTCTGATAAGTGATGCTGATGAAATAGCTTCCCTCTCGTACTGAGCTATGTTGAAGTAATTGGCATCATGCTGAGTAAAGGAGCGTCTTTCCCACAATCTGATAACCCCAGACTCAGGACAGGTGGTTGAGGGAATGTCTCCACTTCGCTATCGCTGCGGTCGACACGACGTTAAAATATATATATGAGTATGGGGAAACACAATAATTCAAAGTTTTTAAATCGGGATTTATTTTGACACTATCACTAAGCATACAAAACTACTAAGAGATTAAGAAAAATGAAGCCTTCCTTTTCTTAATCTCTTACAGGTAAAGATTAATGAATCCTGCCATAGCAAACATTACCTGTTATTCATTTTCCGGCATTCATCGGCGCATGCTTTGCAATGACGCGCGCAATCCTGGCAATGCTCGTTATTATGTCTGGCACATTCGGCTCCGCAAGCTTCACATATATCACCGCAAATAACGCAAAGACGGGTGGCATGCCCACTGCCAAGGCTTATAAGCTGTGCAGCAGCATAACAAATAGCGGCACATTCCATATCCAGCTGTATACAGGTTTTCATCATTTCCATATCTTCTTCCTGCAGGCAGGAAACAGCACAATGGTTACAGATGGCAGCACATTTAAGGCAGGCTTCTATACAGTCCTTATATTGATCGTATCCGTTCATAACTAAGCTTTTTATAGGTTAAAAAAAACAGATAACAGAAGACAGAGGCAACAGGTTTAAAAACCGGGAATACAATGTAACGACAGAGGTACTTTTTAACAAACAGGCATCACTAATCTGTTCCCGGAAATAAAGCAGCCAATAGTCTTTCCGGCAGATTAAACAATTAAACTCACTTTATGTTATATGCTTACAAATTTCTTAACTATTTAAAATAATTTTTTTATGTCCATTGTAAAAGTCATAGAGGTAATTGCCTCTTCAGAAACAAGTTTTGACGACGCGGTAAAAAATGCAGTAAAAGAAGTAAGCAAAACAATAAATAATATCGATTCCGTTTACGTAAAAGATTTCAAGGTGCATGTCAAGGATGGCGAGGTCAAGTCTTATGGAGCCATCTGCAAGGTGGCCTTCAGAGTAGAACACCGGTCCGGGGATGAATAAGCCTGCTCTTTTGCCAGGTTGTTGACATCACACATGTTATTTATACATTAATACCCTTTGAGCATAGCTATCCGATGTTATGCTCAGGGTTTTTGTGATTTTATTCTATCAACTTTTCCATAATTCCTTATGTTTGAGTTTTGATACCATTTTATTTAGTCTGATTTTTTTAAGTTTATAATCCAGGTTTATGAGTAAGACTATAGGAATTCTCGCAGGAAGCTTGCGCAAAGAATCATTTTCAAAGAAAATAGCAAATGCCATTGTCCGGATGGCACCGGAAGGTTTCGAATTTAAAATAATTCCCCTTGATAATCTGCCGGTTTACAACCAGGATTTTGACGACCATAGCAATGTCCCCGAATCGTACCTTACCTTCAGGGAGCGGGTTAACGCAACGGATGGAGTTATCTTTGTCACACCCGAGTACAACCGTTCCATTCCCGGCGTTTTAAAAAATGCACTGGATATAGGCTCAAGGCCTTACGGCAAAAGTGTATGGGACGGCAAGCCCGGGGCCGTATTCAGCAATTCCCCGGGTAATTTGTCCGCCTTTGGCGCTAATCACCATTTAAGGCAGTGCTTGGTTTTCTTAAATGTGCCTGTCATGCAACAACCCGAAGTATATATTGCCCATGTTGCAAAGCTTTTTGACAAAGAGGGAAACATAACAGATGAAGGCACCAGAGATTTCCTGCAAAAAGCCGTAGATGCTTATATGGAATGGTTCCGGAAATTAAGGGCATAAACTGGAAAGCCTATACGAGGCTCGTTAATAAATATGAGATCACAGAGCCGGGAATGAGAAGTGATCTGTTTTTTTTATTGAGTATTAAATCATCAGAGCACCTTCAATGAAAATATGCCATTGTCATTTTCCGTTATCAATGACAATGGCATATTTTTATATAATTACCTGATTAGTGTCAGGTTACCCTCGTAGTGTTCGGTATGATCATCATTTATCATGGCATCTACGATATAAATATAAACTCCTTCCGGCTGGTCTTTGCCATTGAGTTTTCCATCCCAGCCACGATTGTTTGCATTAGTTGTTTCAAATACCATTTGACCCCAACGGTTGAATATATGCATCCTGAAGCTGGCTACCTTTCTGGATAGCAATGGTCCCGGGAAGAAATAATCATTTGTCCCGTCATTATTAGGTGTAAAGACGTT
>JBEBVI010000262.1:0-6126 GCA_040392805.1 Taibaiella helva
ATTGTAACTTACTCTCCCCGTGCGTGGGCCAAAGATGCCGCCGGAGCCATAAGGAGGATCTAAATCAAAATCAGCCTTAAAGATCAAAACCGAATCAAGAAATTCTGTTCTTTGGGGAAAATCTCCATATTCTTTAGCCGGATCAAAGTTAACTCCTATAATGTCTACATTATAATCTTTAGTACAACCGCCTAAGAAAATTACAACAAGAAATAAGTTTACTATTTTTATCATTAGGCTAAACATTTGGTTTCATATACCGCGATACAGATACGTTTTGCATTAAAGATAGTATATATTTTATACAATAGCGCCATTAGTTACGCAACCATAGCCCCTTATTACTCTGAGTAAGTTTGCAACTGTTTACGATAGTTAATAAGGATAGCAGGTTTTGATATAAAACCGATAAACTGCTCCTGATCATTCAGCACAGGCAAATACCATGCATCTGTCTTATCAAACTTCTCGACAACGTCCAGCATATCTTCTGTATCATATACCATCGTCGGGGGCATTTTCATAAGATTGGAGATACTAAAGGATTCAGGATCCGAAGCAAAAATTACAGGTCTCAAATCATCTATTGTTAACATCCCTGAAAACTTACCGGCAGTATCCATAACTGCAAAGATATTTTTACTGCCTGTTTTCACCATCCCTAACAGTTTGCTTACTGGTGTATCCACAGAAATGACCTGAGGATTTTTATCGATCATATCCCTTATCTTCAGTCTTGCGATCAGGTTTTTATCGTGTTCCCGGGTAAAAATTTTCCCTTCATCAGCCAGTTTTTTCAAATCAGGAGATATCGGAGAGAAGCGCTTGGCTACCAGGTAAGAAATTACGGACACGATCATCAGAGGGATAAACAAATCGTAACCGAAACTGGACTCAGCGATCAGGAATATAGCGGTAAGAGGCGCATATAAAACCCCACTCATGACACCTGCCATTCCTGCGAGTACAAGGTTGGTTTCCGGTACATTGCCTAAACCCATAAGCTTGCATACCTGTGCGAAAAGATAGCCTAACGTCCCACCCGCAAATAACGAGGGTGCAAAATTACCACCATTGCCTCCACTAAAAATAGTAATGGGTGTCGCAAAAGCTTTAAGCAGGCAAATAAGTGCCAGGAAAATAATGACAGACCATTCCTTAAATTCAAAATAACGAAAGAAACTGTTGCCGATAATAAATTGCAGCTCACCATTGGTGAAAGCCTTTATCGCATCATAACCTTCACCAAAAAGAGGAGGCAATAAAACACACAGCAAAGAGAGTATCAGTCCCCCCAGCATAGCACGTCTGATCTTTGAAAGTTGAAGTCTGTTTATAAAATACTCGATCTTATGGCTGACCACAACAAAATATCGTGCATAGAAGGCAGTAAGCAACCCTAATGCGAGATAAAAAAGAATATTATAGTAATTAAAAGGTTCGCGGGCATGAAAGCGGAATAACACATCTTCCTGCAATATAACTTTCGATACCAGGCTGCCGCAAACCGCTGCCACAACTAAAGGAACAAAGTCTGAAAAAACCACACCTGTCAGCAATACTTCAAAGGCAAACATAATGCCCGCTATCGGAGCGTTGAAAGCCGATGCAATACCGGCTGTAGCTCCTGCTGCTAACAATAAAGTTCTTTCTTTATAATTCAGCTTATAGGTTTGGGCATAATTAGCTCCTATAGCAGCACCTGTAACAGCAATAGGACTTTCCAATCCGGCCGAGCCCCCTAACCCAACCGTTACAGCACTTTGTATGATCTGCGAATACATTTTTACGGGTGAAACGATACTCGAATTCCGCGCAATTTCGTAAAGAATAGCACCTATACCCTTTCGGTCCTGGCCTTTAAAAAAAGCAATTACAATGGCTGTGGTAAGTACAATACCGAGAAAAGGAAAGATGATGTAAAAAAGGATCTGGTATTCAAAATGAATTTTGTGTGTGATCAGGGTGTGGATATAATGAACAAGAGCCTTAAGTGCTACCCCGGCAAGACCAGCTGTGCATCCCACCAGGATACCGGAAAGAATAAGGAACTGGGTTCTGTTCATGTGACTTTTCAGCCAATACAACAGTATTTCATAGCTTTTTACTTTTTTAATGCTATAGTGGGCAAAGTCCCTTTTAAACTTTAAAAAGTTATGATATTTCCTTAAATATTTTTTTTGCACAACTGCCTGTTTTCATGCTTGGCAGTACAAAGGTATCAAACTGAGCCCAACCGGCTTGCCGGCATATAGTAAATTTTTAATAATTCCTGCTCCGGGAATTCGAGAACGCTCTTTGAAATTTTGGGAGATATACATCAGAGTAGCCTCACCCGACTCGTTAAATAAGCGAGGATACCTCCGTATTTACCATTCTTTTGCTTTACAACCGCTCATTAGTCGAGTACATCCTGGCAGAAAACACGTGTACTGTCCAACGAACTATAAATATATTGCCTGCTACCATAATTATCTTTGTGGTACACAAAAGTCAATATACTGTCACCAAGTGTTTCCGGTTTAAACCAGTTCTCATGGGCAAGCGGTCCTTCTGTTGTCCATCCACTGGTTGATACGATCTCTGTTGTAAAATCATGTAAACTTAAAATTCTTCGCAGCTCTTCCGGGCAGGTTTTGAAATGTAACCAGATGGCGTAATCTATTTTCGGTACTATCTGATCCTGGTAATGCAACACTTCAACACAGTCGTTCACCGGTTGTCCGAATAATGCCGTATAGATTTCGATACCCGTTCTTGGCCTGAAAATCTCTGTCAGCCGGTTATATGATCTACCTGTAAACAGGTACATCGTCCAGAGCCCGGAGCAAAGCCCCAAAATAAAAACAACTATGGAAACCAATACTACCCTTCGTCTTTTCCTCCTCAGGCCGACAATAAACGTCACTATGAAAACGACAAGAGCAATTACCGTTACTACCAGCCAAATTATTATCTCTTTCATTCTCCTATACCGGATTATTAACTTTCACAAAGTGGATCAGACCATTAAATGTAACAAACTTAGTACGAAATTTCCTTAATTTACAGGCATTATGCATCGGAGGTACATCATAAAATCATTTTCGGACCTAACAACGCTGGAGCTATACCAGATACTAAGACTGAGGAGCGAAGTTTTTGTTGTGGAACAGCATTGTGCTTACCTGGATCCGGATAACAAAGACCTGGAAAGCCACCATCTGATGTCCTATGTAGATGGCCACCTCTCGGGATATGCAAGACTTCTTCCACCGGGCCTGTCCTACAAAGAAAGCTCGATCGGAAGAGTGATAATTGCACCGGCATTCAGAGGCTACGGGTTAGGTAAACAACTTGTTCAGAAATCTATAGACGCCTGTGAAGCCCTTTTTAAAGATTCAGAGATACGCATTAGTGCACAATATCACTTGTTGAAATTTTATAGTACTCTGGATTTTTCAGAAACGGGCGAGCCATACGAGGAAGACGGTATACTTCATATTGAAATGATCAGGAAGTAGTACTAAGATGAAAGTCAAAAGTTATTTTATTTCCCCGATTACCATTTATAAAAATGGTACAATATCTAAACATGCGATCAGATTTTCATTTTTGGAAGGAGCACAACCAATGCAATCGATAAGGCTGTAACCGCACTAATAAGAACCGCAGCAGCCGATAAATCTTTGATTTTTTTAATCTTCTCGTCTTTCCCGGGCGAAATAAAGTCCGAAATATTTTCAATTACAGTATTAATTATTTCTACTGTGACAACTAATCCTATTGAAAAAATGATGGCTATCCATTCATAAGCATCCAGTCTGAAAATAATAGCCAGTATCACTACTAAAACAGCAGCAATCAAATGGATCCTCGAATTATGCTCATCCCTGAGCAGATACCTGAGCCCACTAAAGGCATGGACAAAGCTTTTCAGCCTTTTTGATATAGAAAATTTTTTTTGTTTCATTGTAACCTTTTCTCGTATCTTTTCATTTTTGCCCGGTTCCGCTTAATATATTAGGGCTATATACCCAAAGAGCCGGCTGCGTTAATCCTGGAACTCGCTTTCGGACATACCTTCTCTTCCAAAGCCTTGCCTACACTAAGCGTAATAGCACCCCAGACTTGGGCTGTATTATTACTTATTCAGTTCCCGATTCATTTTATCTGCATATTGTACCATTATTTTATTTTCATTCGGATGTTTTTGAAATTCAATGTACCACTTACTGAAATTCGTCTTGTTTTTTTGAGTGAAATAATACTGTAAAATATTATAACAGTTTTCAGCATGATATTGCTTATCTTTCATTGTTTCAAGAGAAATGTTGAACTGTTTCACGGCCTTATCAATATTATTACTTTTGACCAAGGTATAAATATATTCCTTATTGACGTATGCATCCGACGGATTAATTTGTATCTCTTTTTCCAATATCGCTTCAGCATCGCTGTATTGTTCGAGGCAGTTATATGAAAAAGCAAGCTCAGCGCTTAATCCTTTATAACCCGGATCTATCTGCCGGGCTATCTGTAAATAAGTCAAAGCCCTTGCGCATTCACTCCAGCCATTATACATAAAGCCCCACCGGTATAATCTCGCAACAGAATTGGTATCTGTTTTATAGTATTTAAGCCATTCGGGGGCCGCTGCGACCCGAAGCTCCTGAAATTTACTTTCAGGGATAAAAGCCACCAGAACATCATTGGGTTCCAGACGAACTTTCATACTTGTACTTTCAAGCTTTTCCGGTACAAATGTGCCCGTGGGAGAGATTTTAAAACGCCCTTCATAATTAAGTGTCAGACCGGCCTGCTCATCTATGTAGATGAAGCCATAAACATAAGAACTGTCCTCGCCCGGCGGAAATGCCACCCATTTGTCTTCACTTTGTACAAAGCGTTTATCAAAGCTCAAAGTTGTTTGTGCATTAAGCCGCACCGCAACCAAAGCAGCAAAAAGGAAGAAGTATTTCATAACAGAATTTAGTATAGAAGTTTAAGTCAAAAGTAAAAATTAAAAAATAGTTTGGTAGCCAGGCTGCTGGTGGTATATTTATTTCTTAAAAATGTCAAAATGATATTTTTCCGGGATCTGTTATCAGGTAGAGTCCGGAATATTATTATTTCAACCATCCGGCAACACCGGAATAAAAAACAAGACTTTGGGGGACCGGGCATCTGAACTTACTGCGTATGCCCATTATGGCCTCTGATCATCCATACAATACATTTTTGTTTTCGTTAAAATGCGTTCAACTTTTTGCCTGTCGTTACTACTCCTTGGTGCTTTAGTTTTAAGTTGCGTATTATAGTAGTGAATGGCTTTCAGTATTCTTTTCCCGTCTCTTGTCGCTACCTCTTCTTTTCCTGCTTGCTGTTTCTTTCTCTCCAGGCTTTCCTTTGCGATCTTTAAGATCTCATCGTCCCTGTCGAATTGGTTGAAAAGGTCATCGATCAACAGTTCCGGTATAATTTCCCGGGCTGCAAGATTAGCCGATAAAGTCTGTGGATACAGTAAAATGTACTTTTGTACGTGAACCTTTTTCCTGTCTCCATCAGGCCTCTTTCCCTTTTTGTCAATGAACTATAATGGTGAAACAAGGCCTTAAAGTCAACATTCGCAATCAGATCCTTTTGAAAAGCCGTCCACTCGGGAAGCTCGTTGATATATACGATATTTGCCCTGATCCACTCAAAAACTATTGGATTACTTTTTGCCTATAACTTCAGTAATGTCCCGGTGCTTTCGGAAGTCAAAATACTGTTGTTTGGACTGAAGATGAAAACCACGGACATCGTAGTCACTGTCCGGGCTGGCAATACCCCAAAGCCGGCTGCCGCTTTCCACATAGAAAAGAGGTATTTTGTCAATACTTTTAAATAAGTTATTTATTTGTCCTCGCATTTTTTGCTGTGTAGCCTTTCTGGGTTTGTCTATAACGGGCTTTTATTGGTTGAAAATTGCCATCATTTTGAGGTGAAAGTTCTTATCATAAGAGTTTATAATAACATATTAAAAACTAACACCAGCTTGGTTTTCAGGATATAAAAAAAGCCCACAATACATTGATTATGAGCATTTCAGTCGCCCTGCCTGTACAAATTTCGAACTTATTCTTAATGGATTTAAAGCGGCTC
>JBEBVI010000263.1:0-6122 GCA_040392805.1 Taibaiella helva
ACTCCTATTCTATCCATTGAACTACGAGACCGAAAAGGATCGCAAAGGTAAGTACTCCGTTTTATTATTTAAAACGGAAAGTTTGTACAAGATGATCCATATCTGTTTCAAGAAATTCCTGCGCAGGTTTCAGGGAATCGGCATTGGGGGTTACATTAAAATACAGGGAACCCCTCAGGAAATGGCGCTGCCTGTCCGTAATATAAAACTGTGAAGCCGAAGCAGCATTGCCGCCTACTTTGTAGTAAACAGCCCTCAGATCATTATTTGTGCTGAACTCTTCCGAGCTCTTAATATAGTCAGCACGAACATTATGCTTGTTTGATAACCGGTACGATTCGTCTATCAACTTTTCGAGAGGCTCCTCGCTGGTTATGGCTTTATAACTTAGGTATATGGTCGCGTCCATATCTTTAAAATAAATATTGATCCAATAGGGCGAATGCTCATTCCGCACCAGCTCGGTATCCTGGGTGATATGGCCGTAGACCGGATATTCAAACTGAAAGGGGAATGATGTGCTGTCGAACAGCTGATAGCTATGGCCGGGCAATTCGATCTTAAAATACCCCTTGGGTTTGGGAACAGGAACAGAGGGGCGGCATGCCGCAAAGAATACAGTAACAGCAACTACAGCGAAAAACTTCAAACAATTCATAACAAAAATTATATTAAATCATCCTGACCATTTACTTCTGTACGTCAACCTGCGGAATATCTGTACTATCCCGATCATTCTCTTTCGGTTTCAGGGGCAAAGGCTGCATAGGTTTGTCCGCATCCGATTTTTCTTCCAGATCTCTTATACCCTCTTTACTTTTCAACTCGTTGAAAAGGTTGATGATATTCTGATATAAAGAGTCCAGACGCTCCGGTCGTTTCTTGTACCAGTCCAATGCATCATTAAATTCGGCAAAAGGAAGGTTATAATGCTTTAATATCGAAGTATAAAAGCCGGAAAGCGAATCGTAATTTTTTTCAAAGTGATCTTTTACGTCTTTACCCAGCCCCTGGCTGTAACTTTCTGCGAGGTGCAGATCCAGAAGTACCGATTCCATTACCTCTTCGGGTACAGGTGGCTGCTCCCGTTTCTCACTGCAGGAGGTCAATACGGTTATTGCCAGCAGGATAACCGTCAGGCGCTTTTTGAACCGGCTTATATACTTGAAACTGCAAACCACCAATTAGCTTTATTTGATATTCCTGTATCTCGATGTATTGGGAACATCCATTTTACTGAGTTGATCAATATAATCCTTACGTGCATCAGCCGGGGTTTGCGACAATATATTCACAAATTCCGGGCTTTTGGAATTGAAAAAGAATTGTAATAATATCGAACTGGGATTGTCATTGTTGATTTTAGTAAGAATGGGTATGCCTTCCAGGATATTTTTCCTGGCCTCTTCCGGTTTCTGGCTCATCAGGTCTAAGCCGTTACGATGGAACGTATAGATATAAGGCCTTAATTTATCAAAACGGGGGTTTAATAATTGTTCAATGATCCAATAGCGGTTCCGGTTGCCGTCTGCAGCTTTCCATCCTTTAATGGCTTTTCCCTCTTCGGGTGCATTGTTTACAACATTCAATGCCTTTTTGAAAAAGTCCTCACCTCCGCGGGGTGAAAATGAATCATAATCAAAACCCAGCACAAGATAGACATAATAAGCTAAAACAGCCGTCAAATTGGATACCATGGGATCTGTACCGCTTACCTGGTTATCTTCAAACTGGATCACCTGGCTCTCATCAAAACGGAATTTTACCTCACGATCCACGAAATTAACCATCGGTGAATGATAAGAAGAATTATATACCGGTCTCGAAGATTGTATATTCAGTATAGCATCATAAACATTCTCCTGCGATTTGGCAGTCAGGTTTAACAGGAAGTTGCACTCTATTTTCTCTGCGGGCCTGAAATTATCGGTTGTCCAGCGCCTGTTATTGAGGAAATCGGTAAGTGATTTTTTAAGGGTGATAAAGACTTTAGGGTCTACATTTTGTATACGGTCGTACAGCACTTCCACCTTACAGTTCAGCTCCTGTGCTGTTGCTGTAAAAGCTAAAATACCAGTAAGAAAAATACAGAATAACTTACGCATGACTATATTTATGTTCCGTTATGCAATCTACAACATTCCGCGCAATTTCGCTTTTAGGCTGAAGTTCTAATTTTTTCATATAACCGTCCCTGCCTATTATCGTTACTTTATTGGTATCATATCCAAAGCCGGCACCTTTATCGTTTAAAGAATTTAAAACGATCCAGTCGGCATTCTTCGATATGAGCTTACGTTGCGCATTTTCTATTTCATTTTCTGTTTCCAGGGCAAAGCCGATCAATAGCTGTCCTTCCTTTTTTATTTTCCCTAAAGAAGTGAGGATATCCGGGTTTTTCACCAACGTTAAATGCATTTGCTCATCAGTGCCTTTTTTTATTTTTTCATGCGCCACTTGTTCGGGCCTGAAATCGGCTACTGCGGCAGATAGAAAACTGACATCTGCACCGGGGAAAACCTCATGGCAAGCGGTATACATCTCTGCAGCGGTAGTAACATGATGCACATGTATACGCTCAGGTAAATGTTGTACAGGCTGTGATACAGGCCCTAAAACCAGTTCCACATCATATCCTTTCTCTGCAAGCACTTCTGCGAGTGCAATGCCCATTTTACCGGAAGAATGATTTCCTATAAAACGTACCGGGTCTATCGCTTCGTATGTAGGGCCGGCGGTAACTAATGCCTTTTTTCCATTAGAAACATCGACCGCTTTTACTTTACCTGTAAATGTATTTAGGAAAGCTACTATTTCTTCCGGCTCCGCCATGCGGCCAGCTCCGGTAATACCGCTTGCCAGCTCTCCGTAACCGACCGGTAAAATAGTGTGGCCATAAGATTTTAGCTTTTCTACATTGGCAACTGTAGTGGGATGTAACCACATATCTTCGTCCATAGCGGGTGCAATCAACACCGGGCACGGGGCAGAAAGATACACGGCCTGCACCATATTATCGCATAATCCGTTAGCCATTCTGGCCAGTGTATGCGCACTGCAGGGAGCCACCAGCATAACATCGGCCCAGCGGCCCAGGGCGACATGGTTGTTCCAGTGATGGCCGTTGGCAACAGAGGAAAACACTTCGTGCTTAGACAGTGTGGAAAGAACAAGGGGAGCCACAAAATCCGCTGCGGAAGACGTCATAACGACCTGTACTTCAGCGCCGGCCTTCACCATTAAACGCACCAATTGCGGCGTCTTATACGCCGCAATGCTACCCGTAATGGCTAATAATATTTTTTTACCTTGTAATGACATCAGTCACGTTTTTAATGATTCCCTATCACTACTGTTAAGTCAAAAGTAAAAAGTCAACATTCAAAACAGTAGATGAATTGAAAATCATGACAATAAATACAGGCTACACCGGCAAGATACGTTTGACTTAATGCTTCCTATGAATCATACAGAGCGCGGATAGTTCAGTCGTGTTTTCAGACTGTTCCTTCCTTACTCTATCGTACCTCAACGGACTAATCTTCTTTTTTACGATAATAGATCTTATCGTTCATAAATTCGTTCAGGGACTGTAAGGTAGGATTGGCCATACGCTCATAGAAACGGGAGATCTCGATCTGCTCTTTGTTCTCGTGCACCTCTTCCAGTGTATCGGTATGGTTGGCAAAATCGTCCAGTTTACGATGCAACTCTTCCTTAAGTGTCACATTGATCTGGTTAGCTCTTTTAGAAGCCACAACGATGCTTTCGTAAATGTTGCCCGTTTTTTCTTTAATAGCAAGAACGTCACGGGTTTCAATCAATGGATTTAACGATGAAATCAGCTTTTTATTTGTGCTCATTACGTAATTGTTTTATACTATTTTGTGCCGAAATAAAGTATTTCTCAGCTTCTTTTAAATAAAGGGATTGCGGTTTTTCACTCAACAATTCATTATATGCGTTTACCGCCTCGGCATAGCGCTCTTCCTGTTTCGACTTCAGGCTCGATTTTGCATATAAGTAAAACGACTTGATCACCATAAGCTGGTAAAAGTCAAGCTTTGATGATTCCGGGTAGCTTTGTATCAGCGCTTTATAAGCTACGCTGGACGATTTGTACTGGCTGATATTGTAATACAGTTTTGCCGCATTGGCATCCTTCTCCTCAATTTTGGCCCGGCAGATATCTATATTATTGCTGGCTTCAATAAGGTTTTTAGAATCGGGATGGGTATTGATATAGCTCTGCAAAGCTTCCATTGCCTTGTATGTGCTGGTCTGGTCGAGCGAAGGCCGGTTAGACAGCTTAAACATGCAGGTAGCATACATATATTCACATTCGTCTGCACGTGCGCTTTTAGGGAAATTATCAATAAAGTTCTTAAACTGGTAGGAAGCGCTTAAGTAATCTTCCTGGTAGTAAAAGGAATAACAATATCTGTAAAATAATTCTTCGTAGTTTTTAGTGCCTCTGAATGCAGGTAGTAGAGTTTCGTAAACCTCGGCCGCCTTATACCATTTTTTTTGCTGGTAATACTCGTTGGCTTTAGCAAACTTATAATTAATATCCTTACTTCTCAGCACTTTATCATGTGTACTTCTACACGAGCCCAAAAGCATGGCCAGGCAAACGGTAACAAAAAGGACAGGAGT
The DNA here is from genome assembly GCA_040392805.1 of Taibaiella helva. Lineage (GTDB taxonomy): Bacteria > Bacteroidota > Bacteroidia > Chitinophagales > Chitinophagaceae > Taibaiella > Taibaiella helvus_B. Next base: position 4,657 of record JBEBVI010000263.1, read on the forward strand.
TTTCCTCATAAAGATCGCAAAAGTAATATTTTTATTCCAAATACGGAGTTACTGACCGTAAACGGATACCTAAGCCGGATTATTGCATTGAAATACAATATAAAAACTATTCGCAGGTATTGGATTATTTTAAAAAATAACAGACATTTGCAGCCGTTTTGGTGCGCGGCGGTGGCGAAACTGGTAGACGCACTACTTTGAGGTGGTAGCGCCTGTAACGGGCGTGGGAGTTCGAATCTCCTCTGCCGCACTTTGAAGGGCAGAATGAAATTATGTTCACTCTGCCCTTTTTCTTTTGTTGTGTATTTAGCGGGAACAAGGGAACCCGGGTACAACTTGTCACTTTTATCTCAAATTATTTTTTCCGTGGTTCATATCTTACCACCTCATTGTGAATAGGAGCAAGGGAATGCAAATAAGCGTAGATGGCTTTTAAATCATCTTCGCTGATGCCGGCATACATGCTCCAGGGCATGATCGTGTTATATTCATCCGGTTTTACCTGGGCCAGGTCTCCGGTATGTTCGTATGATTTGAAACGGTTGACAAAACTACTTTCCGACCAGGAACCGATACCGGTCTCTTCATCGGGGGTGATATTAGATGCCCGTAAAATGCCGCCCGGCAACTCAAAATCTCTTCCTCCGGCGAAAGCCTGTTCGGTGATAAGCTTTCCGTTTTTAAATGGCGTATGACAGTCCATACATGCCGCGATGTTTACCAGGTACTGCCCGTAAGCCACTTTATTGTTATGATCCGGCTTCCGGACAACAGAAGGTATTTCGGGTATGGTATTAATAATGAAATTCATAGGAAAATCCGGTTCGGCATCAGGTATTTTATTGGCTATGGGCTTTAATGTACGGAGATAAGCAATGATATCCAGCACATCTTCTTTATCCATTTTACTGTAATAGGGATAAGGCATCACCGGGAATAATGCTTTTCCGTCTTTGTTTACACCGGCAGTTATAGCACGGAAGAGCTCACCGTCTGTCCAGTCGCTCAAATGATCGGGGGTAAGATTTTTACTATAAAATTTACCGGGAAATCCCATTTCAGGGCCGAAATATTCTCCTCCTTTTCCCATGGTTCCTTCCACAAGCGGCCCTGAAAAGCGGCTCCAGTCGCGTGTGGAATGGCAATCCATACAAACCGTGACATGATTGGCCAGGTAGGCTCCATTTTGGATCCGCTCCGGTGTCAGCTCTACTTTAATATCGGGAGCAGGCCCTACATTGGGTAAAGCTAAGCCGACATAACTAAAGACAACTGCTACCACAAGAATAATAACACCAAGAACGATAAGAAGAATCTTTTTCATATATTTTTTTGACAAATATACAAATTTTACACTTCTGTGACCTTTTATTTCAAATACTTTCATACTCGAGGGGGCAGATTCTGAAGAGAACAACATGGCGGTAGTTATAGGTGTAGGAAAATTCGTGTTAAACTTCAGCCCG
>JBEBVI010000264.1:0-6108 GCA_040392805.1 Taibaiella helva
GGTTGGGGGCACTTCTCTTGGTAATACTACAGGAGGTAGTTTTGATGAAATGAGTGTTGATGCAAAGGGTAATGTGTATATTGCTAAAGCTTTTAATGGTACGGAGGACTTTGATCCTGGGCCGGGCGTAGCACAACTAACACCCCTTTTGGGTAGCGACCAGGGAACGGTTCTGGTCAAATATGGTCCGGATGGTAAGTACATATGGTCGAAATTGGTCTTGAGCGAAAACCTATGTACAGGCCGTACCATGGGTAATTGTCTTGCCCGTACCATGGGTCCCTCCGGAGGAATAGCTGTTGATGAGATGGGAAGGATTACTGTTGCAGGCAATTTGCAGACAACTGTTGCATACTTTATCAATAACAAAGGCCAGCTGGATTCTATTGCTAAGAAGGATAGCTCTTTATATATTGCGACTATGTATGCGGCACATTTTGATAGTAGTGGTAATCTTTTGTGGATGAAGGCAGCCCATTGTGATACGGCGACAGGGCAAAAAGGGTATTCTTTCCTCATGCCACAGGAAGTGGATGTGGACAGGCAGGGGAATATATACATAGGCGGCCTTTTTAAGGGGATAGCCGATTTCGGTTCCTCTTCAGCAGAGGGTGTGATCGCTTCAGTATCAAAACGCAAAAATAATCAATCAGAGGGTTTTATCGTTAAATATGACCGTGATGGAAATTTCCTATGGGCTGGACGTATGGGAGGCGATTCCAGTACGACACAGGTATTTTCTTTAGTCGTAGATACGATAGGGAATAGAAATGATGTGTATGTTACCGGGTTTTATGTTGGTACTACCGACTTTGATATGGGGCCGGGAATAGCAAATCTCTCTGTAGATGGCTTGCAAGGTACATTTATCGCTAAATATACCAGCGGTGGTAGTTATGTCTGGGCTAAGTCGATAGGATGTAAAAATATTTGTACAGGGAATGACTTAGCTATAGACGTTACCGGTATATATGTAACAGGGATATTTTACGATACTGCAGATTTTGACCCCGGTCCGGACACGGTTGCAGTCGTTCCTTTGGGTATATGTGATATGTACCTGGCTAAATATGATATGGATGGGAATTATCAATGGGTTAAAAAAGTGGGCGGTAGTAACGCTTTTGCTGCCATGGGGGCGATGCTTGCAGTAAGTGATTTAGGAGAGGTATATGTTAGTGGTGCTTTTATGATAGGAGAAGTCGATTTTGATCCTGCTGATTCATGCGAAGCTTTACTTACGGCACCTTTTGCGGATGCTTTTATAGCCCGGTATAGCCCCGCCGGAAACTATATGTGGGCCGGGCAAATAGGGGGCACGGGAAGCATAACTACACCTGATGGCTTATGCATAGCGCCAAAGCAAGCCGGAGGTGGCAGTGTATATCTTTCCGGTGACTTTAGTGCCCCGGCAGATTTTAACCCTGATCCGAATGCCACTTTTGTAATGAATCCTAAGAGGGATGGGAATGATGGATTCCTGATGAAACTGAATATAACCGATATACCAGCAGCTACTACTGCTTATCTCAAAGTAGCTATTTGTGCAGACAGTTATACCTTGAATGAGAAAACTTATACTAAAGACGGCAGATATATACAAACCCTGCCAGGTACCCTACATTGTGACAGTACGATAGTGTTGGATTTAACCTTAAGTTACATGGAGCAGCCGGTAATTAATGTTCATGAATTTGTATTGGGTGTAACGAGTTCTTATTCAACTTACCAGTGGCTCAAAAACGGTGTGCCTATTCCGGGGGCAACGGACAGTACTTATACTGTAACTGAAAATGCAGATTACCAGGTAATAGTTAGCGATGGGGCAGAATGTACAGATACCTCGGCAATATATACCGTAACCAATGTTGGTGTTGGTATAAATATTGAAAATGGGGCCGGAGCCTCAGTATGGATTTATCCGAACCCTGTTCAGGATAAGGTATATATCAGGAGTTCTATATCGGTAAATATAGCGCTGACAACAATTGACGGAAGAGTAGTTATGCAACAGCAAAATGCTGGGTCAATGGCCATGCAAAACCTTCAGGAAGGAATCTACCTGCTCAAAATATCAGATACAGAGGGCCGCCTGCTCAAAACAGAAAAGCTTATCAAAACAAAGTAATGGGCAGGTATGATGTGAAGCGCTAAACAGCGATGACAAATGTTTAGCGCTTTTGCAACACAATAAAAAATAGCAGAAGATAACGTGGTAGAGAACATTATAAAAACAATGCCTGAGTTGCATGATAAAATAACTGGTGATTATGAATTGTAGAAGTCTATTAATTTACCTGTCCTTGTTTTTGTTTACCGCCTTTGTGCCGGGTGCCGGTTGTTTTGATCTTCATGCACAATATGAAAATGTTTGGGCATTCGGACAAAAAGCGGGATTGGATTTTAACCCAGGTAACCCGGTGTTTGTACACACCTCTATCGATGGTTTTGGTGAAGCCAATGCTTCTGTCTGCAATGAGCAGGGACAATTGTTGTTTTATACCGAGGGCACCATAGCCTGGAATAGAAATGGCGATAAAATGGCAGACAGCTTAGTCCCGATTAGGGAACGGATAGTCGGCACTACGACTCCGACCAGCAGCTCCTGCCAGGGCACAGTAATTGTACCTATGCCGGGCAGTGATAGCCGGTATTATATCTTTTCTCTTTTCTCTATAGAGTATGGCACTGATTATGGTCGCCTCTATTATAGCATTGTGGATATGAGCTTAAATAATGGGCTGGGCGGTGTGGATCCCGGCCAGAAAGCGATACTCTTGGATAGTAGTTTAAAAGAGCAAATGACAGCTGTAAGCGGAGATGAATATAATGTCTGGTTAATGTTAAAAACACAGAAGAATGTTTTTAAAGCTTATAATATTTCTGCTTGTGGAATTGACAGCCTGCCGCAACAATCGCCGGGAATGTCTTCCAGATTTGGAGGTGGTGTAACTACAGGGCAGATTGTTTTTTCTCCTGACGGTAGGAAAATGGCGGTATCATATTTGGCTGGCATATTCGGAAGTGTTGGTGGGGGAGCCGAGCTTTATGATTTTGACCCATTAACCGGTAAGGTGTCCAACCCCCAACTATTGGTTAACGGTGAGGGACAATATGGCGCAGCTTTTTCTCCGGATAACTCAAAACTATATATAGGTGGTGGAGATGCAGGTGGTCTGATATACCAGATTGACTTAACGTCTTCCGATACCATTTCCAGAAGGCGCTTGATTGGGATAAGTAGCTTTAGCCAGTTAAAATTAGCCCCGGACGGCAAGATATATTTTGTGTACGATAGAGGGCAACGCTGGCTGGGTACTATCGATTTTCCCGACCGGCCTGGTAATGCTTGCGGATATACTGCAAATGCTATTCAAATACCTGAAGGCAGTAACCTGTTGGTAGGATTCCCAAATGTAATTGCTATGGCGGCAAAAGATACCACAACGTACACCCCTATTACGACAGATATACAAGCGCCGTGCTGGATTGATCCGTCTATCGGGTATTTTTTGCATGGCAGTAAGGAAGGTTGGGATCATTTATGGAATGATGGCAGTACAACAGCGGATTTGCTTATAAATGAGCCTGGTAAATATTGGGTGAGCTATTATGCAAAACCTTGTCGTTTCCAGGTGGATACTTTTATTGTTACTTTCCCCGGCGGTGTATTGCCTTCTATTGCTATAGAAGCAAGTTGTCACAATGCAGCTAATGGAAGAGCCAAGGCTTATACTTACCCGGGCGATACGGTGATTTATCATTATACCTGGCGTAATAATAGAAATGACATTTTATCGGCAACCGCTGATTTACAGAATGTGCCGGCGGGCAAATATTCTTTAGCAATTACTACTGCGCAATGCGATACTTTGTTATATATTGATATTCCTGAAGTAGAAGGCCGTGTTTCTTTTGCAGCGGATTCCCTGGCATGCATTATTGATACAATTCAATTTCAGAATACATCCGATCCGTACTATACAAACTTTGTGTGGTCATTTGGAGATAGCACTTTTTCAGTATTACCGGTTCCAACTCATAGGTATAAGCAGGCAGGACAATATGAAGTAAGACTTATAGGCAAGGGTAGCCAATGCAGTGATACTGCTTATAAATCCATTGTAACAGATGCACAATTGCCGGTCTTTTTCTTACCCGGTTCCGATAGTATTTGCGTGGGGCAGCATATTACTTTTACATCGCAGCATGAGGATCATACTTTGATGGCTCAATCCTGGGCCTGGGGAGATGGTTCTGGTATGGAACTGACCAATGAAGTGTTGGTAAAGCATGCGTATGATATCGCCGGGATAATGCCCGTAACATTAAGTTCCCATTTTCGCGCTTGCCCTGATGCTTCTTTTACAGATACGATATATGTAGAGCAGCTACCTTTAGTTGACCTGGGTATAGATAGTTTCTTGTGCCTGAACTATTCTCCTGTTATTTTAGAGAGTAAATTTTTCTCACCTGATCTGCATTATTTATGGAACACGGGCGATACTACTTCAAGTATCCGGATCGTTCAGCCCGGTGTATATACGCTTACTGCCAGCACGAAGCTTTTAGGCTGCAGTACTACAGAAACGGTAGAGGTGAAAAAGAGCTGCTATACAGATATTCCCAATGCCTTTACCCCCAACGGGGATGGGTACAATGATTATTTTTTTCCCAGGCAGTTGTTGTCACGGGAAACAGCCACCTTCAAGATGCAGGTGTTTGACCGGTGGGGACAATTGCTGTTCGAAACTTCAGGCATAGAAGGAAGAGGTTGGGACGGCCGCTATATAGGCAAGGAGCAGCCGCAGGGAGTATATGTTTACAGGGTGGAGGTAACACTTAAAGGAAACCGGCCGGAACGATACGAAGGCAATATAACTCTAATCAGATAAATATTCTATTCTCATAATTTATTTTTAATCTATTCTTTAATTATTAAAACAAAAAACAATGAATTTTACTTTTAGAAGTATATGTCTGCTTATCTTAATTATTACGTTTTGTTACAACACTGTAAGTGCACAAACCAGGAGGTTGTGCGATCTGGAGGTAGTGTGTAAGTCACCAACAGGTAGTGTAGTCAATGGAGACAACTTACCTCTTAGCTTTGAAGTAAGCAATCATGGTCCTGATAAAATGATTTCCGGTGACAGAATTATATATCTATTGTACATGCTTGTGGATGGCCAGCAGAAAATTGTTCAACAGCAAATTATTGGCGGGACAGGCAATGATTCTCTTGATTTTAGTACAAAGATTCCATATGGAGAGGGCATTAAGGTAAACTTTAAGCTCCCGGAACAATCATTGCCTGCTACATTAGACTTTTGTGTACAGATCTTCAGTGAAGTCCTGATGAGCAATGGTGACAGTTTAAGGCTTAATTATTACGATCCTAATACTAATAATAATGTTCATTGCCAGAAAGTAATGGTAACGTCTCAAGGTTCTACCTCTATTGTTACCGTAGATGATGGCAGGCCGAACTTTCTTTTATATCCCAATCCTGTAAAGGATCTGTTATATGTAGATATTTTGGGTATGGATACAAAAGAAGGCCTTAGTGTTACCGTCAGAGATATAATAGGAAAAGAGTTAGTGAACAGGCAATATAATACGCAAGAACTATCTTCCGGTAAACTGGTATTGGATATGAATCATTTGCCGTCAGGTGTTTACAGCATCAGCTTACGAACTGATAGGGCGCAGGTTGCCAAGAAGCTTACCATTAGCAGGTAGTCTAAGGCAGGATTAATCCTGCCTTACGATTTAATTGATAACGATGTCAAAATAAATCCTGATCTAAAAAATCTGTATTATTAGGCTTCTTCCATATTCGGAATACACACGCTCTCCCATCATATCCATATCCCGGGCCGAGTACCTCGACACAGTTTACCCTGAGCTAAGTCGAGGGGCTCAGTACAAGTGGAAAGTTGCCATCATTTCTTAATGAATAATATTAATAAAAAAAATATGAAATTAAATTTTAAAGAGGCGTTTATATTCTTTATAAGTGTCACCTGCTGCTGCTTAGTAAATGCACAACAAAGAATATGCGATCAGGAGGTGATTTGCATATCACCTGCGGACACTGTAATTAAC
>JBEBVI010000265.1:0-6053 GCA_040392805.1 Taibaiella helva
AAATTAGAAATTAGAAATTAGAAATTAGAAATTAGAAATTAGAAATTAGAAATTACGAATTAACTTTTTACTTTACGTTGCATCGTTGCGACTTCTTTGCGCTGTTGCGTGAAAGTAATCAAACACGAATCTTCAATTATTTATTAAAAACATCACGCCATATTGTGAAATACGCGTTGAACATCGTCGTCCTGTTCAACACGTTCGATCATTTTGAATACTTCTTCGGCCTGTTCTTCGGTTACATCTACGGTGTTGAGAGGGAGCCATTCCAATTCTGAAGAGATGGGAGTGATCCCTTTTTCTTCCAGTGCTTTCTGCATATTGCCGAAATCGGCGAATCCACATCGCAGGATGATGTTTCCTTCGCTGTCTTCTCCTATTTCTTCCAGCCCGGCATCTATTAATTCCAATTCCATTTCTTCTATATCCAGGCCTTCGGGATCCAGCTTGAATACGCCGATGTGCTTGAAAGTAAATGCTACGGAACCACTATTGCCTAAAGTGCCGCCACCTTTGTTAAAATGGGAGCGGACGTTGGCTACCGTACGGGTGGTATTATCCGTTGCCGTTTCTACCAGGATTGCCACACCATGAGGGGCATAGCCTTCGTACAATACTTCGTCGTAGTTACTGGTGTCTTTGCCCAGAGCATTTTTGATAGCGGCTTCCACACGGTCTTTAGGCATGTTGATGCTTTTTGCATTTTGCATACACCTTCTCAGTGCAGGATTATTATCCGGATCGCCACCGCCTTTTTTTACTGCAATAGCGATTTCCTTGCCGATTCTTGTAAAGCCTTTGGCCATTTTATCATAGCGTGCAAACATCTTTGATTTGCGTACCTCAAATATGCGACCCATATATAATTGAATGAAGTTTTGGTTTGAAAACTGCCGCGAAATTACTCAAATTATTGTGATTATATTGTTTTATAATACCCCGGAAAACGATAATATAGTGTGGTGTAAAGCCTTACCTTTGCAGGTATTTCTTTTTTTTCATGAATAAATTAAAGGTTAACAATAATATGGAATGCCGGGTGGATACCCGCTCCGGCGAGGTTCTTCTTAATGACACCATCCTGTCGTGGGACCTGGAAAGGCTGCCTGATGGCACTTTTAGTATTTTAGCAAACGGAAAGAGCTATACTGCGGTGGTAGAACGTATAGACCGGGTGGCTAAGGTGATGGACATACGGGTGAACAATAACTGCTATACACTTAGCATAGAGGAGCCTATAGACCAGCTGTTGAACAAGATGGGGATGAATATGAAGCAGACTAAAAAGGCGGAATCTGTTAAAGCACCTATGCCGGGTTTAATATTAAAAGTATTGGTAGAAGAAGGACAGGCCATAAAGAAAGGAGATCCTGTTTTGATATTGGAAGCCATGAAGATGGAAAATGTATTTAAGGCGCCGGCAGATGCTGTGGTTAAAACCGTTAAGGTGACGGAGCGTATGGCTGTGGAAAAGGGGGAAGTACTGATTGAGCTTGCCTGATCCGGATAGCATAGCAGTGCAATAACGTTTAACTTAGATCGAGATTATTATGAAACATGCCTTGTTTTCTTTTTTGCTGCTCACCATGTTGCCTATACCTGCATTGTGGGCAAAGAATTATGCTTATGTCTATATTGAAGGCGATAAACAAACACCGTTTTATGTGAAAGTAGAGGGGCAGATGATGCCGCGCTTAGGTAAGAATTATGCCATATTACCTAACCTGGATGCCGGAATAATGAATGTGGAAATTCTATTTCAGCAGAATAAATATCCCAATCAGAAGTTTGTCCTGAAAATACCGGAAGGCGGAAACCGGGGATTTGTGCTGCAAAAAGTTAATGACAGGCAGTTTGCTTTATATGATCTTTTACAGGGCTTCTACATTGTTTCCGGCAACAAACCGGATGATGACCGTATTGATAAAATGGCAACATTCGAGCCGGCAACGGTAAGTAATGCTGTACCGGTAACGAATGTTGAAGATGTAGCTGTTCCCGCATTTGTGCCCGGCGAAAAAAAGACACAGAAGCAGGATAAAAAGAAGAAAACGGGACAACCGCTGTCATCTCCTGAAGAGCAGCAGGCCCCGGGCCGCTTTATAGAGGGGATGGAGCTGAATAAAGGAGGTAGCGCTGTTGCGGCGGATGAGCGGCGGATGAGCTCATCTGTTGTAAATAATAATGCTGATTGTACTACTCCGCTAAGCAGTAATGAATTTGAAGATTTTGCTTTAAAAATTCTGGACAAGTCGGACGATGATGCCCGTATTAAAGTTTTGATGAAGAATAAGGGGCAAAAATGCTTTACCACAGAGCAGGTGCGTATTATAGCCAATAGCCTGGTGACGCAGTCAGGCAGATATGATGTTGTGAAGCTGTTGTATCCGCAGACAAGCGATAAAGAAAACTATAGTCGTCTGGAGCATCTTTTTAAGACCAATTTCCTGAAGAACAAATTCCGGGAGATTATCGGGCAATAAGTGATGGGCGATCATCTGCTCATTGTAAATCAATGTCATTATAATTACTGAATGTGCCTCATTAACGGATGTTTTCGATTCGCCCTTGTGCTATTTTCTCTTGCAGAGCAAAATCGGCTCCCACTATATCCAGGTTTCTAAATATTTACTCTGTTTAAAGAATAGCAATTTTTGTTCTGATTATTCCCGGTTATTAAAGAGCACTAAGGTTCAGTTCAATGTTAATGGTTGTTCCGAAGCCTTCGGCAGATTCTATATTTATCGTCCCCTGCAGTGCTTTTACGCGGGATTCCAGATTTGAAAATCCCTGCCCGTAAAAGATCTTGTTGGCATTAAAGCCGATACCGTTATCTTCAATAAGCATGTGCAGTATACCTTTTTGTTCAAATACCTGGATAATGGCGGAACTGGCATGAGCATGTTTAATGATATTATGTATACACTCCTGCACGATACGATAAATGGAAAGCTTTACAGAGGGCTCTTTAATATTTTGCAGCTCCGAATTGCACTGTAAGTTTATGTCCAGTTTCTTTGACTCTTTAATGGATTGACAGAACTGTGTCAGCGCTTCTTTCAGCCCGAAGTTCTGTACTGCGATCGGCATCAGGTTATGGGCCGTTTTTCTTACTTCCTCGGAAGTGGCATTCAGCAGATTTAAAATATCATATTCTTTCCCGGCCCCCATTCCAATTTCGGAAAATATCATTTTAATAGCAGCCAGCATTCCGCCCCCACCATCATGCAATTCCATGGCGATACGGCTTCTTTCTATCTCTTCTCCCTCAATCCTGGCCTTTAGTGTGTTGATCTTGCTTTTGTGCTTAAAGTTCCGGTACAAAGCTACTCCGGAAATAAAGAGAAGACCTATCCCCAGCGCTACTCCGGTTATCAGGTTATTTTTATGCTCGATATCCCTGTCTTTCTTTTCGAGTAGCAGCTCTTTCTGTATCAGTTCTTTATCCTTTTGTGCGGTCCTGTATTTAACCTCCATCTGGTTAGTTGCATCCAGTTTCTCTTTGTTCAGAATGGTATCCTTCAAAGTGTTATAACTATGCATAACCGTTAGTGCCTCTTTCAGCCGGCTTTCTTTTTCGTATATGCTGGCCAGGGTATGTAATGCTTTTAGTTGTTCAGCCCGTATTCCGGTATAGGCCGCTTTATTCAGGGCCAGGGTAAGTGCCTGTTCCGCTTTGTGATATTCCCCGGTTTCGTAATATGCATATCCCAGGTAGTAGAGCGGATTGATCATAGAATAGAAGGGATAAGTAGCCGTAGTGATTTTCAGCGCCTTGTTAAAGAAATCAATGGCTTCACGAGGTTCCGACCTTTTCAGGTGCAGTCTTCCTTTGAATACATAAAGGGCCTGTTCCGCTTCGGGGTTTTTATATGTTCGTGCAACAGTCAGCGCCTTACTGCTTAACTGCTCCGCTTTTTCCAGGTCGCCTTTAAGGAAACTGACTTCTGCCTGATTCGCCCAAACGTAACAATACAAGCTTGGAATGCCCAGTTTACTGATAAGCTTTTCCGCTACATCCAGGTAGTAGGCTGCTTTGTCATATTGCTCCATACGGAGAAGTGCATCAGCAATATTATTATACGCCATTATGATATTCCGGTCTCTGGGATTCAGCTTCAGCATATACTGCAGTACGGAATAATAATATTTAAAGGCCTGCTCGTGATTTTCCTGCATGGAATAGGTCACGCCGATATTGACAAATAAAGTTGAAATAAGCTCCTGGGAATTGAAGGCTTTTAACGCATACCGGTAGGCACGGTTGTAATGCTGAAAGCAGGTCTTAAAATCGCCATGCCCCATAAACACCAGTCCCATATTGATTTCGGTCTGGGCTGCGCCATCGTAATAGCCGGATTGTAAACTTCTGTTTAGCGCTTTCCGGAGATAATACAAGGCACTGTCCGGATTTTGCCATTGATAAGGTACGCTCCTGGCAATGTCGTGCTTTACGTGTATGATATCTATAGGAGAGGCCGTAAAAGCTATCGGATAAAGGTAATCTACAGATATGGTATGGGTACTGATATGCAAAGGTGACTCCTGGGCATAAACTGTACTGTGCAATATGGGTAAGGTAAATATTGCAATAGATAAATATGTAATGCTTCTGTTTATAGTAGAAATCAAGCTATGAATAGATATTTTTTTGCAATGTAATACTAAATCAGGTAATTCAGTAACAGATGGTAAATATTCCTTTTTGTTGGTTGAGGAAACGTTTTAATAATAATGTATTAATGCTGTTCTACCCATCTTTGCCGGTATCATGTTCCGTTCAGGTTGCCTGTTAGGGCAGGTGTACGCTAAACAGACGACAGTGAAGAGCTGTCCAAAAGCTATATGATGTATAGATGCTGCTGATTATCCGGATAAACCCCGATTTATTACTAAAGATATTAGTTGGTTCTTTATGTTTTCTAAGATTACTGTAATCTTAGGTATTGCAGTTAAACAGATAAGAACTAAATCGGCTGGTAACTGTGTTGAAATAACTTCCACGTGTCCAAGCCCCGAGAGATAGTACACATCGCATGGGGTAAACCTGGGATGTCTCTATTGGGAGTATTGTACGTAGCGATTAATAAAAGCAAACTTTACATAAAAAACTGCGTAAATTATTTTTATCAATGTTATCTGCGTTCTGTTTTTTGACTTCTCAGGCAGCGCCCGATATGCTCATCAGGGGGAAAAGATTATTTTTTCTCTGCAATAAAATTAATTCCGAAAAAGAAATATCGTTTGCGGAACTTACTCTTACGCTGCAGTTCCATTTCTTTTTTTAACAGCAATTCCGGGTCGGCATTACGATATTGAAAAGGTAAGAAGTAACGGATATACTGTACGGATTCGTTATTGATCTGGAAATTATTGGCCGCCATCAGCTTTTCCCATTGTTCAATACTGCGGATATTCTCGTTGCCGATAAGAATATTTTTCTGTAGCTTTTCATCCCATTGTTCGATGATGCGTTTGTTGCCCCGGTATTTATAGAGCTTGATATTCTGAATAATATTGCTGCCGTTTTCTTCTATAGCTATAATTTTTCCTCCGGTCTTTAGTGCGGTATGAAATATCTCTAAGGCATCATTTATAGGTTCGAGGTGATGTAGGGTATCCTGTACCAGGATAATATCATAAGTTTCCGGCAGGGGAGGGTTGTCAAAAAGATTTTCGTAGGTGCAGGAAAACAGGCGGGCGTCGCCATATTGCTCCCAGAAGCGATAACGTTGATTTACCGTTTCATAATAAAACTCGAGGGTTGTGCCCTTTGAACGTATACCATTCATAGCCAGGAAGAGGCATGTAGTGCCATAGCCGGAGCCGCAGTCCCATACTAATTTAGACGGATCGTTGATATGCCGTGCGATATACCGTAATCTTTCCAGGAAATAATTTTTCCGGAAATGAAATGAGGAAGGTTTTCCCAGGAATTTATAATAACGATGCATTTCTTCTTTTTCTTCCAGTTCTTTCAGGAAGAGCTCAAAAAAATGTTCGGGAGACATTTGCATGAATTGGAATTGGATTTGGTGCAAAGCTAATAA
>JBEBVI010000266.1:0-6049 GCA_040392805.1 Taibaiella helva
AGCAGACGGGAGATATTACTTTGATACGTTAGCCGGAATTCAAAAATCAAAAAATTTTGTTTTGTTCCGTGAAATGAAAAAGATGGAGAGAGAAAAGACAAGGTTGGTTGGAAAGTGTATAAATTTCACACGAAGAAACAAAGATTATAAAAGCCACTGCGTAAAATATTTGATACGAATGTTTGTTTCGTAGTTTTCTTTGTCCACTTTGTGTGAACTTCTCTCTTGCGGAGCAAACATAAGCTTATAGAGGAAATCTTTTACTTAAAAAATATAAAGTGAATATATTTATTACTGGCGCTACTTCCGGGTTTGGCGCTGCAATTGCACGACGTTTTGCCGGTGTAGAGAACCGGATATGGCTTACGGGAAGAAGGGCGGAGCGGCTGGAGGCTATAAAAAAGGAGTTGGAAGATAAAGGTTGCAGCGATGTCCGGTATAGTGTAATGGACGTACGCAGCGGGGAAGCGGTGGAGCTGGTGGCGCGGGAGCTTGCGGAGCAATGGGGAACAATAGACCTTCTGGTAAATAATGCCGGCCTGGCATTAGGACTGTCGGGTATTGGAGAAGGCGATATCACAGAGTGGGATACAATGATCGATACAAACGTAAAAGGATTGCTTTATGTGACGAGGAGCCTGGTGCCGCTGATGCAGCATCAGCATAAAGGCCATATTATTAATATTGGCTCAACAGCGGGTAAGGTTGTTTACCGGAACGGAAATGTTTACTGTGCTACCAAATTTGCGGTTGATGCCCTGAACCAGTCTATGCGCATAGATCTGCTACCTTATGGTATAAAGGTTACGGCCGTTAATCCCGGTATGGCGGAAACCGAATTTTCGTTGGTACGTTTTAACGGAGATGAGCAAAAGGCTTCGGAAGTATATGAAGGCTACGAAGCATTACAAGCGGAGGATATAGCGAACATAGTATATTATTGCGCTACACTTCCTCCGCATGTTTGTATTAATGATCTTACGGTTACCTGTACACAACAGGCCAATAGCGTATATAAAATATAATTAACCTGTTTATTATGCACCACCTCCGCGCGGGCTCGCTGCAGCTGTACGGAACAGCATAATGTCGCGGTCAAAAAGATAGATACCACTTTTGTCATCACCTACCAGTTCCAGCTTATCGTTTAGTGTACGGGCCAGTCTTTCTTCCTCAATTTGTTCGGATACATACCATTGCAGGAAATTATGTGTGGAGTAGTCTTTCTCCCTTAAAGCGAGATCTACAATTTCATTAATGCTTTCCGAAACTTTTATTTCATGTTTTAAAAGCTCTTCAAAAACCCTCTTTAAAGACTGGAAGGTAATGTTAGGTTGTGGCAGCGGGGGAACTACGGCAAATCCACCCCTTTCATTAATATAACGGATCAGCTTAAGCATGTGTATCCGTTCTTCGTCGGACTGCTTATAAAAAAAATCGGTAATACCGTCCAGGCCGGGCTGTATCTCTGCCCACGATGCCATGGCCAGGTAAGCCTGTGATGATTCTGCTTCGATGGCCACCTGTTTATTCAGTGCCTCTTGTATGCTTTTTGATAACATTGTATATCTGGTTTTTGAGTGATCAATAGATAAAATCTAAAAACAATTGGCGTTATGCTTTCGTAAAAATAGACATCCTGTACTGATTTTCATCTTAAAGCAATACAAATTTAAATTTTTCCGTGTAAACCATTATAAATCATCTGTATAGCCAGATAGCCAACTACAATGGCAAAACCTCTGCGCAACCATTTTGTATCTGCTTTTAATAACACCCGGGCGCCCATCATAGCTCCCAGCAATACTCCCAGCATTACGGGGGCTGCAATGTTGGGTATGATATATCCCTTTTTAAAATAAACTACGGCACTGGCAGCAGCTGTCACTCCGATCATAAAATTACTGGTGGTAGTAGACACTTTAAAAGGTATACGCATAATATTGTCCATAGCCAGAACCTTTAAAGCGCCGGAGCCGATACCCAGCAGTCCGGACATGATCCCGGCAAACATCATCATAAAAAAACCTCCGATGATATTAACAGCACTATAGCGGTGTTCACCTTCAGTAGTATGATAGCTACCATAAAGCCGGAACAAGGAAGCGTAACGTCCTGGTTCCCTAACCGTTCTCTGCTCTTCCTTTTTTTTGATGGAAGTAAGCGCCGAAAAAATAAGGATGAGGCCAAAGATGACAGCCAGTACGTGTTTGGGCAGATAATTGGTCAGGAAGGCGCTGGCAATTACTGCACCTATGGTGGTGGCTACTTCTAAAAAGATACCCACACGCATATTGGTGATGCCTTCCCTGATATAGGCAGCGGCCGCACCTGATGAAGTAGCGATAACGGATATAAGCGATGCACCTATGGCATAATGAAAGTCTACCCCTAAAGCAAGAGAAAGCAATGGTATAATGACTACTCCTCCGCCAAGCCCGGTTAACGAGCCCAACAAACCTGCCAGAATAGCGCCGGTGAAAGTAATGAGAGAAAATAATAAAACAGACATGAGCAGCGAAAATACAAATGAATCGGTTGTTAGACGAATTCTACTCTAAAAATTAATCTGCTGACATTCACATTTCAGGGAACCGGATCGTATCCATGCCCGCCGAAAGGATTGCAGGATAAAATCCGTTTCAGGGCTAACCAGCTCCCTTTAAACAGGCCGTGTTTCTGAAGTGCTTCAACGGCATATTGCGAGCAGGTGGGTGTATAGCGGCACTGTGCCCCAAGCAAGGGTGAAAGGAACTTTTGATAAAGCCTGATAATATATATGAACAGTTTCTTGATAGCGGATATTTATAAACAGGATAAAAACACTCAGGATGCGGGAATTGTTTTCTTCAGCATGGCGATAGCTTTACCTGTAATGGCAAAAGCATCTTTGAAGTCCGGAATGGTATTGCCTGTAAAGATAAAAAAACAATGGAGTTGCAGGTTGTCTGGCAGGAAAGGGTAGAGTTGATGCTTCTGTAACCGCCAGCTTTCCCTGAGTAAACGCTTGATCCGGTTGCGGTGCACCGCTTTTCTCATTTTCTTTTTGGGAACGGAGAAACCCACCTGGACCGGAGCCGCTCCCGGCGTTTCCCTGCCGGTAAAGCGATAAATTACCCTTAGCGGAAAAGCCGAAAACGCCTCCCCTGTCTGGAAAAGCGTTTCAATTTTCTTTCGCAGTTTTAACCGCTCAGGAGCCTGCAGTTTGTGCCTGGATTGCATTCTGCCGGAGTATCATAATATGATTGTGTAAGAAGAGGTTATTTCAAACGGGATTCGTCGGAAACAGTCAATTTCTTACGTCCTTTCTTACGGCGCGCAGCTAATACTTTACGGCCATTGGCAGTTTGCATACGTTTACGGAATCCGTGAACTGATTTGCGACGACGACGCGAAGGTTGATAAGTACGTTTCATAATATTTTAAATTAAAAGCTATTTTCGTTTATCGTTAACACGATAGCATCTTTCCCCCGGATTATTTAAGCTCAAATTCCAAAAGGACTGCAAAGGTATAGGTAATTTGTTAAATAGCAAAAAGAAAATTTAATCCGCAATCTCCTGTTCTCATCACGTTACACAGTATCGGTACTTTAGCGAGCATTTTGGCTTTTGCATTTTGGCTTCACCCCTAATATTCAACCAACTTTCTGATATGCATTTCAAGCCGTTTTTTTGCCAGGAAGTTTTGTTCCAGTTCTATAGCAAAGGGTACCGGTGTATCTAGGCTGGCACAACGTGTTACCGGGGCATCTAAATATTCGAAGCAATGTTCTGCGATCCAGGCGGCCAATTCGCCACCTAAACCGCCGGTAAGCGTGTCTTCATGCAGGATCAGCACTTTACCCGTGGCATAAACGGCTGTTTGAATGGCATCGTAATCCAATGGTAGCAAAGTGCGCAGGTCGAGCAGGTATATAGATAATTCGGGGTGTTGCTGCATATATTCCATAGCCCAGTGCACGCCACTGCCATAAGTAATAATGGTCAGATCCGATCCTTCTTTGATGACGTTTGCCTTCCCTATTTCAATGGTATAATACTCATCCGGCACCGATCCGCTGATACTTCTGTACAGGGCTTTGTGCTCAAAGAATATCACCGGGTTCGGATCTTCAAATGAGCTGAGCAGTAATCCTTTTACATCGTAGGGTGTGGAGGGATATACCACTTTCAAGCCGGGTGTATGGGTAAACCAGGCTTCATTGCTTTGCGAGTGGAAGGGTCCGGCGCCTACACCGGCACCTGTGGGCATACGTATAACCACATCGGCATGCTGTCCCCAGCGGTAGTGTATTTTTGCTAAATTGTTGATGATCTGGTTAAATCCTACCGTCACAAAATCAGCAAACTGCATCTCCATCATGGATTTAAAACCTTTGATAGACAAACCCAATGCAGTACCTACAATAGCGCTTTCGCACAGAGGCGTATTTCTTACTCTTTCTTTGCCAAACAGGGCAACCATCCCTTCCGTCACTTTGAAAGCGCCTCCGTATTCTGCAATATCCTGTCCCATGAGAATAAGGTTATCATGCTTTTGCATGGCCATTTTTAATCCCTCGCTCAGCGCCTGTATAAATTTCTTTTCGCTATGAGGGCTATTACGGGTATCAGTGGTAGTTGTACGCCAGGGCTTGTACACATCGTTGACCTCTTCCTGCGTATCCGGTACGATAGGGGAGGCGGCAAATCCCGTTTCTATCCCCCCGTCGATCTCCTGCTGAATATCATCCCTTATAGCCGCAATAATACCAGGATTCAATATTTTTTCCTGTAGCAGGAAGGTCTCAAAATTCTTTACCGGGTCTTTCTTACCCCATTCTTCAAACAACTCTTTGGGTACATACTTGGTGCCGCTTGCCTCTTCATGCCCACGCATCCGGAAGGTCATTGCCTCAATTAATATGGGCTTTTGCTCGTTAATACAATATTGACGGGCGTTCTTAATAGCCTGGTATACCGCCAGCAGATTATTTCCGTCGATGGTTATACCCTTCATACCGTAGCCTATAGCTCTGTCTGAAAGATGCTTGCAGACAAACTGTTCATTTACGGGTGTACTTAGTCCGTAACCGTTATTTTCAATTAAAAAAATGACGGGAAGATTCCATACCGCAGCCGTATTCAGCGCTTCGTGAAAATCACCTTCACTGGTACCACCATCGCCGGAAAAGGCAAGTGATACCTTATCTTCCTTTCTTAATTTATGAGCTAATGCGATTCCATCGGCTATAGCTAGCTGTGGTCCCAAATGTGAAATCATGCCGCAGATATGATGAGCATTGCTGCCGAAATGGAAAGAGCGCTCTCTACCCTTGCTAAAACCTTCTTTACGCCCCTGCCATTGCAGGAAAAGCTGATCAAAAGGCATTTTCCGGACGGTGAATACACCCAGGTTGCGGTGCAGGGGCATAATGTATTCGTCCTTATCCAGAGCCATTGCGGCCCCCACCGCGATAGCTTCCTGCCCGATGCCGCTGAACCATTTGCTGATTTTACCCTGGCGAAGAAGTATCAACATTTTTTCTTCGATCATACGGGGTTTACACAGTTCTTTATATAGCTCTGTAAGCAGATCGTCGGAGAAGCCTTTCCTGGAGAATTTCATGTTTTATCTGAAAAGTTTGCGCAAAGGTAAAGGGAGTTTTCAGAATGGAGCATAAAGGATAATTATATATTCTATGCAGTATTCACCCTATGAGATAGCAAACATCTTATAGGGTGAATGTTGCGTACAGGAAGGGTGGCCGCTACGTGGCAAAAACAAAATTATAATTGCTACAAACAGGTAGTGCCTACGGCTATTTTAGTGGGTGCATCCCCAAATGTTGCTTATTATCCGGTATTAGTTAAGATTAGTGTATTAGGGTCATTTTTGAGATAGATAATTGTGAGATGTTAACTATCTCGGGGTGAATATTTAGTACGGTGAGCTGTTGACTTTTATTTACCAGTAGTAGCTTTTGTGGTCTTGTTTTTTATAATCATCCCTGAATGGATGTATCACCCTTGTTTTGTTACATGCTTTTCGATAAAACACCCCTTGT
>JBEBVI010000267.1:0-6043 GCA_040392805.1 Taibaiella helva
ATGAAATTCAAGTATGGTGGCAATGAGAGAAGCCAGATGCTTAAATATCATATTCAGACATCCGGCCGTTCACTTCACGCGCAGGAAATCGACTTCAATGATATCCGCACCACCCTGCAGGCCTTATATGCTATATATGATAACTGCAATTCATTACATACCAACGCTTACGATGAAGCGATAACAACACCGACCGAAGAAAGCGTACGCAGGGCAATGGCCATACAGCTTATCATTAATAAAGAATTAGGTCTGGCAAAGAATGAAAACCCGCTGCAGGGCTCCTTTATTATTGAAGAGCTGACCGAGCTGGTGGAAGAAGCTGTAATGGTGGAATTTGACCGGATTACAGAAAGGGGTGGCGTGTTAGGTGCTATGGAAACCATGTATCAGCGCGGAAAAATACAGGAAGAAAGCCTCTATTATGAAACGTTGAAACATACCGGAGAATATCCTATTATAGGCGTAAATACTTTCCTGAGCTCGAAAGGCTCCCCAACGGTTATACCTTCCGAGGTCATTCGCTCTACTACTGAAGAAAAAGAATTCCAGATAGAAAATGTACAAAACTTATGGAAGAGGAGCGGTGATAAGGGAAAGGAAATGCTGGAAAGATTGCAGCGTGCAGCCGTGAGAAATGAGAATATATTTGAAGAGCTTATGGAAACTGTTAAGTATTGCTCACTGGGGCAGGTTACGCAAGCGTTGTTTGAAGTAGGTGGCCAGTATCGCAGAAATATGTAATGACATTATAAAAAAGATCACCGGTTGATGTAAGCCGATGGTCCTTTCATTCTCATAAAGAATTAAATACGGAAAGATTATGACTAAGTATTTCCATTTTATTGCGGCCTTTGCGGCTGTCCTGTTTTACAGCGGCTGTTCGAAAGATGGCAGTGTTAATATTTTTACCATAGAAGATGATAAAAAACTGGGACTGCAGACCAAGCAATTGATTGAAAGTGACCCTTCCGAGTACCCTATCCTCGACCCGGTACGCTATGCAACAGCTTATGAATATATAAATGCCATAAAAAATGATTTACTGAACAGTGGCAATGTGCTTTATAAAGATGAATTTGCCTGGGAGGTAAAAATTATAGGGAGAGACGATGTGGTCAATGCTTTCTGCACACCAGGAGGATACATTTATATATATACCGGGCTGATTAAATACTTAGATCATAAATCTTCACTGGCAGGAGTGCTCGGGCACGAAATGGCCCATGCAGATAAGCGGCATTCGACAAAACAACTGACCAAAAAGTATGGTGTACAGACACTCTTAGATATTGTACTGGGAGATAATCAGAACCTACTCACCCAGATTGGCTCGGAGCTGGTATCGCTTACCTTCAGCCGTAGCGATGAAACCCAGGCTGACGAGTTTTCTGTAGTTTATCTTTGTCCTACTAAGTACTATGCAGATGGAGCTGCTGATTTCTTTGAAAAGATGTCTAACGAAGGAGGTAACAGCACACCTGCCTTTTTAAGCACACATCCTAATCCTGATAACCGTATTAAAAATATCCGGGATAATGCTACTGAACGGGGTTGCCAGTCGACTATAGATAACCAGGAAAATGATGCCGGTTATGCAAGCTTTAAAAATTCATTACCTTAAACGCCCCACACCGGGTAAAAAAGTATAGAAAAAATTATTAGGAAATAATCGATCCTTTCTCTATATTGTTGCCATAAAACTAAGAATAGCCGGGTGAAATTGTAGAAATGATAGAATGTGACGCAACGTGTCGGCTATTGGTTTTATAGCATGGGTAGCCATGGATATTACTTACAATTTTTCCTGTTAAAAAATGAGCATCATCTCTCCGGCAATAAAGCGTTTTATGAAATTGCGGCTGAGCGCAATTGATAACTTTGCTTTGAACCCCATTGATACCCAGAAACAGGTATTTAATGACCTCATCGGCTCTGCACAGTTTACAGAATATGGAAAACAGTATGGTTTTGAACAAATCAACTCCGTGAAAGAATTTAAAGAGCGGGTACCTGTAAACGACTACGATGCACTTAAACCTTATATACAAAAAATACTTTCCGGTAGTCAGAATGTGCTCTGGCCGGGCGTGATCAGCTGGTTTGCCAAAAGTAGCGGTACCACCAGTGATAAAAGTAAATTTATACCGGTAAGTAAAGAAGCTTTGGACGACACCCATTTTAAATCCGGAAAAGACGTTCTGTCACTCTACCTGCGCCAGTTTCCCAACAGCAATATTCTGAATGGTAAATGCCTTACCATAGGCGGAAGCCACCAGGTTAACCATTTAGGAAAAGAATCTTTTTACGGCGATCTGTCCGCTGTTATGCTGCAAAATATGCCTTTCATGGGCCAGGTCATGCGTGCCCCGGAACTGTCCGTTGCGCTAATGGACGAATGGGAAGCCAAGCTTGAAGCAATAATCTATAGCGTCTTCCACGAAAATATCACGTTCATTGCCGGTGTACCTACCTGGACATTAGTACTCATTAAAAGGCTATTGGAAATTTCAGGAGGTAACGACTTACATAATATCTGGCCTAACCTGGAGCTGTACATACATGGTGGCGTAAGCTTCACTCCTTACCGCAAACAGTTTGAAGCGCTGATACCTTCTGCCCCGATGTATTATATGGAAACCTATAATGCTTCCGAAGGCTTCTTTGCCGCCCAGGATGATCTGGATGAAGAAGGCATGTTGCTGTTCCTGAATCATGGCATTTTTTACGAATTCATGCCGATGGAAGAGTACGGTAAAGAAAAACCCCAAACACTAACATTGCGCGAGGTAGAGGTTGGAGTAAACTATGCCCTGGTGATTAATACCAACAGTGGCTTATGGCGTTACCTGGTAGGTGATACCGTTCAGTTCACCTCTTTAGCACCTTACCGGTTAAAAGTAAGTGGACGGCTGAAGCACTTTATTAATGCTTTCGGAGAGGAAGTTATAGTCGATAACAGCGATTATGCCATAGCACAGGCTTCCATGCTTACCGGGGCAATAGTGAACGACTATACGGCGGCACCTATTTATATGAGCGGTACCGGTAATGGCGGACATGAATGGATCATTGAATTTGAACACCTGCCGGTTCCACTGGATGTCTTTACAAGCGAACTGGATAAAGCCCTCCAGAGCATCAACAGCGACTACGAAGCCAAACGTCATAAAGATATAGCATTACGGATGCCCGTTGTGCATCGCATACAGAAAAGCGGTTTTAATGCCTGGCTCAAGAGCAAAGGAAAACTGGGCGGGCAACATAAAGTACCCCGCTTAAGTAATGAAAGGAAAACACTGGAAGAGATACTCGCCTTTATTGAATAACTCCGGACGAATGTAGTAACCTGGCGTGTTGATGGCATAAGATGGCAAAGAAAAAATATTTATCAGCAGTGTACAGACATAGTTTGCAAACGAGCACAAAGCCCTGCAGGAATATATTTGTGCCGACCCTTTACTGGGCAAATTTTCCGATCCTTTCCTGTTTGAACTTTTACCCGCCACTGATCAGCAGGCTAATGCAGTTTACCTTAAAGAGGTAGAACAATCTGGTATTTACCTTGGCTTGTTTGGTAAGACCTATGGTTACGAAACCGAAGAAGGGATTTCGCCCACAGAGTTAGAATTTAATCATGCTACAGACCTGCACAAAACCCGTTTGGTTTTCCTAACCAATCATAAACAGGAAGAAAGACATCTTAAGGAAAACCGATTTATCAACAAAGCTCAGGAAGTATTGATCCGCAAAAAATTCAATACTGTTGATGAATTAAAGTCTGCTGTGTATGCTGCATTGGTACGTTATCTTGAAGAGAAAGAAATTATACGCTCAGGCCCTTTTGATGCCGGTCTTCATGAAACGGCTACACTTGCGAGCATAGATGATGAGAAATTCAGCGTACGGGTGATGTTGTTCAAAGACCGGCTGGAAATCCGGAATCCCGGCTCTCTACCTCTTGGATGGACTACCGAAAAACTCAAGCAATTGCATACTTCTGTTCCTGCAAATCCATTGTTGGCTGAACCACTTTACTTAGCCGGGTATATTGAGCGTATGGGTACGGGAACATCTGATATGGTAAAAAAATCGATAGCGGCAGGATTACCCGAACCTCAGTTTATCCAGTCAGAAGACTTTAGAAGTGTGCTGTACCGGCCAAGTACGCCACAAGTGGGGGAACAAGTGGGGGAACAAGTAAACAATATGATAAAGGCAATCCATAATGAAATGCCGGTATCTGAAATAATGAGAAGTTTGGGTCTGAAGGGACGTAGAAATTTCTTACAAAATTATCTGCAACCCGCTATGAAAAATAAACTAATAGAAATGACACAACCGGGCTCTCCCAACAGCCCTAAACAAAAATATCGCCTTACCACTAAAGGCGAGACTTTACAGAAACAATTGAAAAAGAAAAAATAATAATACCATTCTTCATACCGCATCAGGTTCCCTCCAGGTATTTAAGTTTTTGTGCTCCCTTTGCGAGCAACGCAGGAAACCCATTTTGAATTTTAATTTTGGCTTTTCAAAACAGGAGGCTGCGGCTGATGCTGTTTAATAACGGCATTTATATAATTGTTCAGAGCATCCCGCTCCTCTTTGTCCAGCTCTTCCATCCATTCATTGGCATTTTTAGACCATTCCGAAATGCGGCTGGAAAATTCCATGATACTGTCCGCGTTGTGCGAGCCTAAAGCAGAACCATAATCGTGCATTATTTTATTAAAGGCAGCGATATCCTTATTGGCTTTGTCATTTTTAAAGTGAGGCACTTCTTCTTTCCCGGTATCAGCCTTTGCTTTATCTTGCCGGGTGAACAGAGGCAGGTCAGCTTTGTCCCCGGCATGAAGAGAGTCGGGATAGCCAGAGAGCAAGACACCCATGAGCAGTGAGAAAATAGCGGTACATTTTAGCTGTATCATTGGTTAAGCATTTTAATCCCGTTATGGCCGGGAGCTGTGATCTTTAATAAAAGAATGATTTTTGGTGAGGTGAAATTAGTTTTTCTGGGGAAAAGCAGGAAAAAATGTCAGATTTTTTTTCTGTTTTAAACTATTTCTCAGTTACCTCGTCTAAGGCAGTTTTGTTATTAAGCGCTTAAGCACAACTTGTAAAAATAAAAACTGTTGCATCTTTGCAGCACCATATTCCTTTATCGGCACCATGTAGAAGTTATTAAGACAGCAAGCTGATAAGCATAATAATAAATAAATATTTACCCGGTTAAAATGCCTGATACCTGATCAATGAGCTTACCATCGTTTGCCCTTAAAAGGCCTGTTTTTGCAATAGTTGCCAATATATTTATATTAATATTCGGTATTATCGGATTTTATTTTCTGGGTATCCGCGACTATCCTTCCATTGATCCGCCTATCATAAATGTTCGAACCAGCTACGCCGGTGCTAATCCTGATATTATAGAATCACAGATCACCGAGCCTTTGGAGAAGTCGATAAACGGTATTGCAGGTATCAGTAACATCTCTTCGGTCAGCAGCCAGGGAACAAGTAATATTACGGTGGAGTTTGAACTTGGAGAAGATCTGGAAGCTGCGGCAAATGATGTGAGAGATAAGGTATCTCAGGCCTTGCGAAACCTTCCCCAGGATATAGATGCCCCTCCCGTGGTTTCCAAAGCCGACGCCAATGCTTCTCCTATATTATCCATGACGGTGCAGAGTGATACCCGTAACCAGCTCGATTTAAGCGATTATGCCGAGAATGTATTGCAGGAAAAGCTGCAGACCATACCGGGCGTAAGCAGTATCCAGATCTGGGGCCAGAAAAGATATGCTATGCGCCTGTGGATGGATCCGGCTAAGATGGCAGCCTATAATGTTACCTTTAGCGATATACAGACTGCATTGAACCGGCAGAATATTGAATTGCCCTCAGGAAAAATAGCCGGAAACCAAACCGAACTGGCGGTAAGAACAATAGGACGCTTGCAGACGGAAGAGGATTTTGCTGCGTTGATTATTAAAAATGTTAACGGAAAAGATATCAGTTTCCGTGATGTCGGTGAGGCTGT
>JBEBVI010000268.1:0-6032 GCA_040392805.1 Taibaiella helva
GCCAGTCGGCAGTATTCTATGAAGGAGATGATGTGGTGGCAGGAGGGGTTATATGGATGGGTGAGTGAGACGTGAGATTTGAAACATGGGATTTGAGATAGAATATGGAGAAGGATTCGTAATTTGTAATTGAAGATTTGTAATTAAAATTGATAAAGAAAAAGTCTTACAATTGTAGAAATATTTCTATCTTACGGCCGTTTTATCTCCATCAGGTTGTAATGAGAATAAATTTAGTATTAAGCATGCGGAACCTTTTTATACCTTTTCTCGTATTGGTATCAGTCATCTGGATATCTTGTAATAAAAAAACAGAAGATCTCTCTGAAATCAACAAAGGATATAAATTTTTTCCTTTGGAAATCGGGAAATATGTGCTTTATAATGTGGATTCCACTTACTGGGATGACTTCCTGGGCTCTGTGATCGTCATGGAGCGCTGCCAGGTCCGCTATTCGGTTGACGACACCTTCAGGGACGCATCCGGCCGGTTATCTTATAAAATCGTAGTGAACGCACGGAAAAATGCATCTGACCCTTTTTACCCCAGCGAGGTGATCTATGCAACACCTACCGAAACAACTTTAGAGTACACACAGAAAAACCTTACTTTCATAAAGCTGGTATTTCCCGTAGATAATTTTGTCTACTGGAATGGCAATTCTATGCTACCCCTGGCTGATCCCGATTATTCAGAAGAATTCGGCGGGGACAAATGGTCGTACAACTATTCCAAGTTCGACAAAGAATTTGACCCGGGCAATAATTTATATGAGCATACTGTGACTGTAAATCAAATTGACGAACAGCTCAATGATCCGGACATTGATTCCACTGCTTATGCTTATAAAAACTACTCCAAAGAAGTCTATGCTTACAATGTAGGCCTGGTGTACAAGGAAAGAGTGTACTGGACCTTTCAGCCCAAAGAAGGCAACAGTGGCGGCAGCGGCTATCGGAAAGGGTATGGTGTGATTATGCGGGCGATAGAAAACAATTAGTCCGTTTTACCGTTTTCTATATAGCCGGGAAAAGTTGAAAAGCCTTCCCGGTTTTTTAATTTCATAAAGTGAGATAATAAGGCTGTAAAAGAGTTTTAAATTCCCCGGTATATACTCCGGGCGCTGCGTAAATAACCAGCTCCCGGGTAGTGGGCGCCCCCATAATCCGTTTGCCGTAAATTCCTATGATCCTGTTCGGCTTTGCCTTAAAGGCATCCGGTTTTATACCAAGCAAATCGTAAAGGAACAATCCATGGTTTGATGCCGTTTCATTCCAGTGCTCCCACTCTGTCTCCGGGTACATAACACAGAAAGTACCATTTTCATTCAGAAGCGTAGCCGTCGTTGCAGCCAGCTCTTCTTTCTGCATCGTGTGGCTGTGGCGTGCCGTTCTTCTCTCTTCAGCATATGATTCCAGTTGCCGGTGGAAGAAAGGAGGGTTACAGATGACCAGATCATATTTTTCTTTTGCATGCACATGGTATTCCTGTATAGATGAATGATGAACAGACAGCCTGTCTGACCATGCTGAATGTGCAAAATTTTCCTTTGCCTGCAAGCAGGCATCTTCATTAAGCTCTACTCCCGTTATCTCCGATGCAGATAAAGATTGCGCCAGCATCAGGCTCAGCAAACCGGTGCCGGTACCTATGTCCAGGACATTATTTATTTTCCGGCTGCCCATCAGCTTTGCCGCCCAGGCCCCCTGGATGCAGGCATCGGTCGATACTTTCATCGCGCAGCGGTCCTGGCGGATTATAAACTGTTTAAAGCGGAACCATTCATTAGGCATTTTCCCATTCTGCACGGGCTGAGGGCACAACCCTGAGGTCTGCATACTGACCTTTCAACATCTTATAATAAGCGGTAATCCCGATCATAGCTGCATTATCCGTACAATATTCAAACTTCGGAAGATAAACCCGGATATGATGCTTTCTGCCATACTCTTCTATGGCGCTCCGCAAACCGCTGTTAGCTGAAACACCTCCGGCTATACCGATATGCTGCACTTTATTTTGCCGCACAGCCTTATCCAGCTTTTTCATCAGCGTATTGATAATAGCCTGCTGAACGGATGCGCATAAGTCGTCGATATTATTCTGTATAAAATCCGGATCCTGCTTTACCTGTTTCTGCAGAAAATACAGCACTGCGGTCTTGATACCGCTAAAGCTGTAATCCAGCCCTTTCATGTCCGGTACGGGGAAAGAAAACTGCCCCGGGTTGCCTGAGCGTGCATGGCGGTCTACCAGCGGGCCACCGGGATAAGGCAAATGCAGCATTTTGGCAACTTTATCAAAAGCTTCTCCTGCTGCGTCATCCAGCGTTTCTCCAATGACCTCCATATCAAGGTGCCCTTTACAAAGCACAAGCTGTGTATGTCCGCCGGAAACTGTAAGACAAAGAAAGGGAAATGCCGGCCGGGGCTCGTCAATCCAGTGCGCCAATACATGCGCCTGCATATGGTGTACGGCAATTAAAGGCACGTCCAATGCCTGTGCAAAACCTTTGGCAAAACTGGCGCCTACTAATAAAGAGCCTATCAGGCCGGGCGCACGGGTAAAGGCTACAGCCGTTATTTCGCTTTTGGATATACCTGCCTGGCGAATAGCGGCATCTACAACGGGAACAATCTGCTGCATATGTGCCCTGGATGCCAGCTCCGGAACAACACCTCCGTATTGTTCATGTACTTTTTGCGTAGCAATAATATTACTCTGTACCTGGCCATTATATAATACGGCTGCCGAGGTTTCATCGCAGGATGACTCTATAGCCAGTATGATCGAATCCTTATTTTGCTCCATTGGATTGCAAAACTAATTAAGTCGGTAGTAAAAAGGTAAAATTAAAAAACACTTTTCCGGTTTAGCCTCCTCCGGAGGAGGGGTGAAGCTTTGCAGTAGTAGTCTTTATCCTGTTGTTGATAGTTTCATCATAAGCGTGAATTTAAGGAGAATGTGCTATAAATACCCCGAATAGGTCCGGTTTGAATAGTCCCCGGTGCAACGGGGTGCACAAATTGAATAATTTACGCCGTTGTTGGTGTTTTCACCGCCAACCAATCGCTATCGAGACTCCTTTGAACGCTCGGATAATCATGAAAAAATCTCTAAATATAATTTGTATTTAGAAAAACAATAATTACCTTTGCACTCCTAAAAAAAGAAAAAGGGGGTATTACAGATATGCTTATTTTAGATGCAAAAGATTGCGAAAATATCGATAAGGCGCTTAAGAAATACAAAAAGAAGTTTGAGAAATCGCGCACTTTGAACCAGTTACGTGCTCGCCAGGCTTTCACCAAACCTTCCGTTGAGCGCCGTAAACAACGCCTTAAGGCTGCTTATCGCCAGCAAATTCTGTCAGGAAAAATCGAATTATAATATCATTATCCTATTTACAATAGCAACATTAATTTCATACTCATTCTGACATTAATGTTGTTGGATACAGGGCTGTAAATTTGTATATTTACAGCCCTGTTCGTATTGACAGAAACTTAAGGTTTAAGAATAGGGATATGGGGGAAGGTTGAACATTCATAATTGAACATTCATAATTGAACATTCATAATTGACATTATCTGAGCATATACCTGAATTTCTGCGGCACATACGTTTTATAAAGCGCATGTCACAGCATTCTGTGATCTCTTATCAGACCGACCTCGACCAGTTTCGTCAGTTTATGGATATGCAGTTTGGTGATATAGCTATTACCGAAATCAGCCATATACATATACGCTCGTGGGTTGTTGATCTTTCCGAAAAAGGCCTGGCTGCCCCGTCTTTACGCAGGAAGATCTCGACACTCCGGTCTTTCTTCAAACATCTGTTGCGTAGCAAAGCTATTACATCCAACCCTACGATACAGGTACCGGCACTGAAGGTACCTAAACGGCTGCCTGTGTACCTGAACGAACAACAGACGGAGCAAATGTCTGCAGAAATACAGTATAGCGAGGGGTGGGAAGGGGAAACGGAACGGATGATCATGGAATTGCTGTATCAAACAGGGATACGGCGTGCTGAACTGGCTAATATAAAAGAGGCTGACATATCTTTTTCCAGAAAAGTAATTTATATACTGGGAAAAAGAAATAAAGAACGAATGATTCCGGTCAGCGATGAACTTCTCCGGGATGTAAAAGGCTATATAGAGGAGAAAAGGAGGATTTTTGAGAAAAGTAATGACTATCTGCTCGTGCTTAAATCGGGCAGGCCTGTGTATGCGCAATATATTTACAGAACGGTACAAAAGTATCTCAGCCGGGCCACTACCCTATCCAAAAAAAGCCCGCATGTATTGCGTCATACTTTCGCCACCCAGCTATCCAATAACGGTGCAGAACTAAATGCTATAAAAGAGCTGCTGGGACATAGTAGCCTGGCTGCAACGCAAATTTATACTCATAATAATATTGAACGGCTAAAAGAAATTTACAGAAAAACACATCCTAAAAGCTAAATCTTCATTTTAATTTCCTAATTTTCCAACATGAAGCAGACACTACAATTATATTCTTAATTGTTTAACACAAAAAATGGCAAACTATGAATTTACAGATTCAGACCGTTCATTTTGACGCAGATCAAAAATTGATCGACCACGTACAGAAAAGAGTAAATAAATTGAAGACATTCCATGATAAGATAACGGGAGTAGAAGTTTATCTCAAGCTGGAAAACCTTTCGCAGAAGGTTCGGGACAAGGTTGCGGAGATCAAAGTTTTCGTTCCTAAACAATCGCTTTTCGCGAAGCATGAATCTAAGGTGTTCGAGGAGTCTTTTGACGGTGCCTTCGATTCGTTGGTAGCTCAGATCAAGAAAGCCAAAGAGAAAGCATACGCATAATTTGACAAAACCAGATATATTAACCAGCTAAAGGGCTGTCCTCAATAAGGTCAGCCCTTTAATTTATCCGGTACTGTAAAAGATTTCGGGAATTTGTACCAGCTTTCTCATTCCGCTCATAGAAAACCTACCCTACTTTCCCGTTGAGGACTTACCTTTGATCGTAAATTTTGAAAACTATATCTGATGACTACCATAACGCAAATATTTAACAATAATAAAAAGTGGATCGCTCAAAAGCTGGCCAATAATCCCGACTATTTCAGGAAGCTTTCACAGAATCAGTCACCGGAATTGCTGTACATTGGCTGCTCAGACAGCCGCGTCAGTGCTGAAGATATTATGGGTATGCAGCCTGGCGAGGTATTCGTGCACCGTAATATAGCTAATGTAGTGCATAATATCGACCTGAGCGTAATGTCTGTACTGGAATATGCTGTTAAGCAATTAAAAGTAAGTCATGTAGTGGTGTGCGGGCATTACAACTGTGGTGGCGTAAAAGCTGCCATGCAGGCCGCCGATTTAGGTATCTTAAATCCCTGGCTGCGTAGCATAAGAGATGTGTACCGCCTGCACAAGGATGAGCTAAACGACATTGCGGATGAGCAGCAGCGTTATGATCGTTTAGTGGAGCTCAATGTGCAGGAGCAATGCGTCAACCTGATCAAAACGGCTTCCGTGCAAAAAGCCTATAAAGAACGCGGCCTGACTGTGCATGGCTGGGTATTCAATATGCGTGACGGACAGCTGATTGATCTCCAGATTGATTTTGAAAAGATATTGAGTAATATTATGGAGATATATAATCTTTATTGAGTGGGAAGCGGAAAATTAAAAGTGAAGGTAAAAGTCTAAAATCGAAAGTTTCTAAAATTGAGCATTTGCCTTTCCACCGTTGTCCGGCAGTTACCGGATCATTATCCGCACAAGTTTAAATGACTTTCAGTCGCAGTTTGAAGAATTTAAAAACAAGAAACTTTGTGCTGAATAGTTATTGCATCTATATTCTTAAATAAAATATTTTTCGGTACTTTATTGTATTTATTCCTGTTTTGTACCTTTGCGCCACATTTTATTAAAATGTCTTCGTAGCTCAGTTGGTAGAGCAGCTGACTCTTAATCAGCGGGTCTAGGGTTCGAGTCCCTACGAGGACACTCTAAAGCATAGCAT
>JBEBVI010000269.1:0-6031 GCA_040392805.1 Taibaiella helva
TATTTTTGTATGTCTAATAATTACACACTATGGCTGGCATAGAACTTGGCCGATATCTTGACCCTCTGTCAGACTTCGTCTTTAAATTTTTATTAGGACATAATTCTCACTAAGAGATCCTGATTGCATTTCTCAATGACCTTTTCAAAGGCAGGAAAGAAATTTACGATATAGAATTCGGGGCTAATGAACATTACGAGGTAACTACGGAACACCGTGGAGTTATAGTGGACTTATACTGCATAACAACAACGGGAGAGCGCTTTATCGTTGAAATGCAAAGAGGTAACCTGGAATTTTTTAAGGACAGAAGCCTGTTTTACATTTCCCGCATACTTAGCCGCGAGGAAAAGAAAGGCAATAGCCAGTGGAACTATAAACTACCGGAGGTCTATTTTGTAGGTATTATGGACTTTCGGTTTGAAAAGGAGGAGCAAACAAAATATCTCCATGATGTACGTCTGATAGAGGTAGAAACCGGCAAGCATTTTTACGATAAGTTAGGATTTATCTTTATAGAATTACCTAATTTTGTAAAAGAGTATAAGGATGATGACACCCCCGAAAGTATATCAGAAATAGATAAGTGGATTTATGTCTTAAAGCGCTTAGATCAGTTGAAAGAATTACCCCGTTTCCTGAATAAACGTGTCTTTAAACAATTATTTAAAATAGCCGAAGTAGGCAACTTAAACAAGGAGGAACTTATGCTGTACGAAACAAGCTTAAAAGCAAAAAGGGACTATAACAGTGCTATGAGCTATGCAAAAAAACTGGCTAAGGAAGAAGGTTTTGAAGAAGGTATAGAAGAAGGTATGGAAAGAGAACGTCTGAATATTGCAAAAGAATTGAAAAAAGAAGGCCTTCCTACAGAATATATTGCCAGGATTACAAAGCTCTCTTCTGATGTGATTGATAAAATTATAGTTTAAACAAAAATCACCGCTGGCGCTCGAATCCTTTCGAGTACCCATATTTCAAGTATCACTTATTTTACCATCATATAAAATGTAATATTCTGCGTGTTCCGTGGTTACCGGAAAATATTGAGATATCCTAAATTATAACCGGGCTATCAGGTAATACCCAATAGCCCGGCTTTTAATCACATATCCTACACTTACGCCGCATCATTCCGTATCACCACTACCCCATCAAATACATCAATAAGCACCGGTTTGGATTTATCCAGCTCGCCTGCGATAATTTTTTTGCTCAGCAGGTTAATAATATCCTTCTGGATCAGCCTTTTTAATGGCCGAGCTCCGAATTGCGGATCGAAGCCCTGTTCGGCAAAGTAATCCAATGCATAATCGGAGAACTCCAACTGTATGCCCTGTTGCAAAAGCCTTTTCTTCAGATCGTCCAACTGTATACGGATGATCCCTTTTATCTCCTTGCGCATCAGCGGATGAAACATGATCACTTCATCCACACGGTTCAGGAACTCCAGCCTTAGCGTCTGCCGCAGAAGCGTCATTACTGCGTCTTTGGTCTTGTGTACTACCGCATCTATATCATCTCCTTCCTTAAGGTCATCAAAGTTTTCCTGTATCAGGTGACTGCCTAAGTTGCTGGTCATGATAATGATCGTGTTCTTGAAGTTGACCACACGGCCTTTATTATCTGTCAGCCTGCCATCGTCGAGCACCTGCAACATGATGTTAAACACATCCGGGTGTGCTTTTTCTATTTCGTCTAAAAGTATCACGGAGTAAGGCTTACGGCGAACAGCTTCGGTCAGCTGGCCGCCTTCATCATAGCCCACATAGCCCGGAGGCGCACCTACCAGGCGACTTACACTATGCTTTTCCTGGTATTCGCTCATATCAATACGGGTCATCATCGACTCATCATCAAAAAGATAATCGGCCAATGCCTTAGCCAGCTCTGTTTTACCTACGCCGGTTGTACCCAGGAAAATAAAGGAACCGATCGGCCGCCTGGCATCCTGCAAGCCGGCACGACTTCTGCGTATGGCATCTGCCACAGCCTCTATTGCTTCATCCTGGCCTACCACACGCTTATGCAACTCTTCTTCCAGGTGCAAGAGCTTCTCTCTTTCACTCGTCATCATACGCTGTAAAGGTATGCCTGTAGCCCTGGCCACATTCTCCGCAATATCTTCCGCATCCACCTCTTCCTTCAGCATCCGCTTTTCCGAAAAAGCGTCCATCTCCTTACTCAGCGCTGCAATGATCTCTTCCTGCTCTTTTACTTTACCATAGCGTATTTCCGCCACTTTACCATAGTCGCCGTCCCGCTCCGCTTTTTCCGCTTCCAGCTTATAATCTTCAATCTTCACTTTAGCCGCCTGTATCTTCTCCGCCAGTTCTTTCTCTTCTGTCCATTTGGCTTTGAGGGTATCTCTCTCCACAGAAAGATTGGCTATTTCCGTAGATAACTGTTTCAGTTTCTCTTCATCATTTTCCCTCCGGATCGCTTCCCTTTCAATTTCGAGCTGACGTATGCGGCGATCCAGTTCATCCAGCTCTTCCGGCATGGAGTTCATTTCGAGGTTCAGCTTGGCGGCACTTTCATCTATAAGATCAATAGCCTTATCCGGCAGGAAACGATCCGTAATATAACGGCTTGACAGCTCTACTGCCGCAATGATAGCTTCATCCTTTATACGGACATGGTGGTGTGCTTCATAGCGATCTTTCAGTCCGCGAAGAATAGAAATAGCATCCTCCTCGCTCGGCTCATCTACCATTACTTTCTGGAAACGCCGCTCCAGGGCTTTGTCTTTTTCGAAATATTTCTGGTACTCATTAAGCGTGGTAGCGCCTATAGCCCGCAACTCTCCCCTCGCTAATGCAGGCTTCAGTATGTTTGCTGCATCCATAGCGCTCTCGCCACCACCGCCTGCGCCAACAAGGGTATGGATCTCATCTATAAACAGGATAATAGATCCGTTGCTTTCCGTAACTTCTTTGATCACCGATTTGAGCCGCTCTTCAAACTCTCCTTTATACTTTGCACCGGCAATCAGCAACCCCATATCTAAGGAGAAAATGATTTTCGACTTAAGGTTTTCGGGCACATCTCCATTGACTACCCGGTGTGCCAGTCCTTCAATGATGGCAGTCTTACCCACACCGGGCTCTCCTACCAGTATCGGGTTGTTCTTGGTCCTGCGCGACAATATGTGCAACGTTCTCCTTATCTCTTCATCCCTGCCTATAACAGGGTCCAGCTTGCCGTTCTGCGCCATTTCATTAAGATTCTTGGCATAGCGCTGTAAAGCATTGTAATTGGTGTCTGCCGTTGCAGAATCTACCTTGCTACCTTTACGCAGATCCTTTATAGCGGAGATCAATGCTTTCTCTGTGAGACCCGCGTCCTTAAGTATTTTAGCCGAATCATCATTTCCGCGGAGCACTGCCAGCAGCATATGCTCCACACTGACGAATTCATCGCCAAATTCTTTTAAAGCAGCTCCGGAACGTAGCAATATATTATTAGCATCACGCCCCAACATCTGCCCGGCATCGCCGCTGTCCTGTTTCGGCAGGCGCTCCAGGCTATCTTCCAGTCGTGACTGAAGCAGGTTCAGATTGGCATTACTCTTTTTTAATAGAAAGGTAACCGGCCCCTCTTTGTCATCTATCATGGCTTTCAGCAGATGATTCGATTCGATGGTAGGATTATTATTGTTGAAAGCCAGCTGTTGCGCCTGTTGGAGGATCTCCTGCGCTTTTATTGTGAAATTGTTCAGGTTCATTTTTTTATTACCGATTTAATTTTTTCTGATAAATACGCTTCCAATTAACAAGCAAAAACAGGTATTGTTGTAAGCTGCCGGGAAGCATGATAATGTTAAGCCAGATCTGTTTCGTCGCAACATTTTAAGACTATGATATAGATCATAAAGCCGTCCTGTTTTGACGCTTGACTTAACCCTATCAACCATTGGTCAAAAAATAAACCAGAATATAAAAAACGCAAAAGAGGCAGGCACAGCCAGTGCTCAATGACTTTAATGCAGGACAAAACAGGACTGCCTGCTAAACTTTCCTGCTGCAGCCGGGCCTTATGTTAGACTGGCATTTCAAATGTCATATAGTCATATCCATCAGCGGAGCAGGACTATTTTCTTAGTGACCACAGCGCCATTGCCATTATCGACAGATATTAAATAGGTGCCTCCGGCATAGCTACTCAAGTCGATAGAATAACTTCCCGTTATTGTTTGATCAACCATATAACCGGTCTTTTTTACTCCGGTTATATCATAAACGCTGATGTAAAGTTGTGTAGCTGCCGGAAAATTGGTCTGAAAATATATTATGCCATCAGTCGAAGGATTGGGATAGATATTGATATAACGTTCCAGGTTTTTATCCCTGTTGGTAATATAGGTAGACATCGGATCGCAAAGGTTATCCGCCTTGATCGCATTGGTAGTCAAGGCACCTGTATTTCGCGGGTCCAGCCAGGGCTTAAGCTGCCCCGATGCATTGCCTCTTGCTTCGGGATACAGCCAGTTGCGGCTTATTTTACTATACAGGGCATCTGTACCGAATATAGCCTGCTTCCCGGCGCTGTTGGTATCGGCTATGCAACCCTGCTCGTTGCCGCCACCGCTCAAGGTGCCCACTACCCGTCCATCCGGATCCAGTAAAGCACTACCGGATGAACCGCCTTCGGTACCACCCACAGCATACCTGAGCGCCCAATGGGTGTTCCTTACCGACTGTTGGTTAAATGATCCCCCGGGACTGAGCGCGTAGGCTACGGAAATTTTTTTGGCATCGCCGGCCGGGTGATGAAACGTGGTATAGCGCTGACCAGAAGCCAGGTTTTCGGAAATATTCCACCCGGCAAAGGACACATTAAAGCGACCCGGAATATTACTTTTTAGTTTCAGCAGAAGGAAATCACCAATAATAGCACTCCGGGTACTATCGTAATCGGCCCGTGAAACAAATGTTGCCCCACTAACCGTATGGCCGTTGGGAGCTGTCTGTTTTCCTTCGCAGTCGGGTGTTTCAAAATTAAAGTAAAACAGCCATTGATCGAAGGTGGTGTCCTGCTTACTGTTTGAGCCTTCACAATGGCTGGCCGTGAGGACATAAGGCGTACAATCCACATTCGTATTATTCACTAAAGTACCGGTACAGAAACCCACATAATTATCGTTCAGGGGCATAATGATACGCATAGTCGCTTTTCGCTGATGCTCATACTGCCGCCCATCAGGGCAAATAGCATTGATCTCGCATACCGAAGAGCTTCCCGCAGCAAAATCTGCAGACGGCCTCAGCGCTATAGTTTCACTACCGCTGTTACTATAAGGATCAAGATAACCTGCTGCAGTAAACATAGATGCTGCCCGGTTAATATGAAGCTGTATATCTTCTAATGAAACACCTTTATCTATATTCAATTCCACATACACCACATCTCCTTGTACTTCCTGCGTGGCAAATCTGTTACCTTCCGTATTGTTCTCCCCGGTGTATGCACCCAATATCTGCTTACCGTTTTCATTGGTTAAGAACAGCCGTACACCATACGGCAAAAAAAACCTGTCGTAATACAAAATAACAGCACGGGCGCCGGGTATAGCAATACGGGTTCGCCAGATGGCGCTTCCGTCCGGCATCCTGTTTAATAAGCCGGAGACCGGAAAGGAGACATCTGCAGGCACCAATACGCCTGCTTTGTAAGGTTGGGGATTCATACGCGATGCAAGGGCTTCATCTGATGGCTTTTGTGCAGTATACTCCAGAACAGGTACATATTCACGTGCAGCCAGGGAGGAGATCATACTTTGAGGTAAACCGCCGCTGCTTATCTGCGCCTGCGTCAACCCCGGTAAAAGAACGCTTATTAATATACCAATAACTAACTTACTTAAAATATTATTCATTAAGATCACCTTTAACGGGTATGGGATAGGCCAACCGAAATTAGGTATTATATCGTTTGTTTGTCCCATACCTTATTTCGTTTTACATTTTTTTGACTAAAAAGACAGGTATAAATAACTCCGGGGTCATCAGAATTGAACGAAATGCTTTTA
>JBEBVI010000270.1:0-6021 GCA_040392805.1 Taibaiella helva
ATTATCATGTTAAGCTACGTAATCAGAATCTTTGTTTCGTCGCACTCCGGAGTCCCGTTGCGAGAAACAGTCACTTTTACTTCGCTACCTGAATCACCTTTTCCACTTTTATCAAAGCCCCTTCCTTATCCCTGATATGTAGCAAATACACACCCGGTGCCCAATCATCCAGGCCGATCTGTATTGCATTATGTTCCCGCCTGATCACCCGGCCTTCTATATTTGTCAGGGCTATATCGACAGGCAATGGCGTCTTAATATAAATTTTACCGGATGTAGGGTTAGGATAAACATGAACCTGGCCGGCTAACGGACGGGCATCCTGTATCCCCACATTAGTTACCGGGTAGACATCCGAAGTATCTATGCAACCGTTCAGGCTGACAATAACCTGGTAGTTCCCGTTTTCGGTAACCCTATAAATACGGTCGGTAGCTCCGGGAATAATCTGGCCGTTCAGCAACCATTGATATGTATCGTAAGGGGTAGTGGTGCCCAGCTCAGATACATCAACGGTAATGTCAGGATTAAGATCGATGAACCGGATATGAAAGGTATCTATATGCCT
Source organism: Taibaiella helva (assembly GCA_040392805.1). Lineage (GTDB taxonomy): Bacteria > Bacteroidota > Bacteroidia > Chitinophagales > Chitinophagaceae > Taibaiella > Taibaiella helvus_B. The sequence goes on from JBEBVI010000270.1 coordinate 569, forward strand.
GTGACAAGGCGCTCCTTTATAGTAAATCCAATAAGTACCCTCCCTGGTTATGAGCTGTGTTTCCGTAGTATCGCCATTATTCCAGAGATAACCTGCGGCACCCGGAGGAGCCTGGAAGATAATATCCCCGTTAGTGCACACTAAGGTATCAGTAGCCGTATATGCAGTATCAGCCGCCATGATAACAGGTACGGCATTAGGGAAGCCATTACCTTGTCCGGAAGTTCCTGCGAGCCGGACGGCTACGGAATCACGCTGTGAGGCGCTACCTGAAAGGTTAGGAAAATTAACGACACCGATATTCACTACGCCTCCTGCAAAAGAGGAACGATAGTATATTTTTCCGTCCGGCCCTCGTTTCACATCAGAGAAGCTATGGGTAACAGCTATTTTTTGTCTTGTGCTGATAATGGTATTCGCATTATTACTACTGATATCAAACTGGAACAGGCTTTGTGCCTGGGTGCCCGTCCATGTGGCCGCATACAGCTTGGTGTTATCGGGTGAAAAAGCGACGCCATAATATTTTGTGGTAGCCTGTGTGGTATAAGCAGTGTCTAATATCAAAGGATTGCTGACCTGGCCGGTATTCGCATCGAAATCAAACAGGGAAAGCCGCTGCCGGTTAGAGCCATGCATTATCGTCACGGCAAGTTTCTGGCGGTTAGGGGAGATGCTCATTTTACCTACTAACTGGTCTGAACCTGTTGGCGCAAGAGGTATCAGGCTCTGGCTGGTGGTAAACACATCGGAGATCACAGGAACCGTATCCACGCCGTTTGCCGTGACCTCGAAAGCTTTGAACCGGTTGATCTGTGTTGTTGTCTTTTGCGGATCCAGAAGTACAACCCAGGCATTACAATTGTTACCGGCCACACCGGTCATGTGTTCTGTAAAATTAGTAACGGTGTCCAGAGGAATACCTTTCTGTCCGGCCACCACATCACCCAAACCGCCATCCAGGCTCATATCCACAACGCTGTAATAGAGGAATCCTGATTTATCCGGAAAGGAAGGATTAATGAGGGTACGGACGAAATAAGTGTATTCTGTTAGAGAAAAAATGTAAAACCTTCCCGGATGGTCTGGCATGGGAACAATAAGCGCTCCCTGTGCGGTAGAAGCAGTGGGCGTGACATTTACATTGGGATAGCTGAAATTACCTGTCAGTTTAGCGCCATTGGGCATTACCGCTCCGTTTTTATTATATACTGTATCGCCTTCAGTATAAAACAACAATTCGCCGGTATTCGGATTGCAATAGGTAGCCAGGGCCTCACGAACCTGGAACGGCGCAGGGGAGCCTATACTGTCCGGCGGTGAGCCGGCATTGAAATCCAGGGCCGTATTCAACCCGAATAACCAGACATTTTCTTCCTTTTGTGCGTGTAATGCACAGGCATACAAACAGATAAAGATAAATAGTAAAAGTCTTTTAAGCATGAAATTAAATTTAGATGTTATATAAATGAGTGCATACAACGCTCAGCAAAAAATCTTTACTAAACAGGTATATACGCAATTTTAAAATTTTTATACTTATTATTTTTCATTGTCAAACCATTATTTCAGGACAACATAGCAATATTACTTACTCTGTCTAAACCCGGCAATAAGGTAACTACTCGATTTTGAAATAGAGTAGTTTGTACATACCTTTATGTCTACAGTAAGAAATTTTAAAGAATGCGTGGTATCCATTTGCTGCTTGTGGGAATAATGTTTGTATGGATGGCCTGTGTCTCAAAACAGGAACCGGAAAATATTGCAGCCACTCCTGCAGTTACCGGCGCTACAGGAGAATATACTTATATAACATCTCCCGTATTCGATAACCGGATCATAGCGGACAGTATCAATGAACTGATCCGGGAAGGAAATGCTTTGATCAAAATTAACCCGGACAGCGCTATGGACGTGTACACACGGTCGCTCCACCTGAGTAAGCAGATTAACTACCAGGAAGGTATCGCCATGTCTTATAATAACATTACCTGCTGTTACCGGGAGAAGAAAGAGTATCAGCAAATGAATAGCTATCTGAGTTTATTCAGGAAAGCCCTGAAGAAAATACCCGGCCCTTATTACTCACCTGAGAATCCCGGTCATAAAAAGCTTCTGATCGACAAATACAATTATTGGGCAAGTGATCTCTATAAAGCGGGCAATTACGACTCTGCCACAACCGTATATATGAGCGTCATAAAACGGTTGGGGCATGCAGACTCTGTTACCTATTTCCCTTTGATAGCTACCTATACAGGCTTAGGAGCCGTTGCCAGCCATATATCGCATTGGGAACGGGCTTTCTTTTATTTTAACCAGGCGGAAAAGCTTGCACTACAATATCGGGATACCAGCTTTTGGGTTTCCGTATTAACGAATAAAGCAAGCTTATACCAGGACCGGAAAGATTATGACAGGGCCCTTATCATAGCAAGAGAAGCTTTGGATATAGCGCAGCGAAAAGGTATCTATTGTGGAGATATAGCACAAGCTATTGCCGCAAGCCTGCTCTTTCAAAATAAACCGGAACAAGCCTTAATCTATGGTCAGCTTGCCTTGAAGAATGCCACGGAAACCCATAATAAAGAAAGAGAAATATCTGCCCATTACGTTTTGGGTTATAATTATGTGCAACTAAGACAGTATAAAAAGGCGGAACAGCACCTGGTTGCAGGGTTAAGCATTGCCCGTGAAATAGGCCATACAGATAATATTACCAATGCGTTCGGGCAGATCAGTACTGCTTATGCACGATTAGGCGATTACCGGAAGGCTTATCTGTACCGGACCAGTTATTCCTTCCTACGGGATAGTTGGTTAGGTAATGAAAATGCCGCCCGGATTGCAGAGATCAACACCAGGTACCAGGTAGCCCAGAAGGATAAGGAGCTGGCTCAGAAAGACAAGGAATTAGCGCTAAAGCAACTTAAGATCGCCCAGCAGCAAAAGCAGCAATACTTGTGGATAGGCGGTATATTGCTACTACTGCTGCTGCTGTTGGGGCTATTGCACAACAGGAGGCATAAAGTCGCCATCGCCCGGCTAAAGGCCCTTCTGGAAGGAGAAGAAAAAGAAAGAACACGCCTTGCAAGGGAACTGCATGACGGCATTGTCAGTAAGTTATCTATCATTAAAATGAATTTCAGCGCCCTTCCCGGGCAATACCGTGATTTAAACGGGACAACCGATTTCCAGGAAGTGGTCAATCAATTAGAACAAAGTATTACCGAGCTGCGTACCACTTCTCATAACCTGCTTCCCGAAACCCTGCAACGGTTGGGGCTGGCAGAGTCGTTAAGGATCTATTGCAAAAGGGTAAGCAAGATAACGCCGCTGGATATTGAATTCCAGATGGTAGGCGACCTTCCCGTGCTCAGGGATGATTTTCAGCTTAATATCTATCGCATTATACAGGAGCTGGTACATAATATTATTAAGCATGCCAACGCAAGCCATGCACTCATCCAGTTTCATGTGCAGGAAAACGGGCTCAGCATTACAATAGACGATAACGGGAGAGGAGTGCCGGAAGACATTGGCGGGCTGCAGCAAAGTAACGGGATCGGAATGCAGAATCTCAGGGACCGTATACGGCTCCTGCATGGCTCAATGGAAGCCGAGCATGGAGCAGGTACCTCCGTTTACCTGGAGTTTAACCTGAAAAGATTCTTACAGAAGCCATAATCTTAATCCTATCCATCCTCTTTTTACGATATAATGAACCGTTTCAAGGTTATACATTTTATATTTGTCATCGCAATAGTATAAATCAGCAAATAATGAGGACAGATATAATCAGGATAGCAATCGCAGATGACCATCCTATAGTCGTGGAAGGTATCAGTAACCTGCTACGTTCGCGCGACCATTTTAAAATAACAGCCACCTACGGAAGCGGCGCCGGACTGCTGGAAGGACTAAGCCATGATGTACCCGATGTGCTATTGCTGGATTTCTATTTTCCCGATACTACAGCCATTCAGCTGGTTCGCGTTATTACCAAAAAATACCCGGAACTGCGCATATTGGCTATCACCAGTTCGGACAATGCGATGAATGTAAAAGATATGATGCAGAACGGATGCTCCGGATACATTTTAAAAAGCGCCGCCTTGTCCGTACTGATCGAAGCTGTTGAAACCATATATAAAGGTGGACAATACCTGCAGCCTGCTATAAAAGAGCTGTTGCTGGAGAGCATGTTAACCCCGCAGCATAAGAAGCCGGCGGACTACAAGCTGACCCAGAGAGAGCAAACGATCCTGACACTGTTATCGCAAGGGAAAACGAATAGTGAAATAGCTGAACAACTGTTTGTCAGCCTCCGCACGATTGAAAACAACCGTTTGTCCTTATACAAAAAATTGGGGGTAAGAAACACCGCCGAGCTGATCAAAAATGCACTGCAACAGGGTTTGATAAAATAATATCCTGGTAGAAATCCTCCTTTCAGTTTTTTAGGGGTCCGCACGATGCCTGATATTTAAAGAAATCTCTACCATTCTTAACTACCGGAGTTATGCAGGCCGTTCAAAAGAACATAATAGAATTCCTCGTATACTATCAATCGGATAAAAATGTGCAATAAATAAAGAGAGTAAGCACCTTTGAAGAATACCACTTCAACCAAAGAATGCTTACAACTTTTAAAATAAGTTCCGAAGAACTCAATGAGCGAAATTACGAAAGGTATCATTATCCTTGCCCTATTGTTCAAAAAAGGCTTCATTAGTCTTTACCTTGAAGCCACCACCGGTTATTCCAATGAACAAATAGGGGTGTGGATGTATGCTCACCGCAACAGCATCAGCCAATGGGTACAATTATACAAGCAAGGCGGCCTTCAACGCATTGTCCAAATCCACTATGGTACGAACAAAAGCGAGTCGGATGCCTAGTGAGCGCATCTACCTTCGATATTGACGTACCATAAGAGTGTGTAACCCAGGCCCGGACAAGGTATATGCCGGGAGTTATTGCGGCAATATCATTTCCGGCACGTCTCCCATCGCTAAAACAGCAAGCTAAGACGGACAAGTCTGTACAGTAGAGGTTGTTGTAATGACAAAAGAAGTAGTTATGTTTTGTTTTTAACTTATTATTTTATTGATTTAGATAGCTAAATGAATAATTAAACTGGTTTAATCTTAAATGTAAGTAGTTGAATTAATAACTCCAGTACTTAAATTGTCCATTCAATGGATTAAAATACCATTATCATTTGTTATTTTAATTATTAAACCTATTAAAATGTCCTTTCAAGTAGTGAAATTGAGAAAACAGGAAGTTAAATTTCAAATACAATAGTTAAGTTTTATTAATTAACTACTTAAATTACTCAATAAAGAGTCTGTATTTATGTTTAAAGTAGTGAAATTAGTTTTTAAACTACTTAAACAGCAAATACAAGGATTTATTTATTAAATGGAACCTGTTGTTTTCTTTAT
>JBEBVI010000271.1:0-6016 GCA_040392805.1 Taibaiella helva
TTCCATAGCCCATAAAAGCATCCATTTGATTAGATTTATTCCAGACTGAAGACAAAATGCTCCCGGAACCTATATAAAAGTCCCCATATTTAAAAGCAAGACCTGCATTAAAGCCCGTATAACTTCGTACCTGTAACGGAACGCTAAAAGTAAACCCACGCCAATCATACCGTGGCACAACCGTGAAGACATTATATGCCCATAGTGAGGACACCGTGTGAGACGATTGTAATGCCAGCTGTAAATGAGCCGCCACTGAAATTCCATAATTGCTCTTATATTCTACAGACAGCTGTAATGCTGTTGGCAGGCTTATATGATATACGGATGTATCAACTTTTCTTTGTTTGAAGAAATCGGAGTTACGCTCATACATTAATGTAGTATGATTAAAGGGTACGCCCTTCATACTCTGGTTAAAATATAGTCCCCTGTTCTCCGGAATCGCTATGTCATAAGCCTTGCTATAGCGACTATCAGGTGAAAAAGAAATATTTCCGATATCTGTAACCGCCAGCCCTATCCGTAACAGGTAATCCTTTCTATCGTGCTCCGGCTGGTATGTATATTCCAGTCCCAGATCAATACCAACACTCCCACGCCCCTTGAAAAAAGCGCCAAAACTAAAATCATTAAACAGTTCGCCGGAAGCAAGATTGCTCACTGTACCTGAAGTACCTGTCAGATAGCTGGCTGTTCCGGTGCTGTTTAACCGTACGGTTCCGCCCTCTAACCGGGCATCAATAGAAGCATGAGCTATACCGGTAATATAGCGTAAACTACCGCCCGCCTGTATGATGTGGTTCTGGTTATTGGTTAATATTCTTGAATAGCTGATCCCGATATCCGAAAAGGCAGCTACATTTAATGTCATCTGACTTAATGACGCCAGATCATAGGGATAGGTGTGCACCGATTTTTCCGGCTCACCGATTTCAGATATTAACCTGCCGTCGACATTCCGGAAATCAGACATTACCCTCATCCTGCTGCTCAGGCCAAGCTGTGCCTTCTCTCCTAAAGGCATGATCAGCGATGGCCCCAATATCGTCACTCCGGCGCCGCCCGTACTTTGCTGTTCCGTTCCCAACAGGCGCTCCCGGGCAAATGATTCCCCTAAATGCATCCAGTCCTTCAGTCTTACAGACGCATTATTGCCACCGGCCCAACCTTGAAAAGAAAAAAAATGAACATAGATACTGCTGTCTGCTGTCACGGCTGCCGGGTTGGAAAACAAACGGGTGCCCTTATTACTTACTGAAGCAAATTGTGCATATAAAACACCCGGGAGCCCTAACAGAAGAATAAGATAACCGTACTTCATGCCAGGCTCATTAAATAAATTTTGTTAATGGTCATATCATTCATCTTTCATCAACTTTAGATATTCGTAATAACACCAACATTGGCGAATTTTATATTAATGGTATATTGTTTAACCGGGACAAGATGATATTTACTATACTTATTTGTCTTTTCTTATACAGGCTTTTAAGGTGTATAGAATAAATAAAGTATTAGTCACCAAATATCTTTTCCACATTCTTTTCGGCTCCTGTATCACGCGGTACAACCATTCCAGGCCGTTCCGCTGCATCCATAACGGCGCCCGTTTGGTAATGCCCGATACCACATCGAAAGAACCGCCTACACCCATAATAAAAGAAGTATCAATAACGTGCTTATATTTATTCAGAAAAATTTCCTTTTTAGGCGAAGTAATAGCAACAAACAGGATATCGGCTCCGCTGGCGGCGATCTGTTCTGCGATAGCCGCTTCTTCTTCAGGTTTAAAATAACCGTTCCTGTAGCCGGCAATAAGGTCGCCGGAGTATTGTTGGGTATATTTATCTACTACAGCCTTTACTACAGCTTCCTTTGCACCAAAGAAAAATATTTTATATTTCTTTTCATGAGCCAACTGTACCAGGTTGGCCATAAGATCTATACCAGCCACCCGTTCGGGAAGCGGCTTGCCCAATATTTTCGACGCCCATACCACGGCCTGGCCATCTGCATTGATAATGTTACTTTCCACAACCGATTGCCGGAGCTCCGGGTTCTTTTGCATGTTCACCAACTTCGCCGCATTAACCACTACATGATGTATCTGCTCTTTGTTTATTATAGTGTCATTAATAATCCTCATGGTTTCGGCCATGGTCAACTTGTGTATCGGTGTGCCGAACAAATAAATATGAGGGATATCCTGGTTAAACATGGTTATTATTTTCTTACGCCGCAAAAATCAAGTTCCTGCTTTTGGTTATCAATATTCATCGTCAGAAATTCTTTGTGCCTTACCAGCCATACCACAATATCCGCTTCGCCGTAGGCTTTACTGTAATCTTCCAGCTTAAAGCTTTTGTGCTCTTTTACATTAGGCTCCACCACAAGCACATCAGCCCTTGCTTCGCTTATGATACGGCTGGCAATATACTTGGCTGGTGACTCCCGCAGATCGTCTATATCCGGTTTAAAAGCAAGACCCATACAAGCTACCACCGGTTCACGGTCATATTGTTGTTCAAACTTATCGCAAGCCTCCAGCACTTTATTGGCACACCAATCCGATTTATAGTCATTGGTTTCACGGACCCGTTTTATTACCTGGGCCTGCTCCGGAAAATCGGATACGATAAACCAGGGATCTACGGCGATACAGTGTCCCCCTACCCCACAGCCAGGTTGCAGGATATTTACCCGGGGATGTTTATTGGCCAACTCTATCAGGTTCCAGACATTAATACCGGCCTTATCGCATATCATAGACAGTTCATTAGCAAAGGCGATCTGTGCATCACGACTTGAATTTTCGGTCAGCTTACACATCTCTGCCGTACGGGCATTGGTAGGATGTAAAGTGCCCTTCACAAAATGACGATAAAATTGCATTGCCCTTTCGGTACTTTCTTCATTAATACCTCCAATGACACGGTCATTGTGTATCAACTCGTATAATACATTACCCGGCAAAACCCTTTCCGGGCAATAGGCAATGTATATTTTACCTTTTAGCCCGGGACGTTCTTTATAAATTAAATCCGCCATTTTCTCGGTAGTCATTACCGGCGATGTACTTTCGATCACATAGAGGCTGCCTTCTTTCAGGAAAGGTATTACCGCTCTTGTAGCGGATTCGACATAGGAAATATCTGCCCGCCGGTTGTGTTTAAAAGGGGTAGGTACCACTATAAAAAAAGCGTCGGCATCTTCCGGCACGGAAGCGGCACGCAACCGGCCGCTTTCCACTACTTCCTTTACCACCTTATCCAGGTCTGGCTCTACTATATGTATTTTCCCCTGGTTAATGGTAGACACCACCTCCGGGTTAATATCGACACCTACTATCTCCAGTCCATGACTGGCGGCTACTGCGGCTGTCGGCAAGCCGATATAGCCCATACCCATAAATACTGCTTTCATATTATATTGGTTCTTTTTAGTTTGTTCATTGGTTCGTGAGTATTGCAGACAAAATAATTTATTTAAGGAGTAGTGTATAGACAAAACATTGGCCCAATTCATCAAGTTATCAACTTTCCACTTTCACTCCTTCTACACAGGCTCATAAGCCCGGCTTTTTTTATTTAATAAAAAGGCTGCAATTCTTTCTGAAGAAAGGCCGTCGCCATAAGGATTATGGAGTTGTGCCATTTTCTCGTAGCGCTCTTTATCCAGCAATAATGCCAGGGTTTCCGATACAATTTTATTCTTGTCTGTACCTACGAGGATGACCGTACCGGCATCTACAGCTTCCGGCCGTTCCGTAGTATCTCTCATAACCAGTACCGGTTTACCCAGCGATGGCGCTTCTTCCTGCACACCGCCACTATCCGTAATAATGATTTTAGACCGGTGCATGAGCCAGATAAAGCTTTCATAAGGTTGCGGCTCTATCAAATGAATATTCGGCACCCCGGAAAGTATCTCATATACCGGTTTTTGCACATTAGGGTTAAGGTGTACGGGATAGATGATCTCCACATCAGCCTGCTGTGCTATTTCTTTTAAAGCGTAGCATATTTGTAAAAAACCGTCGCCGAAGTTCTCCCTCCGGTGACCGGTAACCAGTATAATATCCCGCTCCGGGACGAATCTTTCTTTAAGCTGACGTACCGGTAAAGGATCTTTTTCTTCAATCAGCTTTAACCCATGTTGCAAGGCGTCGATAACGGTATTTCCCGTCACTAAGATGTGTTCGGGGCGAATGCCCTCCTGCAGAAGGTTCGCTTTCGATCTGCCGGTAGGAGCAAAATGTATATCACTCAGTCGCCCGGTAAGGCTTCGGTTCATTTCTTCCGGGAAAGGAGATCTTTTATTGAAGGTACGCAGACCGGCCTCTACATGTCCTACTTTGGCTCCGGCATAAAACGCGGCCAGGGCCGCAGCCATAGAAGTAGTCGTATCGCCGTGTACCAATACATAATCAGGATTGAAATCTTCCAGGACCGGCTTCATACCTTCTATGATAGCTGCAGTAAGGCTATACAGGTTCTGGTTAGGCTTCATCAGATCAAGATCATACCTGGCTTCCACACCAAAGAAATCAATGACCTGGTCGAGCATTTGCCTGTGTTGAGCAGTAAGGCATACCGCCACATCGACTTCTTCCGGGTACTTGCACAGCTCCAGGTATAGGGGTGCCATTTTAATCGCTTCCGGTCTTGTGCCAAAGACAAGAAGTATTTTTTGCTTATTGGATCTCATTATGTTTTTGTTTTTTAACTGGTTGTTGGTGATACAGGTAAACAGACATGCTATAGAACATCCAGGCCTGGGCCCAGCGCATATAGGGGATTTTAGAATTAAAGCGCTTTTTCAGTTGGTAATAAAAATAGCCTTCCTTATCCTGCATGTGATCAATAGTCCATTGCAATACCTTATCTGCTAAGCTTTGATACTCCTGTAAGCGATCCATCGACGCAAGCGTAACGATCAACTGCGAGGTGGTATGTATGTCAATCGGGTAAGTCCGGTTGTTATAATATTTGGGAATACCTTCTTCAGTGAAGAAAGTTTCTATATAATATTTCAGCCCTTTATCCAGATACTTCTTAAAGAAATTATCTCCTGAAATATGCTGGTAGGCATGGATGCATTCCAGGTTATAACCGGTATGAAAGTTATCGATCCACTGGTGAAAGGAAAGTGTTCCGTAAGCCCATGCTCCGTTTTTCTGCTGGTGTTTGCAACAAAAGCTTACTGATTTTCGGGCTGTATCTAACAGTTGCTTTTCACCAGTATATTTATAAATCTGCGACAAAAGCCTGCTGCCTAACAATGAGGCATTAAATACCTGGGTTTTATCCTGCGGCGAATAGGAAAAAGCAAAATCTCCATCGTCATCATAAGTACGGTTCAGATCTTTTAATATAAAGTTTTGGGTATCTATTGCCCTATCCAGATAAGCCCGGTTCCCGGTAATTTCATAAGCTTCCATCAAAGCGGTGGCGATAAAAGTAGTTGCGACAACTGTTGGCGTATATTTAGGCTGAAAGAAAGCACGGGCTTGCCAGTCAAAGTTATAGCCCCAACAGCTACCGCTATACCCTTGCGATTGTAAGCTCATAACTTTATCTGCCAAAAAGTGAATACGCTCCAGATATTCGGACTTACGATCTGTCTTATATAAATTGCAATATCCATGCAGGAACAATCCCAGGCCTTTAGGATTATAGTCTTTAGGTACGCCGGTAAGTTGGCGCAGGTTTACCGGGCTCCTTTTAAACAGTTGGATCCAGGCCAGCCGGCTTAACCTTTTCTGTGAAAAGGGTAATGCTTTAAAAAGCCTGCTGTTTAATCCATCATAAGGGTCCCAGCCACGAAAATTTTCTTTTTCGCAGTATGTTTTTAATGCATTAAAAGATTGGTATGTGCTCAACATCAGGTTAAAGTTTTATACCCGTAATAAAATATACCACATTTAAAATTAGTTTGTCTGTTCGCGGGTGCCTTATTGCACTATTACGATTAGTACAGTTAACCAGCTTTGCGTACCCTGCTGTATCTGTAT
>JBEBVI010000272.1:0-6007 GCA_040392805.1 Taibaiella helva
AGACAGAGAAACCGCAATCATGATCTCGAAATATTTTGCATTGGATATCGGACGGGATAGCCAATCCCAGTTTGCCATATTCAAGGGCCAGCGAAACCACGGCGACAATGATATTCAAAAAGTACAGGATTATATTGAAATGCATTACCAGGATAGAATATCCATAGAAACGTTGGCCAATTTAATTCATACCGGGCGCAGAACTTTTGAAAGAAAATTTAAAGAAGCAACCAACAACACCCCCATGGAGTACATACAACGAGTAAGAATAGAAGCCGCCAAAAATTTCTTCGAAGTATCAAGGAAGAATGTAACGGAAATCATGTTTGATGTGGGTTATACGGACACAAAAGCATTCAGGGATATATTTAAAAAGATTACCGGGCTCACACCCATTGAGTACAGGAATAAGTTTGCAAAGGTAACCCATGAAGCATGATCTGCAATAGGAAGCGGGCTCATTATCATCCTGCCAGATATGGTATAGTGTATCCGCAGCAGCTAAGCGAAAATGACTTTATAAATATGGTGCAGGATATATTCTTGTAATTTTGTTTATAAACAGATACAGCAATCAAACCCGGGAAATGCAGCTAATATAAAAGCGGGCGCCTCTGCTACGCAAACATCATCAATATACAAAATAACAAACCACAGGCGATGGCTGTAAAAATACCCTGAGGTAAAATATTTCTTTTTTATGTGATAGCATTTGGCATATCCGGGCTTTTCAATTCGGACTTTCTTACATAGGCAGTCTTAAAAAATAAAAGAGGCTGTCTAATAGCAATAGTTTTCTTTTTTATTAATTTATTTCACGCAAAGTGAACAAAGAAAATTACGAAACAAAGTTGGTATTAAATACTTTACATAGTGACCTTTGTAATCTTTGTTATTTGTATGAAATTCATGCACTTTTCAGACAGTCTCTTTTATCAAGCAAAGCTTATCAAAAAACTACTTTCCAAACCGAAGATCCTTTCCCGGATAATAAGCCAGATCACCCAACTCTTCTTCAATCCGGATCAGTTGATTATATTTTGCCATCCTGTCGCTCCGTGAAGCTGATCCTGTTTTTATTTGTCCGCAATTAAGCGCTACTGCGAGATCGGCAATGGTCGAATCTTCCGTTTCGCCACTACGGTGGCTCATCACCGTATTATACCTGTTCACCTGCGCCAGCGATACCGCATCAATAGTTTCCGTCAATGTCCCGATCTGGTTCACCTTTACCAACAAGCTATTAGCTACACCTTGCTCCAGGCCTTGCTGTATACGCTTTACATTAGTTACAAAAAGATCGTCACCAACCAGTTGCACCTTACTACCTAAAGCATCCGTAAGCAATTTCCAACCCGCCCAGTCATCTTCTGCCATCCCGTCCTCAATACTTACTATAGGATATTTGCCGCACCAGTTCACCCAGAAATCAACCAGTTCCTCGGTGCTCAGTATCTTACCACCCGATTTATGGAAATTATATTTTCCGCTCCCTGCATCATATAATTCACTATTAGCTGCGTCCATAGCTATAGCCATTTGCTCCCCCGGAGTGTAGCCAGCTTTTTCAATAGCTTGTATGACCGTTTCTATAGCCTCTTCATTACTTTGTATATCAGGAGCAAATCCGCCTTCATCACCAACATTAGTACTATAACCCTTACCTTTCAATACCGTTTTTAAGGAATGAAATACTTCAACACCCCATCGCAGACCTTCACTGAAAGAAGGAGCACCAACCGGCATGATCATAAATTCCTGGAAATCAATTTTATTATCTGCATGCGCCCCCCCGTTAAGGATATTCATCATAGGGACAGGCAACGTTTTGGCATTAACTCCGCCAATATACCGGTATAAAGACAGAGCGGACGCCTCTGCTGCCGCTTTAGCTACTGCCAGACTAACCGCCAGCATGGCATTAGCGCCCAGTCTGGATTTATTTTCTGTGCCATCCAGCTCCAGTAAAATCTTATCAATACCAGCCTGATCAGATACATCGACCCCGTAAAGCTCCTGCGCTATCGTATCATTCACGTTAGCCACAGCCTTAAGCACACCTTTTCCTAAAAATTTTGACGAATCTCCGTCACGAAGCTCCACAGCCTCATGCACTCCGGTTGAAGCCCCCGAAGGAACGGCTGCACGACCGAAAGAACCGTCTTCAGTATAAATATCCACCTCTACAGTGGGATTGCCGCGGGAGTCAAGGATCTGGCGGGCATAAACGTCTGTAATATAACTCATGGATTAACCTGTTTTTATAAATTGAGCGCAAAGATATAGAAATGATCCCACTTCACCTGTTCACACTGCATCCCCTCATGACCTATTCCACTATATGTGATGGGTGATAAGTGATGGGTGATAAGTGATGGGTGATAAGTGATGGGAATTAATCATTCCGGCACGTGTTGCCATTGTGTTTTTTACGATATTTATCTGCATAAACCTGCGGGCTGTAAATTTTTAGAGCAAAACCTAAACCAGATCTTAATGTCCTGGTGCCTTTGTGGCAAAAATGAGGAACTTATTTTGTTATCGTCACTAAATATATATAATAGTCAAAATAACTTCCTCACTTGTACTGAGCTGTGTCGAAGTAAGTACCGTCATGCCGCCCCCTACGCTCATGCTCAGGATAAACCCTCCGCGGAGGTACCTCCCAAGCTATGAAGTCGGAAAGTTATTTCGGGACGATTACTAAGAAACACAGCGATTACTCTTTTTGGGGCAATTACATGATTATTTTACCTTTACGGCAATATGCGTTTTCTCAGATTTTTATTTCCCTTACTCTTATCCATAACCTGGATATTACTACTACATAACCCTGTCGGCTCCCTGCCGGCATTAGGCAAATTATTTGATCCGGTCAAAGGTTTTTGGAGTAATGCCGAGCCCGCTCAAAAAGTACCTGCCACACTTACTATTCCCGGAGACGGCCGGGGCAATGGTGCTTCCGTTATCCTGGATGATCGTTTGGTTCCTCATATTTCAGCTGTCAACGATGAAAGGCTTTATTTTGCCCAGGGTTACCTGCATGCTTATTACCGCTTATGGCAGATGGATATGCAGACGCGTGCCGCGGCAGGCCGACTAAGCGAAGTGATCGGCGAAAGCACCTTATCTTTTGATCGGAATCAACGCAGGAAAGGTATGGTATGGGCTGCCGAAAATTCATTGCGTGCCATGCTTGCCGACGAGAGAACCAAAAAGATTCTGGATGCTTACACCAGTGGGGTCAACGCTTATATCGGTCAACTGACTTATAAAGATTATCCCCTGGAGTATAAGTTGATGGGCTTTGAACCGGAGCCCTGGACCAACCTGAAATGCGCACTTCTGCTCAAATACATGGCTGATGATCTCACCGGTACTGTAGACGATATAAATATGAGCTACCTGAAAGAAATATTATCTCCGCAGGAGCTGGACTTTCTCTACCCCGACAAAATTGAAGGTAGTCAACCGGTAATCCCTTCCGGCACCACATTCGGAAAACCTTCGCTTCCCGTACCCCAGATGCCTTACGGAAGCGTCTTTGCACAATTTAAGCCTGCAATACAACAGGCTGCCGGCTCCATGAAATACACAACCGCAGAAGAGCAATCCGGGATAGGGTCAAACAACTGGGCAGTAAGTGGGGAAATGACAAAAGAAGGTGCCGCTATACTTTGTAATGATCCGCACCTCAGCCTGACACTACCCTCCATCTGGTACGAGCTGCAAATGACAGCTCCGGGTATCAACTGTTACGGAGTAAGCATACCGGGCGCTCCGGGTATTATCATCGGCTTTAATGACAGTATAAGCTGGGGCGTGACCAATAACTACCGTGATGTAATGGATTTTTACGAAATCGTGACAGAAGACCCAAGGCTGTATTTCTTTGACGGTAAAGAGATCCCTTTTAATGAGCGGTATGAAAAAGTATATATCAAAGGCCGTAAAGAACCTTATACAGATACCGTACGGTTTACCCTACATGGCCCGCTGATGTATGATGAACATTTCCCCGAACCTTCGGGTAGCGGCAAAAAGCTGGCCGTAAGCTGGATGGCGCATAAAGCTACCAATGAACTGTTAGCGGTTTACCTGTACAACCGGGCTACTGGTTACAGTTCTTTTGTACAGGCCATACATCATTTCGAATGCCCGGCACAGAATTTTTTGTTTGCAGACCGACAAGGCAATATTGCCATCTGGGGACAAGGCAGATTTATCAATAAATGGAAAGACCAGGGCAAATACGTGATGCGCGGAGATATTTCGGCTACACTTTGGGGAGATACCATCCCCATGAATGAGAATCCCCATGTTTATAATCCCGAAAGAGGTTTCCTCGCAAGCGCCAATCAAAATGTAACAGATGCCTCCTACCCTTATTGGTACAACGGTGATTTCTCCGAGTTCCGCAGCTGGATCATACATCATGAACTGGGGTATATATTCAAGACCCGGAATGACACAGCTCATAAGGACACTACATCTACGTATACGCCCGCCTCACTGTACAGCAAAGACGGACTGATATTCCCCTATCTCCTCCAGCCAGCCAGTGAAAAAGTTCCGGATATTCAAAAAAATATGAACCTGCAGAATTCAACTTTTTCACTCCTCAACGCATCTCTGAAATATAATCCGGTTATAGCAAATGCTTTGCAAGCCTTACCGGACAGCTTGGTAAGAGATGGCGAAAATCTCTCTGCCGAAAGCCAGGCAGCTACTTTTTACCAGGTGTTCTGGCGCTACCTGTACCGTAATATATGGAGCGACGAATTTAAAAATCTGCCGGTAACCCTGTATCCCAGCCCCGAGCGGACTTTACAACTGCTGAAAGATACCTCGTTGAATTATTTTGATGATAAAACAACAGAAGGAAAAGAAACCCTGGCTGATATAGTATACAAAAGTGTACAGCAGGCTATAGATACCCTTTCCCGGCTCCGGCAACAAGGAACCACAGAATGGTATAAGGTTAAGAATACCACTATCCGCCATATGGCACGTTTAAATGCGTTCAGCTATCCCTATATAAAGAATGGCGGTTGGGGCAACACCGTAAACGCCGTCAAATCAGATCACGGTCCCAGCTGGAGGATGATCGTAAGCATGCAGCCGGAAAGAGTAAAAGCTTTTGTGGTTTATCCCGGCGGACAAAGTGGTAACCCCGGCAGTCCTTTTTATGCCAGCTTTTTAAACAGCTGGACAGAGGGCAAATACTATGAGGTTGATTTTAAAGAACGCAGATAATCGCCCTTTTTATTATTTTCATTATAAAACCTGATCATGAGAGAAGGCCAGTTTATACAAAAGAACAAACAAAGATGGGATAGCTATCAGGAACATACAGATGATCCGGATGAGCTGGCACACCGTTTTACTCACCTGGTAGACGACCTGGGATATGCCCGAACACACTATCCTTACAGTAAGATCGTTAAGTATATCAATTCGATCGCCTCAGGTATTTATCTTTCCATTTATAAAAACAAAAAAGACAAAAGCAGCCGCATATCATCATTTTTTAAAACGGAGCTTCCCCTTATCCTGTATCGTAACCGGACTACCCTGTTGTTCGCCCTTTTGTTTTTCTGTGCATTTGTGGCTATGGGTATATTTTCTTCCTGGCAGGAACCTTCGTTTGTAAGAGGTGTTCTGGGAGATCAATACGTAGACATGACAGAGCAGAATATAGCTAAAGGAGATCCATTCGGAGTCTACAAACAGGAAAATGAACTGATCATGTTCCTGATGATTGCATGGAACAATATAAAAGTATCTTTCCTATGCTTCAGCTCAGGCATCTTCTTCAGCATCGGATCATTGTGGATGCTTTTTAATAATGGTCTTATGCTGGGCACCTTTGAACAAATGTTCTTTGCTCACCACCTCGGTTTACAATCCATACTTGTAGTCTTTATACACGGCACATTGGAACTTGCCGCCATTGTTATTGCCGGAGGAGCCGGTATGGTTATGGGAAATGCTTTACTATTTCCCG
>JBEBVI010000273.1:0-5962 GCA_040392805.1 Taibaiella helva
GGAGGCCGTAGCCATGGCGCTTATCGGAACTTTACGCTGGCGGGAAGAAACCAATACCTTTAAAAGCGTTACCGGAGCGGCAAGGAACAGTATTGGCGGCGCTATGTGGCTGCCCCCTGTCGACCAGCTATAGCAGATTACAGGTGTAGCCGGAGCGTGGCATTAATCTAAGTTTTTCAAAAAGATATAAACATCAGAATGGAATATAATTTTAAGAAAACAGAACAACAAAGCAAACAATTCTGGAAAGAACAAAAAGTATATAAAGTTGAGAACGACCCTTCACGCCGCAAGTACTATGTGCTGGACATGTTTCCCTACCCCAGCGGAGCAGGCCTGCACGTAGGTCACCCATTGGGTTATATCGCCTCTGATATATTCGCACGTTTCAAAACCATGAAAGGCTATAATGTGCTGCATCCTATGGGCTTCGATGCATTCGGCCTGCCGGCAGAGCAGTATGCCTTAGAAACCGGTCAGCATCCTGCCGTTACTACAGAAAAAAACATAGCCCGGTATAAAGAGCAATTAGACAATAGCGGTTTTAACTACGACTGGGCAAGGGAAGTCCGTACCAGCGACCCCGCCTATTACAAATGGACACAATGGATATTCCTGCAACTGTTTGAAAGCTGGTTCAACCGCAGCACACAAAAGGCTGAGCCTGTTAGTACGCTCATCGCTATATTGAAAAAAGAAGGCAACAGCCATCATCCTCTTCCTTCAGGCAAAGAGCGGCTTATAACCGCAGAAGAATGGCAGAATGCCACCGGGAGTGAAAGAAGAAACATCTTAATGGAATACCGCCTGGCCTACCTGGACTATGCCGAAGTATGGTGGTGTGAAGCCTTAGGCACAGTACTGGCCAACGACGAGGTCATTAACGGAGTAAGTGAAAGAGGCGGACATCCTGTTGAAAAGAAAAAAATGAGGCAATGGTTTTTACGAATTACCGAATATGCTGACCGTCTTACCTCAAGCCTGAACGACCTGGATTGGAGCGAGGCGATGAAAGAAATGCAGAAAAACTGGATTGGGAAAAGCGAAGGTGCCTCCGTCCTGTTCGATATACAAGGTTCAGATAAAAAGCTGGAAGTATTCACGACCCGTCCCGACACTATATTCGGTGTCGATTTTATGGTGTTGGCACCGGAGCATGAGCTGGTCAATGAAATCACAGCAAATACCGATAAGAATACCGTAGAAGAATATATTACCTATGTAAAAAGCCGTAGCGAGCGCGAAAGGATGATGGAGAAGAAAATAAGCGGCGCTTTCACCGGGGCTTATGCCGTACATCCTTTTAACGGGAAGTCAATACCAATATGGATATCGGAATATGTGCTGGCCGGCTATGGCACCGGGGCTATTATGGCTGTCCCTTCCGGCGATGAGCGGGATTTTGCTTTTGCACAGCATTTTAATATTCCGGTTACTAATATCTTCGGCGAACAATTCAACGGCGAAGGTGTGATCACCGATAAAAATATTCCCTTACATAACAGCGATTTTATCAACGGTCTCAACGCACAGGAAGCCCTGCCGGTTATACTGTCAGAGATAGAAAGCAAAGGTATCGGGAAACGAAAGATCAACTATAAGCTCCGGGATGCCGGTTTCAGCAGGCAACGCTATTGGGGCGAGCCTTTCCCTATCGTGTATAAAAATGGCATTCCCTATGCGATAAATGAACCGGAAGCAGCATTGACGGAAGAGCAACAGCAACTGCCGGTAACCCTGCCGCATATAGAAAATTACAAACCCGGCCCACAGGGAGAAGGCCCATTAGCCAATATCAGCGAATGGGTGACTTTGACCAATACCAAAGGGGAAACCTTGAAACGCGAAACCAATACCATGCCCGGCTATGCGGGCAGCAGCTGGTATTTTTTACGTTATATGAACCCGGCCAATGATACCACTTTTGCCGATAGAAATGCTACTGATTACTGGAACCAGGTTGACCTCTACATCGGCGGTACGGAGCATGCCGTAGGCCATTTGCTTTACAGCAGGATGTGGACTAAAGTATTAAGCGACCTGGGATGGATCGGTTTTGACGAACCGTTTAAAAAGCTCCTGAACCAGGGTATGATCGGTGGAAATTCCAGGTTGGTATACCGCATCTCCGGTACACAGCAATTTGTTTCCGCAGGCCTGAAAGACAAATATACTACCGATGCCATACATGTGGATGTCAATATTGTGGACGGCGTAGAGCTGGATATTGATAAATTTAAAAGCTGGCGGGAAGAATACCGCAATGCCACCTTCATCCTGGAAGACGGCAGATACATCTGCGGCACCCTACTGGAAAAGATGAGCAAACGTTACTATAACGTAGTGAACCCGGACGATATCATCGGGCAGTACGGAGCCGACACCTTCCGCATGTATGAAATGTTCCTGGGCCCCGTTGAAATGGGGAAACCCTGGGATACCAAAGGCATTGAAGGCGTTCACCGCTTCCTGAAAAAATTCTGGCGGTTATTTTACGATGAGCAGCAGGGCTGGATCGTAACTGACGGGGAACCGGCAGAAAACGAGCTGAAAGCCATGCACAAAAGCATAAAGAAAATTGAAAGCGATACCGGGAAGTTAGCATTGAACACGGCGGTCAGCCAGTTTATGATCTGCGTGAACGAGCTAAGTGATATGCACTGCCATAAAAGACATATCCTCGATCCCCTTGTACGACTGATAGCACCGTATGCACCACATATCGCAGAGTTTCTCTGGCAGCAGTTAGGCCATAGCGGCTCCGTAGTGCATGCGGCATTTCCACAATGGGAAGAGCAGTATGTTACGGAAAATACCAAACGCTACCCTGTAGCCATAAACGGAAAAGCCCGAACGGAAATGGAGTTCGCCTTAGATGCCGACCCGGCCCGGATCGAAACAGAAGTATTAGCCAACCCGGCCGTTCAAAAATGGACAGAGGGTAAGGAAATAAAGAAATTCATTTATGTAAAAGGTAAAATGTTAAACGTAGTCGTGGGATAATGAAAAGTCAGAAGAGGCTGCCTAAAAAGTGGATAAATTTCACACAAAGAAACAAAGACTACAAAGACCACTACATAAATCTTTGTTTCGTAGTTTTCTTTGTCCACTTTGTGTGAAATAAGAAAACAATAGTTTCTAAGCAGCTTCTTTTTAATATCCAAACTGTATATTAAAAAAGACTTTAGCAAACAGTAACAGACCGAAAATAAGAATACAAAATGCAGAAATACGGTTTAAATACATGATCCGCCTCAGGGTCAGCCGCCGCCTGATCTTATCTGCCAGGAATACTTTTACCACATCGAAAAACAGGACCAGCCCCAGGCAAACCCCGAAAAATACCAATCTTTCCGACATACCTGATCCTGCAACGGAAATAGCCGCTCCTACCCATAATAACAGGACAGCAGGGTTAAGCGCATTCATCAGGAAACCGGTCAGCCATATTTTTAAATACTGCCCCGTACTGATATCGAGTAATTTTCCTCTTTTAGGCCTTACCGGCTTATATTTCTTCAATAAGCCGATCAGGCCCATGAGCACAAACAAAGCGGAACCCACATAACCCACTGTTTGCTGATGCGACTCCAGAAACTGCAGCCAGTTGGTCGCAATATTGGCCAATGAAACGTATATGATATCGCTTAATGATACGCCTAATATGAATGCAAGGCCGGCTTTATAGCTATGGTGCATACTGTAGCGGATCACAGCAAAGAGTGTAGGGCCTACGGAAATAGCCATAAACAAACCCAGTATCACTCCCTTTATAATAGCTTCTGAAATATTCATTACCTGCTTAGCAATTTATCCGCACCTCTGCTACACATACATACCTGTACATCAATTCAAATATACCTTGTTCGTGATATACACCACACCAAAGCACATAAAATTAATACTGGTATAAAACCTGATTGCCTTTTATTCTTTATTTATTTATATTATAATTTCATTTAAAGTCAGCTCGCCTCGTCATAGTTCATTATATTAATTCCTACCTCTATTTTCATAAGATTACAAGCTACCCTGCTATTTTCTATGCGCCTTCCGCTACCTTAAATTCACTGGTGAAATGGAAGGTAATACCCGGATTATTCTGCCGCTCCGTATTCAGAAACCATTCACTCTGCGCCAAATATACCAAATTACCGTCCTTATCCTCCATTATATTTCCCTGCTTAAACCGCACAAAGTCTTCGACCGTCTTTTTTTCTCCCGTAATCCAGCAGGCTTTATAGAAAGCTAAAGGTACAAAGTTCACCGAGGCGCCATATTCATGGAGCAACCGGTACTGTATCACTTCAAACTGCAGGTCGCCTACACAACCGATAATTTTCCTGTTACCCGAATGCTGGGTAAACAGCTGGGCCACACCTTCATCCGTCAGCTGGCGAAGGCCCTTCTCCAATTGCTTGGTTTTCATAGGATCTTTATTGACAACTTCTTTAAAGATCTCCGGTGAAAAGCTGGGCATCCCGGTAAAATAAAAATGGGTGCCTTCCGTAAGGGTATCGCCTATTTTAAAATTACCGGTATCAAACAATCCCACCACATCTCCCGGGTAAGCATCATCGATCACTTCTTTCTGCCGGGCCATAAAGCTATACGGTGCGTTGAAGCGTACATCTTTATCCAGACGTACATGATGGTAGGTTTTATTCCGTTCAAACTTCCCGGAACATACCCTTAAAAAGGCGATCCTGTCGCGGTGGCGCGGATCCAGGTTGGCGTGAATTTTAAATATGAAACCGCTGAATTTATTATCGGCAGGCAGCACTTCTCCTGCAGTCGTCTCCCGTGCCTGGGGAACAGGCGCTATACGGATAAAAGTATCCAGCATTTCCTTAACACCAAAATTATTGACCGCCGAACCGAAGAATACCGGGGCCACCTGCCCGTTAAGGTATTTTTCCGTATCCAGCGCACCGTAAACACCATCCAGAAGTTCCACATCTTCCCGCAACTGCCGGGCATCCCGTTCTCCGATCAGCCGGCCCAGCTCACCGTCTGCAATATCTATGGGCGTCACATCTTCTTCCGCAGCTTTCTGGTTAGGTTTAAATAAATTAAGGTTCTTATCATATAAGTTATACACTCCTTTAAACTCCTTACCCATATTAATGGGCCAGGTCAGAGGGTGCAGCGATATATTCAGCTCTTTCTCTATTTCATCCAGCAGGTCAAAAGGGAATTTACCGTCACGGTCCATTTTATTTATAAAAACAATTACCGGCGTATCCCGCATCCGGCAAACCTCCATAAGGCGCCTGGTCTGCTCTTCTACCCCGTTTACACAGTCAATGACCAGTATAACACTGTCCACAGCCGTTAAAGTACGGTATGTATCCTCTGCAAAGTCTTTGTGTCCGGGCGTATCCAGCAGATTGATCAGCTTATCCTTATATTCAAAAGTCATTACGGAAGTGGCCACGGAAATACCCCTTTGCCGCTCGATCTCCATAAAATCCGAAGTTGCCCCTTTTTTGATCTTATTACTTTTCACCGCTCCGGCTACCTGTATGGCACCGCCGAAAAGCAAAAATTTCTCCGTTAACGTTGTTTTACCGGCATCGGGATGCGATATAATGGCAAAAGTCTTGCGACGCTTAATTTCGTTGATGTATTTCACTGACAAAAAATATTATAATCTGCTTCCCGGTTGCAAAATGGTCTGCCCGGCGGATAGCTTACCGGAAAATAACCATAAAACAATACGTAAGTATGGTAACCCCTGACCGGTTATATAAGAAATATTACCCTTTCAAAAAGCTGCAAAGGTCGTAATCTTTTTGTAAACCTGATGGGTTTTTAAACTTGCGGAACTGTTCGGAGAATGGAAGATCTTGTTTTTTCAGGAGCAATGTAATGGTGCTTCGTCAAAAGCAGTGAAAATGGGAAACATGTGCCGGGCCGCCTGAAAGGAAATAGTGATATTCATTAGGGATTAAATAACGTC
>JBEBVI010000274.1:0-5961 GCA_040392805.1 Taibaiella helva
TTAGTTGATATATAAGCGAATAAATTGATCATATAAAAACCTCCATATCCCCAACGTTTTGTAAAATCAATGCAACGATTAATTGTCGGGTCGTTTATATCTTCGTCTGCATACGAAGGATTTAGCCCAACAAACGCAATTGTTGGTAATGATTTATCCCAAATTCTCCAAAGTTGATAACGATATTTTCTATCAGTTGAAAGTTCTGCTCCTTTTTCCATTTTTTTATTTTTTGATTGAAATGAGAAAATTATTTTGTCCGCTTTATTTAGCATTACCGCATGATAACAATCTGCATCAGCTCCCGCTCTCTTTGTTTCAGGTTTTGATGCGATTTCATTAAAACCATTATTTTTTGCATATCCTTTTCCGTTTGCAGTTGCTTTATATTTTCATCCAGCAGGCGGCGCAGGAATTTCAGCTCGAAATAGGCTAAAGTGCTTTCAATATCTGCTTCAAACAGTTGCTCGCCATGTATCACTTCAATTTTATATTTATCGTACCAATTGGCACTTGGAATATAAGGGGTATGCAGCAGATCTGCTGCCTTCTCCCGCATCGCTTTATCGGTATGGCTGGTAAAATGCCTGGTGTCAGGGCCTGCTCCCTTTTCCTGCCAGATCCTGAAATATTCATTCACCATCTTACGCGCCAGGTCGTTTTCAAACAGATCCAGGTCTACCGTTTCAAAAAAGAGATGAGCCACCGTATCCGCTCTCTTGTACGGCTTAGCGCCATATTCCAGCAACATTCTTAAAAGCTGCCATTCCTCGCGAAAGCTTTTCTGCAGTACATCTGTCAGCTCGATACCGGGAACAGGTTCCTCTGTAACATTATCAGGCGCCAATGGTTCCGGGGCGCCTGCCTTTCTTTCCTGCTGCCTTTGCTCCTGTTGCAGCCGCTCCCTTATAAATTTATTGACGAGGTTGATCATGCCCTCCTCATCTATATCCAGGCGTGTGGCGCTCTCTTTTATATAATATTGCTGCAGGGTAAAATGTTCAGCCTTATTAATCCGCGATATCGTTTCCGCTATTTCATTGACAAGCTGCGATTTTTTCAGCGGATCGTTGCCGGATTCCGTTACGCCTATTTTCAGCCTGAATTCAATAACATCCTGTTTGTTCTGACTGATATAGTCTTTAAAAAAGGCGGCTCCGTTCTTCTGTATAAAGCTGTCCGGGTCTTCCCCATCCGGCAATAATACCAGCCGTACATTCAGTCCTTCTGCCAGAGCCATATCCAGGCCGCGCACCGCAGCTTTAATACCCGCCGCATCCCCGTCATACAATATGGTGAGATTACGCGTCAGGTTGCCGATTAATTTAAGTTGCCCTTCCGTCAGGGATGTTCCGCTGGAGGCAACAACATTAGATACGCCACCCTGGTGCAATGAAATAACGTCTGTATAGCCTTCTACAAGCAGGCATTCGTTTTCCTTGCTGATACTCTGGCGGGATTGGTACAGCCCGTAAAGCACTTTGTTTTTAACGTATAATTCGTTTTCGGGTGTGTTTACGTATTTGGGCGCCTTGTCATTTTTTTTCAGGATCCGCGCCCCAAATCCCAATACCCTGCCCGTATTGCTGAATATCGGGAAAATGACCCGGCCACGATAATTATCGTAGGGTTGCCCATCCCTGGCCTTAACCAGGCCAGCCCTCTCCAGGAGCTCCATATCGTATCCTTTAGCCAGCGCATGTTGGGAAAAGGCATCCCATTTATCTAAGCAATAGCCTAAACGGAACTGTTCTATAATCTTCTGATCAAATCCCCGCTCGGCAAAATAACTTCCGCCGATCAGCTTCCCTTCTTCATCATGCGTTAGTATATCCTGGAAATAAGAAGCGGCAAATTCATTGATGATACGAAGGCTCTCTTCAGTCTTTTGCTGGTGTTTATACTCTTCGGGGGCTTCGGTTTCCACCAGTTCTATCTGGTAGTAATCTGCCAGCCAGCGGATCGCTTCTACAAATGAGAATTTCTCGTACTCCTCGATAAAAGAGACGACATCGCCTCCTTTTCCGCACCCGAAGCACTTAAAAATACCTTTGGAAGGGTTTACATTAAAAGAGGGTGTTTTTTCGTTATGGAAAGGGCAGTTGGCAATATAATTGGTTCCGCGCTTCTTTAATTTTAAAAACTGCCCGATAACCTCAACTATATCGCTACGGTTTATGACTTGTTGTATGGACTCCTGAGCTATCATCTGCAGCGCGAAGATACCCCGTTTTACGACAACTGGAAACAGGAGTAAGTATATAAATATGTATACGACTGGGAATGGACAGGCTGTATATAGTAAAGTTAAGCGATCCCTGAAAAGTAGGGAGTATCGACCTTTTAACAGGCGCCGTTTCCGTAAAACAGTTCCATTATTTTTGGGATTGATGTTCCAATGCTATAGTTTTGGGAACAGACGCCAGGCCGGGAGAAGTCAATATCTTTTGACAAACCATGAAAAGTTTTAGTATTCGGGTAAGTTATTAAAGAGGAAAGATATCTCCACTCCGCTATCGCTGCAGTCGGTATGACGGAAAAGAGCAAAATTGAAGTAATTTTAAATCATCTAAACTTGAAAAGTTATTTCGACAGGATTAGTAAATCCGTAGTAAAATATTTATTTCAGTTATTTTTTATCCTGGGTCTGCCTTTGGGAGGAGATGCCAGCGCCCAGATCATACCTGTTCCTCACCCGCGCAATACAGAGAAAAGATATGAGATCGACGCCAAGCGGATGGGTACCAATATAAACAGTGCGGATGCCCTGCCCCGCTCCCGCGAGTTTATCCGTATCGATAGCTCCTACTATGTAGGCTGGATGTACGAGGGTATTTATAAAGTGGATCATGCTGCCGATTTCCTGGGCTATAAAAATGCGATCATTCCTTTAGAAAGGGCATTATTTCAATTGGAACGCGATTACGCAAGAATGTTGCGCACACGGTCGGCCGACCTTATGGTCTATTACCCGGCCTACCGGTTTCATGCCGATTATGCCACCATTGCTTATCATCTTATGGACTGCTATCAGAATACGGAGCAACCTTTGGAGGCTTATCATCTTATCCGGCGAACACTGAAATGGAACTTCCAGAACGAGATGTTTATGCAGTCGTACAATTACCTGGCATGGACGGTTCACCGTAACCGGTTTTATACTTCAGCACGCCTTCCCTTCCTGAAAAACAGCATACGTGAAAATGAACAGCTTGCTCATGGTTATCTCGACTCTGCCCTTCGTAAGGTACGCAGGGATAGCCCGTTAAACGCTTCCTTCTTCCCGGGTTACGAATCGGGAGCGCGACAAAGTGTTTATCATTACAAAGCGATGCTGTACAGCTATGCGCTTAACATCGACTCTGCCCAATATTATTATAAGCTGATGAGCACAACGCCGTTGTTCTCACATAATAATTATGCAACCTTCCTTTCCATATGTGGCAATTTCAGGGCGGCAGAAAAAGAATACGATTTAGCCAGCGTCCAGGATGCCGGTGACAAGCGCCTGCAGGAATGGGCTTACTATTCCTCCATCCTGGATATTTATAAGGGCAGGCCGGAAAGGGGTATAAGCAATATGAAAGATATGATCAAAGCTGTAGGTTCTACACCGGGTTTCGGTTGGTATAATATAGCCCTGGCTAGATGCTGCACCTATAACGGTGATATAAGGGAAAGTGAACGGTACATTAATAAAGCGGAAGCATTCAAAGAAGTACATATCGGCACCACTCTGGGGCAAAGTCATTATGATTTCAGCATCAATCTCATTAAGCTGCTCAACAATGTCAACCGGATCCAGCAAATAAAATTTGAAAACAAAGGCTGGTGGTATAGTCCTTCGGCATTATCCGGCCTGGGTAAGGAGCTGGGTAGCCAGTACCTGCTGCAGTACCTGATCGTTAACCAGTTTGCCATGAACCCGGAGCGCGATCTGGTCGTGTACAAGCTGTTTTCGACAGAAAGCACGGTAAGCTGGGATGAGATCTGGTTTCTTATACGCGATTTCAGCACCCGGTTCTTCCTGGATAAATTCAGGAAAGAGATTGAAGAGGATCAGCGGCCGCTGGTAAAGAAATATTTTAAGCTTAACGTGGCCAAGCTATTGATCGGAAGAGGAGATTACACCGGTGCAAAGAAAGTCCTTTACGATATCCTGAACAGTGAGCAAACGGACATGGAATACGAAAAGCTGTTTGTAGCACGAACTTTCGAAGCTCTGGCCGAATGTGCCAAAAAGCTGGATAATACCGCTGAGTACAACGAATACCTGTATTCCATGTACACTCATTATCCGCAGCTGTTACCTTTTTCCGATCTAAAGCCTAACATGCGGCTGCAGGTCTTAGGTAATGCAGACAAACAATTGGTATCGAGGCTCAAAGACTGCAATATCAATTGGGTAAATGATGCACAAACACCTGCGGCAAGGGCTACGCTGAGCTTTAGCAAAGCAAATAATAAAAAGGTGGTTACTTATTACGTGATGGATAAATCGGGCAGGGAAATAGTAGCCCGGGAGAATTATACCTATACTCATCCTGAAGAGGCTGCTGTTATTATAGCTTACCGTTTATTTAATGTGGATAAGAAAATCGTGCAGCGTAATAATTAATAACGGAATAGCCGGGCTCGGTTCAACGCTTGTGATACCGGTTGCAATGGAGTGTGTCCGGTAGCTTTTCCGCCAGGTACAGGTACGGCTCGAACAAATGATGGACAAATATATTTTGTGTATTGTCTTTGTATATATTATAGTAGGCTTCATCTGCCAGCAATACAATGGAATTACCTACACGTACATAATCGGTACCGGGATGGTAAGCCGGCAACTTCACATATTTTACCTGGCCGGCGACCTGTTTACCCACCATATGGCCTAAATATTTTTCAAAATTGCGTTGCGCCCTTTTGGTAGGTTTATCCAACCGGTTGTAGGCATATTTAAAAAGCCATCTACGGGGAATCTTTTGTTTTCTTATTAATCCGGGTGCCAGTACAAAGACATTTGTTTTATTAAAATCATTGGTTGTTTGAACAGAAACAGGCGTTTCCGGCACCCAGTCTGCCGTATTCACCACATTATATGCCCAGCCTTCTTGTGTTTGTGCTTCATATTCATAAGCAAAATAAAGATTGCCCGGCTTGGGCGCTGCACTGCAATAAGTTTTAATGCGTATATCAGCAGGCAATTTTCGCTGTTTCTGCAGACTGTACAGATGAGCGGTCAGAAGGTAAGCTATGGCGCCCCCCTGGCTATGCCCCATAACGATCCAGTCCTTTATCCCCTGCTTTCCATATAAAGAATCGATCTTAAGTAAAATATCGCCCGACAGGAATGCCGTAGCAATCAGCCAGCCGGAATGTACAGCAGCCCTGGCATTATCAGCCAGATGATAAGAAAATTTCCCGCCGTCTTTAAAAGTGATTTCACCTTGTGCCGGGAACATAGCCGCATAAAAATTAGCCAACCAGCTCAATTGCGTAGCTATTGTACCCCTGATGCTTATCACGGCCACCTGGTCGTCCCTTATCCAGAGCTGCCAGCAATTATCAAGTCCCATAACCGGAGAAGTATAAACGAGAGTAGCATGATCGGGTTCAGGTATATGCACGAAGTAACCCGAGTCACCATGACGGGCAGACATCTTCAACAAATTAATATACTCTGCTTTATCAAAACCGGGGTATAGCCGGGCATAACTGTAAGAACAAGCAGAGCAAGAAAGTAACAGGCAGAGAAGAAAATTTTTCATTGTCAGAGCAGTGGATTAAGATAAAAACCGGCACAATATAAATAAAAGTTTATATTCCGCTATTCTATTCCAACATAGTTTACACTTCGTAGATCTGCGATAACTACATGGTAGGTTGTTCAAACGCCCGGAGGTTTTTCGTCCACTTTTTGCCGAAAATCCACTTTTTTCAAGTAATTAGATAGTAGAAATCATCCATAAA
>JBEBVI010000275.1:0-5958 GCA_040392805.1 Taibaiella helva
GATGTAATACTGGCTGGCATTGGCCGGAGAAGGTACAATACAGACCGATGTGTGCATCAGGCCGTAGCTCACATTGTTGGTTACAATGCCATTCTCTGTTAAGCCGGAGCCGTTAGGCATAACATTGTGCTGCCTGTCCCAAACGATAGTGCCCGAGGTATAAAAAAGCAGATTGCCCCCAGCATCCGAAACAGATATAGGGTTATATGTAGCGCGGATGCTATCCTGAAAAAAAGAAGGGGGCGAAGTATTGAAACTTAAACCTAACCGATAACCAAAGCACCAGTTATGATTCTCCCTCTGACCATGTGCATAGGTACATAAAAAATAAAACAACAGGCTAAAAGTTATAGTTTTCATAGCTCAATCGGATAGCTTCTTTACTACCATTACTTTCGCGATTTAAAGGCAGAAAAGCGAGGCTTCCTTTGATTATTGTTATGGAATGCTAACAATTTGAACAGGCGAATAGTCGGTAAAAATTTCAGGAGATTCATATATTCTGCATTTAGACCTGTATTCATAATTAGTACTTGGTGGAACAGAAATATAAAAACTACCTATCCCACTCCTTGAAACCTTTGTCCATGGGTCAGAAGGAAGAGCAGGGAATGCTCTGTATTCAAAAATTATACTGTCTGTATAGTCTAACTCCCGGCAGTTAGGAGGGTAACACAGGGGGAGATTGTAATAAACCTCCATTTGCCATTCCGAACCGACTAAAGCACCACGTGCCATTGCATATACTGGCATCATCTGATAAAAACCAAAAGTGGCGAGAGATTGCTGAAATACCATACAATCTGTCATTACCCTTACCGTTATATCATAGCTGCCATTCAAACACCAATCTGTGGTATTAAATGCCGTAGGAGCTGCGCTCACCCGCCATTTCTTCATCATTAAGCCCGGCTCTAAGGGATGTTCGAAAGTTTCTCTCAAAGAATAAGTTAAAGATAAGCTTCTATACCCTGTACCAGAAGGAGCCGAGAAAAAACCCGAATTTCTCAGCCTTACTCTGGCTATATTATAGGAAGTATCTATTATATTAATATCTGCCGGCATGACCAGATCCCAATTTAAAAAAAATTCTGTCTCATCGGGATTAGGATAAGTTCCAAAACAACCATTACCTAAAATATAACCCCTATAATCCCAATAAACCGTATAATCGTATAAATCGCATCCATCACCTGTTGGACTTAATGCTCCTTTATAATTATTTTTAGAAGGAATAGGATGTCCATTCCCGTTTTTATCAACATACTCTGCCGGCAGGCGTATACTTGTTTCAAATTCGAATGGTAGCTTTTCTACGTATTGAGGAGGCGTGTTTGATTCTGTGATCTTCCCTTCTAAGTGGGTAATAGCTTCTCTTTTGCAAGAGTGAAGATAAATAGCAAATATCCCAATTGAAAAGAAGAACAAAATTCTATTTGTTTTCATAATTGTAAGATTTAGTTATAGCAAATGTAATTAACTACTATCTTACTAGCGTCTTTTTAACGTTTATTTGCATTTTATTACTCGTAATATATATTAAGCCCTGAGAAAAATGAAAGCTTAAATAAAAATGACATTAAATGGCAATAAGCTTTTTACCTTTGGCCTTCTTTTCGAGTGAGCTATGAATATCGTAAAAAGAGTAACCGGGCATATATATTTTTTTGCGGGCATGATGTTATTTATCATATCGATGCTGCTTATTGTACTGCTCCCGTGCGCAATAGCGCTTTTATTCCCCGAGCCGAAAAGAGCACGTATTGTGCATCCTGCTTATAAAGCCTGGATGTACCTGTTGCTGCCTTTTGTGGGTTGCCCGGTGCGCCGGAGGGGAAAACATCATTTCAGGGAAGGCGAGAATTATGTGGTGGTTGTCAACCATAATTCCCTCGTGGATATACCCGTATCTACGCCATGGATACCGGGGCCGAACAAAACGCTTGCTAAGGTGGAAATGGCACGCATACCCATATTTGGCATAGTATACCGTGCCGGATCTATATTGGTAAACAGGGACGATGACCAGAGCCGCAGGGAAAGTTTCACACAAATGCAGCAGACGCTGAAAATGGGATTGCACCTGTGCTTATATCCGGAAGGGACAAGGAATAAAAGTGATGCGCCTTTGCTTCCTTTTTATGACGGTGCTTTTATTACAGCTATACGTGCTCAGAAGCCCGTTATCCCGGCGGTGATCATAGGTACCAAAAAGATATTGCCCATGAAGCCCAGATTCTGGGCCTGGCCCGGCATTATTAGTTATCATTTCCTGGAGCCTGTTCCTACCAAGGGGCTGGGTATGGGCGACCGGCATGAGCTAAAGGACAGGGTATATAAGATTATGGAAGATTATATAACAAAAAACAGCTAAGCCGGCTTAAACAGGACAAGATGCGTATTGTATTTATAGGATCAGGGAATATTGCCTTTTTTTTTGCCACACGGCTGTATCGTAAAGGACATGAAATCGTACAAGTGTACAGCCGTACCAGGGCACATGGCGATTTGCTGGCTGTGCTTACCCATTCGGAGGTGACTGATTGCCTGGGCGAAATAGTGGATGATGCGGATGTGTACATATTGGCCATAAAAGATGATGCGCTTGCTGAAGTAGCGGCAGGATTGTCTTTTAAAGGGAAAACGGTTATTCATTGTGCCGGTGCTGTACCTTTGGATGTGCTTGGTGATATTTCGGAGCATAAGGCCGTTATATGGTCACTGTATTCTATTAAAAAAAGTAACCTGCCCCCTGGCCCGAACATACCACTTATTGTAGAAGCAAGTAATCCGGTAGCAGCTACTGTAGCCCTGCAGCTTGCAGGAGATATATCAGAAACGGTGTTGGAAACAGATTTCAGGCAGCGGCAGCTTTTGCATGTTTGCGCTGTATTTGCAAATAATTTTACCAATCATCTTTTCAGTATTGCCCAGAAATTGTGCGAGGAGCATACATTGCCTTTCGAGGTGTTGCACCCGATTATACGGCAAACCACCGGGCAGATTGCTTTTTTACCCCCTTCTGAGAATCAAACCGGGCCTGCTGTGAGGAAGGATTTTCGAACTATTGAAAAGCATCTTGACCTGTTGAAGCAGCACCCGGGCTGGCAGCAGATATATGCGGATATCAGTGAATCCATAATGAAAGATAACTTGTAAATAAAAGAATTAGGAAGTATGAATGTGTTGTCCCTGTTTTCAGTAATAAAAGCTTTTGTATTTGATATAGACGGCGTGCTTACCGACGGAATGTTGCATGTTCCGGAAGAGGGCGAACTACTCAGGAGGATGAATATAAAAGATGGTTATGCACTACAGCTGGCCGTGAAAAAGGGATTTAAAGTGTGGATAATTTCCGGAGGCAAATCAGAGGCAGTCAGGAAACGTTTGAAAAACCTGGGTGTTCATGAAGTATATCTTTCTGCAGAAAATAAAAAAGCGTGCTTGCAGCAGTTAATGGATGAAGCAGGTTTGGATAAAGAGCAGGTATTGTATATGGGAGATGATATGCCAGATCTGGCTGCTATGGAGTTGTGCGGATTAAAAACCTGCCCGGAAGATGCGGTGTCTGATATCAGGAAAATTGCAGATTATATTTCTCCTTATGCAGGAGGACAGGGTTGTGTGCGGGATGTTATTGAAAAAACAATGAAAATAGCGGGTGTCTGGGAATAACACGGAGCGCCTTTCTATGGAAAAAAGAACTACAAATCCTGTAAGCCGGATTCTGTATATGATCGTGAAGATCATATTGCTATCATTTATCTGAGCGACACATCACTGTGGCGCTTTATCTGCCTACCCGCAGGCATCGGACGAGCAGTCCTCAACCGCCTGCCTATTGGGCATTTCATCGCGCAAGGCTTGCCCGTATATATTGTTGCCAATATATACCGTGTGCTCTTACCACACGTTTTCACCCTTATCCCTACATCCGTAGAGACGGTTATTTTCTGTGGCGCTGTCTGTATCCCTTTTAGAGGATCCCATCCGTTAGATGGTGCGCTGCTCTGTGATGTCCGGACTTTCCTCTCCTCCTGTAAAGGAGTAGCGATAGCACGGATTTGTAGTTCCGCTGCAAAGGTAAAGATTCCCGGCATTCCGGGCAGCTAATGATCAACACCGGTTAAAAATTAATAATAACAGGTTCCGCTGTAAACAGGCTATCCTTTGTATTGAAATATATCGGTTGCTTTATTAATGTCTTTTTATCCTTTTCGTATATAAACTCCTCTACCTTCACTT
Organism: Taibaiella helva; assembly: GCA_040392805.1. Lineage (GTDB taxonomy): Bacteria > Bacteroidota > Bacteroidia > Chitinophagales > Chitinophagaceae > Taibaiella > Taibaiella helvus_B. Next base: position 4,246 of record JBEBVI010000275.1, read on the forward strand.
CGTCTGCCATGCCCCCATAAATGCGGAAACCCACATTAAGCCTGGCAGACTTAGCCTTATCCGGCGTGTTTAAATCAATTCGCTGATCGGCTATGGTCGCCTTAACGGAAAACGAGTGCCGGAATGTTATCGTATCTGTGCCTGATGCGGATGTATCGCTGTTTACAATATATAAGTAATTTATCTGTCCCACAATACTATCGGCACGGTACAAATTAGTAAAGCTGATCTTATTCAGTAGTAAAACGGAGTTATATCCGATAACGGGATCTAATTCTTTCTTACCGCAGGATGTAACGGCGATAAGAGCAGATAAAATAAGGATGATATTTTTCATCTTTAATGATTTTTATAAGTGAGCATTCAGGGCAACCGGGATTTTTCAATAGTGATATGGCCGGCCCGTGATTACACATTATCAAAACGGATCTCAGAACCGGGCGGCACTTCGTATGGATCTTTGCTTTGTTCAAATATCCGGGTAGACCTGCTGCCTTCGGTAGTAATACGCTGGCCATGCACCCTCATCCAGTTGCCTTCACGCAGGCCGATTACGGGTGTGCTGTTTTGTGTATGAAATTCCCTGATGCGTGTTTCCCTGGTTTCCCCATTGTGTTGCAGAGTAGGGTCGGGGTCTAAGTAGTGGGGATTGAGATTGAAAGGCACCAGGCCCATAGTATCAAAACTTGGCGGATATACAATGGGCATATCATTTGTTGTCTTCATATTGATACCGGCAATATTGCTTCCGGCACTGGCGCCAAGATATGGAGTGCCTTTCTCTGCCGCAGCCCTCAGCTCATGTATTAATGACAGCTCATGCAATTGCTTTACCAGCAAAAAAGTGTTGCCTCCGCCCGTAAAGAAACCTTCAGCCTGCCGTATTGCACTAACCGGATCTTCAAAAGTATGCAGTCCGCTTACGGAAATGCCGTTCGGCGCAAATGCCTCCCGGGCCTTTCGGGTATACTCATCATGAGAAATGCCTCCGGGACGCGCTTAAGGTATAAATATAATATGGCTTATACCATGGAACAACTCCCGGATTGCCGGCTGTAGATAGGACAGGTACTCTTCGCCGAAAAGAGTGGAAGTACTGGCTAAAACGATATTTTTCATCTGGTTCAAAATTCAAAACAGTATTCAGACCTGGCTTGATACTATTTATACTAAAAAGCTTTTAAGGCTTATGCATCCCTGTTCCGGGACTTGCAAAAATAGTTTATTATCGTTATTAAACAGTCCAAATGTTTCTCACAACCGGCGCGACGGAGGGCAACGAAATAAATATTCTGGTTGGGCTGTGTACCGTATGAAAATGATATGAATTAAGAATCAGGACAATAAATGTAGAGGTCAGGATGCTCCTGGTGTGACATTAGAGGTCATTTATGAACTTTTCAGCACTGCACCTTTGCCAGCATATACAGACGGTAAACCAATGTCATTAACTTTAGATGTTGGTGAAAACACCAACATTGGCGGTCGCCGTTGCGGGTGTTTTCACCCGCAACTATACGAAGCCCTAAGTTAATGACATTGGCCGGTAAACCTTAATTTTGTTTCTTATTTACTGCCTGATGATACAAGCTGTTGTCACAAAAGACGGTTCTTATACGTTATTCAGTAAAACTTTTTCGGAACATTACCATTCCATTTATGGAGCGGTCACGGAATCCAGGCATGTTTTTATTGATGCCGGGTTGAATTTTG
>JBEBVI010000276.1:0-5944 GCA_040392805.1 Taibaiella helva
TGACTGAATTTACATTAATTGGGTCAGTATGATGACTGAATTTACATTAATTAGGTCAGTTTTTGAGTTTGATTTACATTTTTTGTTATTTTTACCTGTAAAATGAATAACAAAACAGTGAGCCATCAATATAAGAGAGCTGTATCGGCTAACTTTAAGAAGAAACTAAGACCAAATAAAGTATTAATCATATTGGGTGCAAGGCGTGTGGGAAAGACACGATTAATTAAAGATTTCCTGCAAACACAGGAAGAAGGATCCTATCTACAGCTTAATGGAGAAGATATAAATGATGTGTTGTTGCTGCAAGAGCGGTCGGTGCGGAACTACAAGCGCTTGCTGGCGAAGGTTAAGCTTCTGGTCATTGATGAGGCGCAACATATTCCTGATATCGGGTTAATATTAAAATTGATTGTAGACAGTATAGAAGGCATTAAGGTGCTGGTAACCGGTTCTTCGGTTTTTAACCTGTCCAACAACCTGGGAGAACCCTTGGTCGGAAGAAAAACTACGTTGTTCCTTTTTCCATTAGCACAAAAAGAACTGGCACAGTTTGAAGATCATAAGCAAACTAAAGAAAATTTAGAGCAGCGGTTACTCTTCGGTGCTTACCCGGAGCTGGAGCAGTATGAAGACTGGCGGGAAAAAGAGGAGTATCTCTATGAAATAGTAAACTCCTACTTGCTCAAAGATATTTTAATGTTTGACGGCATTAGAAATTCGGATAAGATTTATGATCTGTTACGGTTAATTGCTTTCCAGATCGGCAACGAAGTATCACTACCGGAGCTGGGGAGTCAGTTGCAAATCTCTAAAAACACGGTAGAGCGCTATCTGGATCTATTGACCAAAGTTTTTGTGTTATATAAATTGAACGGCTTTAGCCTGAATTTACGAAAGGAAATTACTAAATCCAGTCGCTGGTATTTTGCAGATAATGGTATTAGAAATGCCCTGATAAAAAACTTTAACCGGCTGAATAATCGCACGGACACCGGGGATTTGTGGGAGAATTATTTAGCATCAGAGCGTATAAAGAAGCAGCACTACGACCAGATGAGGGCCAACAATTATTTCTGGCGAACTTATGACCAACAGGAGTTAGACTGGCTGGAGGAGCATGGAGATATGCTGAGGAGCTACGAATTTAAATGGGATAGCAGCCATAAGAAAATAAAAATACCGACGGCTTTTGCTAAGGCTTACCCAGATGCTACTTTTGAGGTAATTGATAAAAATAATTATCTGGATTTTGTGATGTAATACCAGAGTCTGTATATTATGATATAGCGTCCCGGAGTTCTGAGTTAAAGCTTCCAATCCACTATCTCATTCACCCATTCCGCCCTGTAAGGTGTTTTTACTTTAATATAATTATCGGTAAAACCCTCCATCATCCCATTCTTATCAGTGCTCTCGAACAGCACCGGGCGAACGGAGCCGTACTGTTGCTGTGTGAAATATTGCATTTTCTGATAGGATAAATTGCGGAGTATTTTATTCCTTTCCTGCCGGGTGAACTGAGGCACGCTGTCCGGCATTTGCTGTGCAGGCGTATTGTCGCGTTCAGAGTAAGTAAATACGTGAAAGTAGGATACGTCCAGGTCATGCAGGAAGCCGTAAGTATCATCGAAATGAGCGTCTGTTTCCCCGGGAAAGCCGACGATTACGTCAACGCCAATACAGCAATGCGGCATCAGCTCTTTAATAAGCGCTACGCGATCGGCATATAATTCTCTCCGGTAGCGGCGGCGCATGTTCCCCAGTATTTCGTTGTTCCCGCTTTGCAAAGGGATATGGAAATGCGGCATAAAGTGTTTACTCGCAGCAACAAACCGGATAATTTCATCACTAAGCAGGTTCGGCTCAATAGAGGATATACGGTAACGGTCTATGCCGTCTAAAGCATCCAGCGTGCTGATCAGGTCCATAAAGGACTCTTCCCTTTTCCGTGCACCGTAATTGCCTTTCCCGAAATCGCCCAGGTTAATACCGGTAAGCACTATTTCACGTACATCATTACCGGCCAATTGCTGTACATTTTGTACCACACCTTCAATAGTATTACTCCTGCTATACCCACGTGCCAGGGGAATGGTGCAGAAGCTGCAATTGTAATCGCAGCCGTCCTGTACTTTAAGAAAGGTACGGGTACGGTCGTTATGCGAAAATGAAGCATGGAACCCCTCTACTTCTTCAATTTCACAGCTGCATATTTTAGTAGCATCCCCTTTGGATAATTCGCGCAGGTGCTCGGCGATATTGAATTTCTCGGCGGCTCCCAATACCAGATCCACACCATCTATTCCGGCAATTTCCTTAGGCTTAAGCTGGGCATAGCACCCCGTAACGACTACCAGCGAGCCTGGCGCTCTTCTCTGGATACGCCTTACGATCTGGCGACATTCCTTGTCGGCATTGTCGGTAACGGAGCAGGTATTGATAACATATACGTCCGCTTCATCCTCGAAATCTTTTTTTACAAAGCCTTCCGCTTCGAGCGTTCTGCTCAGGGAGGAGGTTTCCGAAAAATTGAGCTTGCAACCTAATGTATGAAAAGCAACTGATTTCACTTTTTGTATTTGAAAATGTGTATGGTATACAACAGGGGTTCTTATTTTACCTTTAAGCATAAAGCAGAATATTGTATCAATATTCTGCTTTATGGCCTGATAATGTTTTTATATTTTATATGCTTTACCGCTTTACTACGGTTTATTGTGGTCAGGCAACTAATTTTGCGCTGGTCACTTTATTCCTGAATAAAACATAGGCACCGAAGAATATTCCGCTGAAGATAAGGTCTCCTAAAATAGCGTTGAAAAATAACTGGGTGCTTATACCATCATGCGTATAAAAAGGAAGCGCCATAAGATAGGTAGTCTTTAAGCCGCCTAAGCTGTATCCATAATAGCCTGCGCAGAAAACACCGAAGTTAGATATAACCCAGAACAGCAGTGAGCCGCTTATGGCAAAACCGGCTATCCTCAATGCGCTTATTTTGTGTATAAATGTACCCAGCAATACCACTAACGCCATACCGCCGTATACAAAGTACTGGCTGGGACCGTAAAAGCCGGTATGATGCACTAAATGAAGATACAGATCGGAAAGAAAATAAGCGGCTAAGGGTAGAAGATAAGCATAAGCCTTATTCTTAAAAACGGCACCGCTAAACAGACCCATTGCAACGAGAGGGCTAAAATTGTACCAGTGCACCTCTGCATTGATAATGCGGGAAACCACTGCGAAAAGAATTATAGCAGTAGATAATAATATGATTTTTAGATTCACGTTTTGTTTCATCTTTAAAAATATTTTAGGCGTCTTACTTACCGGAAGCCCTAAGGGAAATTACATATTTTGTGTATCTGCCCGTTCTTCCATAACGCAAGGCAAAAATAGGTTTTTTTAGATAAAGATGTTGCAGTACACCCCGGAAGGAGAGGTAAAACTCACTTTTTACTGAAACCTCTGTACACGAACAGCAACAACAGCGCGCCTGCAACAGCCAGTCCGAAACTACGCAGATCGAAGCCTTTTACCGAACCCCAGCCGATCTGTACGCCGATGAACCCGCCAACCATAGCACCTAAAATACCCAATACGATTGTCACAATACAACCACCGGGGCCTTTGCCCGGCATAATCATCTTTGCTAAAAAACCGGCAATCAGTCCGAAAATGATCCAGGAAATAATGCCCATGTATATTTAAATTTAAAAGTAAAAAACGAAAAAAGTGACGAGATTTCAAAACAAAAGTAATGTCTTTGCCTGAGATTGGGTAAACACGCTGAATTATTCCTGCACGTTATGCGACTGTAGGAATGCGCCAATCGTAGAGTCTGTCTAAAAAGGGTCGTCATTTCGAGCGAACCCCGAGCTTTCCTAGGGGGAAGTCGAGAACTTTTCTCACCGTAAATCTCACAAGTGTAATCAAATGATTAGGAGATTCCTCCATTTTGCTCCGCTCCAGTCGGAATGACGACAATGGGCTTTTTAGACAGCCTCCTATATCCTAACCGCTGATTATACCCAGGCTCATTGCTCTCTTTACCAGGGCGGCTGTACTTTTTACCTGTAGTTTTATCATCATTCTTTCCCTGTGATGATCAATCGTTCTTTTACTCAGGAAAAGTTCCTTAGCTATTTCCTTACTGGACAGGTCCCGCGCTATCATTTCCAGTATTTCTACTTCTCTGTTGGTAAGGATATTGCCGAAAGCCGGTTTACTGCCGGTCTCTATATTTTCTTCCTCTATTCTGGCCCGGATGGTTTCGTCAAAGTACTGTCCGCCTTCATATACGGTTTTTATCGCCAGTTCCATTTCTTCTCTCCTGATATTCTTTAATATATACCCGTCAACACCCTGCTGGAGCATATTTTGAATGAAATAGATATTATCTAAATTGGTCAGGGTTATGATCTTTGTTTTTGGGAAATCCCTGCTGATGATTCTGGCTATTTCATCCCCTTTCATTCCCGGCATGCTGATATCCAGCAATATCACATCCGGCTTTAAGCGTCCGATATTGTTGAGCACTTCCTCCCCGTTTTGCCAATAGGCTATTATTTCTATTTCCGCATGATCGCGTAGCATACTTTGTATGCCTTCTCCTATTAAGGCGTGGTCATCTGCTATACCAACTTTAATTTTCATTGTTTACCTGCTTTATAAATGACTTAGTATAATAGTCAAAATAACTTCCTCACTTGTACTGAGCTGCGTCGAAGTAAGTACCGACATACCGACCCCTTCAGCTATGCTCAGGGCAGGCTCCGTGGAGGCATCTCCCAGGCCCAGAACCGGGGGAGTTATTTTGATACAGTTACTTAATGTGTTTGTTAATGTCATTAACGGGTGTTTTAGCACAATTCCATTGGCAATGACGAAGAACGAGTATTTGAGCTTAAGTTAATGTCATTGGTGTATCTGCTTTATTTTATTTTACTGTAGTCAAGCTCTATATACTCCGATGTGCCCTGGTTGATCGTTGAGTTTACATGCAGGATTCCATACTTGCTTTCTAGCCTCGCTCTTATATTCCCCCGCCCCATTCCGGCCGATGTTTCCTGTATATCATACCCAGCCCCATTATCTTCCACCGTCAGGCTCAGCAAATTGTCATTATAATCCAATTGAACGATCGCCTCTGAAGCCCGGGCATGCTTAATTATATTCTGTACGAGCTCCTGGATAATCCGATAGGTAAATAGTTGTATTTCCGCATTCAGGTCTTCGGGTATGCCGAAAAACTCAAGCTTTATATCCAGCTTTTGCTTTTTCTCTATATGAGAGCAGAATTTTTTTATGGCTTCCGGGAGATTATTTTCTAATAAAATGTGGGGCATTAAGTTGTGCGCCGTGTGCCTTACTTCGTTGCTGATTTCGGCGACCAGCCTTTCTGTTTGTTTAAAAGCGGGATCATTATACGCTATTTCCTGATGACGATGGGAAAAGGTGTTCAAATGGATAGCCGTTGCAGAGAGCAGGCTGCCAATGCCATCATGCAATTCCTGCGCAATCCGTGCCCGTTCCTTTTCCTCGCCCTGCATGGTGGCCCTGAGCTTGTCTATTTCCTTCTGCTGATTCAGTATATGTATCCTTTTGCTATAGCTAATATACAGGATCAGAGAAGTGAGTCCGAAAAGGAGAATACCCCCGGCAAATGTTACGATCCACATATTACGGTTACGAACTTTAGCTTCACTCAGCAGGATCTGCTTGTCTTTCCGGGCCACGTCAAATTGCTGCTGTAACTTATCCAGAGCCTTATTTCTCTCCTGGACATTGATACTATCGGCTAATGTGTAATACTGGCGGAGATAAATATAGGCACTATCATATTGATGCAGCCCCGAATATATGGTAGACAGTAAAGCGTAGGTATTAATTACATCCTTTCTTCCCTTTTGTTCCTCTTTAATACTGCTTAACGCCA
>JBEBVI010000277.1:0-5938 GCA_040392805.1 Taibaiella helva
ATTCCGCCTCCATTAACACATAATCGTGGCTTTCGTCTCCCTCCTTAAAAGGTTCCACACCTGCAGTCGTATCGTATACTACTTTGGGTGTAATCGTAAAATCCTGGGCCTGCGCATAACCGAATAATAATGTTCCGGCAAATAAAAGTGATAACTTCTTTGTCATAAATAAAGCTTTTGAGCCACAAATGTAGGTAAAATCAGAGCAGTAAAATCAGCCGGGAATGTTAAAAAGGGGCAAGGATTTATTAAAGGAGGGATTGTTTCACGCAACGGGCAACGGAGCGTGATGGCGCAACGATTGGGATGAATATGAAGGGATTGCTTTTACCTGTGGTGCTATTAAAAAAAGAACGCTCCATAGGATTAATTATGGAGCGCTTCTATATATGTGAACGTGAAAGTCTATTTCTTTATGAACTTACGGCTGGTAACTATTTTCCCATTTTCGCCGGCAATCTGTAATATGTACATACCGGGTGCAAGAGAGGCGATATTTACCTCTGCAACTTCCCTGTTCGAATTGATCGGTACTTTCATCAGTTGGCAACCGACCATGTTAATAATATTCATTTGTTTGCCTTTTAACGCAGGGTCTGCATACACTTTTATATCCTGAGCTGCCGGGTTGGGGTAGATGAATACGCTTTTATCTTCTATTGATATGGCTTTTACGCTGGAGCCCTGCTCTTTGGTGAGCATATACACGATAGTGTCTGTATGGTTTTCGGATAATCTTTTATCTCTTTTAGATATTGATTTTAAGCTGGAATCTATTTCTTTGGAGCGCTTATACTCGATCGTGTCTGTCTGGTTTTCGGTGCTTATTTTTATTTTATAGATACCGGTACCGTTAGAGCCATTATTAGGTGCATAAATATGCACTTGCATCATAAAACTGGTATTCGGCTCAACAACATTTGTTCTTTCCGGCTTACCGTAGTACCATTCACCATATTCGAAACGGCAAAGGGTGTTGTCGCAAACACCGACCAATATCCATTCTTCCGGATTTGTAGTCTCATCTGTTATATTGGTCCAGGTGAGACTAAGTGTATCCTTAGAAATATTTTTAATTTCCGTTTCCATTGCCACATAATTGTGGTAGTCGTCCCCATCTTTAAACGAGTCTACACCTGTGGTTGTCCCTTCTACTACTTTGGGGGTAATTGTAAAATCCTGGGCCTGGGCAAAACCAAATAATAATGTGCCGGCAAATAAAAGTGATAGCTTCCTGGTCATAAATAAACCTTTTACGTTACAAATATATGTAAAATGAGGATAGTACGACCAGGAAGGAATATTAAAATAAGTCTTGCCCGGTATATATTCGGATGTTGTAATATGCAGGGAGAAGAGATATTTTTGAGATATTTGTATTGTAAAATGCAACTTCACGAATATGTCAAATGTAGATATTATTGTGCCTGAGCGCGCAGCGGACATTGGTAATTTTTTAGTAGGCCGCCTGCTTCCTTTTCACCAGAAAAGATCGGTGGGGCCTTTCGTATTTATAGACCATATGGGGCCTGCCTGTATGAAAGACCACGACAATCTTGATGTTGCGCCACACCCGCATATCGGGCTGTCTACGCTGACCTATCTTTTTGAGGGGGCTATTATGCATCGCGACAGTATAGGGAATGCATTGGAGATCAGGCCAGGGGAGGTAAACTGGATGACCGCAGGCCGCGGTGTGGTACACTCGGAGCGTACACCTGAATATTTGAGAAAAGCAGATAAATTTCTTCACGGGCTTCAGATATGGATTGCTTTACCGGCAGAGCAGCAGGAAATTGCTCCTTCATTCGTACACATAGCCGCCGACCAGTTGCCTTGCTGGGAGCAGCAAGGCGTTCAATATAAACTTATAGCGGGTAGCCTTGAAGGAAGAATATCCCCCGTACCTGTATACAGTCCTTTATATATGCTTGAAATTGAATCCCGGAACTCTGCTTACGTTGACCTGGCGGGTAAGTTGTATGGAGAAAGCGGGCTCTATATAGTAAGCGGTGCTGTTAAGAACGGGGGGCACCGGTACGTACCAGGACAGTTGCTTATTACAAAAGATGCGCATTTGTGCAGTTTTGAAATAGAGGCCGGTACTACAGTATATATATTCGGGGGTGAACCATTTCCGGAAGAACGATTCATTTACTGGAATTTTGTTTCCACCTCTAAAGCGCGTATTGGGCAGGCAAAGGAAGATTGGGCAGCTCAGCGGTTTCCCCCGGTTCCGGGCGAAACCGGTTTTGTTCCACTGCCGGGAACTAAAGGATAGGATTACACGTTGCCCAGAATAACAGGGAGCGCTTACAAGGATCTGATTATAAAAATACCCGCTAAACAGCCTGAATAGTTTAGCGGGTATATATTACCGGTCTGCAGATTTACAGGGGACCAAAAGTATGATGAACCGGACAAATTATTTACCGGCAACTTTACGTTGCATCACCTTACGGGCAGCCTCAAGGATATCATCTGTTGTCAGGCCATATTTTTTGAGCAGGTCGTTAGGCTTACCGCTTTCACCAAAGGTATCTTTCACAGCTACATACTCATGCGGAACGGGGCAGTAGCGGGCTGCAACATTCGCCACGCTGTCACCCAGGCCACCGTTTATCTGGTGCTCTTCGGCAGTAACCACACAGCCGGTTTTCCGGAGGGAGCGGATAATAGCTTCTTCATCTAAAGGTTTAATAGTGTGCATATTAATCACATCGCAGGAAATACCTTCGGCTTCCAGCTTTCTTGCAGCCTCCAGGGCATTCCATACCATGTGTCCGCAGGCTATGATAGACAGGTCATTACCTTCATTCATCACCTGGGCCTTACCTATAACAAAATCGCTGCCATCCTCTTTGGTAAAATTGCTCCATTTTACCCGGCCGAAGCGCAGGTAAACAGGTCCCTGGTAATCGGCTATAGCTTTTGTGGCCGCCCTGGTCTGGTTAAAGTCACAGGGTACGATCACCGTCATTTCCGGCAGCATTTTCATCATCCCAATATCTTCCAGCACCTGGTGCGTAGCGCCATCCTCCCCTAAAGTCAAGCCTGCATGCGATGCACAGATCTTTACATTTTTACCACTATAAGCTACCGACTGGCGTATCTGATCATATACCCGTGAGGTGGAAAAATTGGCAAAAGTAGTGGTGTAGGGTATTTTTCCTCCGATGGTCAGTCCGGCAGCAATACCGATCATATTGGCTTCCGCAATACCTACCTGGATAAAGCGGTCAGGGAAATCCTTAATGAATGCATTGAGCTTTAGCGAACCGGCTAGGTCTGCAGTCAGCGCTACAACATTGGGGTTGTTTTTTGCTACTTCGTGAATGCCTTCACCAAAACCGGCCCGGGTTTCCTTCTCATTCTGTACAGTATAGTCCTGCAACATTATAAATTGGTATTATGTATTAATAAAATCGGAGCAAAAGTATATTATTTATCGGGCTTTAGGAAAATCCGGGCAAAATTCTCTGCGTCTACAGTGATATAATGCCATTAATTTTTTTCAACTTTGCCATGTTGTTCTTATCGTTCCTTATAAAAAGTTTAAGTGAAATCAGCTTTCCGTATATTAACTAATAAATTTGTCATCACAGCAGTAGCCTTTTTGTTGCTTATGCTGTTCTTTGACCAGAATGACTGGTTTACCCAGAAGATTAAAGAACGTGAGCTGGAAGAAACGCAACAGAAAATAGATTTTTTAAATTCGGAAGTGGAACGCATGGAAAAGGATCTTCATGAACTGAACACCAATAACGAACGCCTCGAACAATATGCCCGGGAAAAGTACCACGAAAAAAAGCAGGATGAAGACCTTTACCTGATTATAAAGGATACGCTTTCGCATGAACAAACTAAAGAATAATTTTTTACCCGTATATACTAAAAGATAATTTTCCCCGTTTATGTGTAAAATCTAAACTATATGGACGAACATATACACTCAAAGCCAGGCACCTCCAACTCATTAGAAAATAACACACCTATCCGGCACGCACTGCAGGAGATCGCTATGGAGAAGCGGTTCTCAGCCGAGCTGGCCATGCTGAAAGGGTTCAAATTAAAACCGCGGCCTGAGGCTATCGAAAATCTTCTTAACGAAATTAACCAGGGGACCCTGGAGGAGCACCTGTAATTAATATTGCCCCGGACATCTTCTGTTATTCATGTAGCCTGTACTTCCTGCAGACTATGGCTTCTTATTGCTGCTCATAAAAGGGGCAGGTACTTTCTGACCGGTATTTTGCAGGAAATGCCGGTCAGCAGGTAGAATCCCTTGTTCGGGGGGAGGAAGATCAGGCTGATATGCACTATATTAGCCCTTTAATTTTAAAATGTACAATGATTTCTATTAAATCTCTTAAGACGGCATCTTTTGTTACCGCACTGATTTTTTGTTTCCCTTTATTTATTTCGGCTCAGAATAAAAAGGAAATTACCCTTGAAGATATATGGCAAAACGGAGCTTTTACCGTTAAGAACGTGCCCGGGTTTAATATGCTCAACGACGGGATGCACTATACGCAACTGGATGAAGTAAAGGGCGTACAGGAAATTAATAGCTATGACCTGGCGAAAGGCCGGAAAGGCAAGACTATATTCAATAATAAAACGGAAGGAGAAAACGGTAATAAAATAACAACCTATACTTTTTCGGAAGATGAGCAAAAGATCCTTTTGTTTACTGATCCGATCCAGATATACCGGCGCTCCGCCTTGTACAACGTATGGATCTATGATGTGGCTACCGGGGCCCGGAAGCGTCTGTATGAAGAAAGAGTGATGCATGCCTCCTTCAACCCGCAGGGCACAAAAGTAGCCTTTGTGAAAGATAATAACCTTTATATCCGTGATATAAAAACTGATGAATTAACCCAGGTAACCAATGACGGCGAGAAAAACAAGATAATAAACGGTAACTGTGACTGGGTATATGAAGAAGAGTTCCAGTTTTCCCAGGCTTACCAATGGTCGCCGGATGGTCATTATCTTGCTTATTACCGGTTCGACGAAAATAAGGTGAAGGAGTACACTATACCTTTCTATGACAGCGGTAACTATCCCCGCCTTTATACTTATAAATACCCCAAGGCCGGAGAGGCCAATTCGGAGGTGAGCATACATATCTATAGCCTGGAGCCGGGCACAACAGCCACTGCCGATATCGGCCGGGAAAAAGACCTGTATATTCCCCGCATCAAATGGACCGCTCAGCCGGCCAGGCTTTGTATATACCGGATGAACCGGTTGCAGAATAAGCTTGAGCTGTTACTGTCAGACGCCACAAGCGGAGAAACAGAGCTGATCTATGAGGAAAATAATGAGCGGTATATTGAGATCAATGATGATCTTATTTTTCTTCCGGACGGGTCTTCCTTCGTCTTCACTTCTGAAAAGGATGGTTACCGGCATTTATATAAGCGTAACTGGAAGAAGGATGAGCTGCTGCAGCTAACCTACGGTTCCTGGGATATCAGTAAATTATTGGGTTCGGACGAGAAGGAATCCTGTGTGTACTATATGGCTGCAGTGGAAACACCCCTTCAGCAAAAGCTGTATAGTGTAAGCTGGGAAGGTGGGAATATCCGTTGTCTTACTCCGGAAAATGGTATGCATGACGTTGTGGCCTGTAAGGGTTTCCGTTATTTCCTCGACCGGTTTTCTACACTGAACTCCGTACCGGTATATACTTTATTGGAAAGAAGCGGCAAAAAAGTAAGGGTTCTTGAAGATAATAAAGCATTGGAAAACGTGATGCAGCAATATACCTTAAGCGTTATTACTACCCTGCAGATTCCTAACGGCAGGGGCGATATGCTGAATGCCTGGATGATCAGGCCGGCCGGTTTTGACCCTCAGAAAAAATATCCTGTTTTGCTTTACCAGTACAGTGGGCCGGGATCGCAGGAAGTGGCAGATAAATTCCCCG
>JBEBVI010000278.1:0-5909 GCA_040392805.1 Taibaiella helva
CTCCGCCGCTGTTTACGACAAAACGCTTGAAAGTCTTGACTATGAGAAAAAATTCTTTCTGCAGTCTGATATAGATAAACTAAGCGGCTACCAATATGAGATAGACGATCAGATCCGGAACAATTCGCTGCAATTCTACGAAGAGGTAAGCAATATTTTTGTAAAAAGAGTGACGGAGGCGGAACAGTATTATAAAGAGCTTCTGGAAAACACCTATAGCTTCAATACCTATGACAGTATTGAACTGGACGGAAAAAAGCTGGGCTATGCTGCCCACAAGGAAGAGCTGAAAGCACGATGGGATAAGCTGCTTAAGTACCGTGTACTGGCGAAATACCTGGACTTGAAGGAAGCGGAAGAAAAAAAGGCTAAAGACTCCGCACAATACACACCTAAAAGCTTTGCCGTTTTAGAAAAAGAAGCAAGAGAGTCCGTAAGCAAAATACAGGATCGCTATTTCAAACGTTTGAAACGCTTAAACGACAACGACCGTTTTTCTTTATTTATTAACAGCATCACCGGCGCGGAAGATCCGCATACCGACTATATGCCGCCGGAAGATAAAAAACGCTTCGATGAAATGATGTCCGGGCGCTTTATCGGTATTGGCGCATCTTTATTGCAGCAGGAAGACGGTAAGATCAAGATCACATCTATTATTACCGGAAGCCCTTCCTGGAAACAGGGACGTCTTAAGGTGGACGATATCATTGAAAAAGTAGCCCAGGGCGATCAATTACCAGTGGATGTGGAAGGCATGGAAACAGATGAAGTGGTTAAGATAATCAGGGGGCCTGAGCATACAGAAGTACGTCTGCATGTTAAACATGCAGACGGCAGCCAGGAAATTATCCCGATCATAAGGGGCCGTGTAGATATGGAAGATACCTGGGCAAAATCTGCAATTATCCAGAATCAGGGTAAACGTATAGGCTATATATACCTGCCTGAATTTTATGCCAACTTTACCGGTGAGTCTGACGGCAGGCGCAGCGGGCAGGACGTAGCCAACGAGGTAGTAAAACTACAGGCTGAAAAAGTAGATGGCATTGTACTGGATCTCCGTAACAATGGCGGCGGTTCGCTGAGCGATGTGGTGGATATGGCCGGTATATTTATAGGGAAAGGCCCTGTGGTACAGGTAAGAGGGCGCGGCAATCAATCTGTTACGCTGAAAAGCCAGAGCCCTGCCCCGCTATATTCCGGACCTCTGGCCATATTGGTAAATAACGGAAGCGCTTCAGCCTCAGAAATAATGGCTGCAGCTATGCAGGATTACGGCCGGGCTGTAGTGATCGGAACAAATACTTTTGGAAAAGGCACCGTACAAAAATTAGTCCCCCTGGATCAATTTGTCAGCTCTTCTGTCCGCGAACAGATTATAGCGGCCTTTAACCGTGCGAAAGGCGGCAATGCAGAGTATACAGGTATAGGCTCGTTGAAATTAACGATACAGAAATTTTACCGTGTCAATGGCGGCTCCACTCAGTTGAGGGGCGTAACACCGGATATTACTCTGCCGGATGCCTACGAACAACTCGAAAACATAGGGGAAAAAAGGGATAAAACCGCTTTGCCCTGGGATAAGATAGATGCAGCAAGCTATAAGCTATGGAGCTATCCTCCTGCATTAGCCGGACTGTCTTCAGCCAGCAAAAAACGGATTGACAATAATGAAACATTCAAAATAATCCGGCAAACAAGCGAGCGCCTGAAAAAGCAACAGGATAATAATGTGGTACCCCTGAATGAAGCCCTTTTTACAGCCAAACAAAAAGAATCCCGCGAGCTTTCTAAAAAACTGGAAGAGCTGGACAAGACCAATGTTCCGCTGCAGGTAAGCAATCTCAAGGCAGATCTTGCCCGTATAAATATTGATACGGCTTCCAAAACCAAAAACGAGGAATGGCTGAAAGCGCTGAAAAAAGATGTATATATTTCGGAAACAGCCAATGTGCTGCATGATTGGATTACCAGTTCTGCAAAGGTTTTGAAAAGATCCCCGGCATTGGCCGAATAAGATGTACACCAAATAATATTACTTTCTCAAAAAGAGCTTAGCCGCGGGGCTAAGCTCTTTTATTTTATGTCGCTAACGCTTACTACTTTAAACAACCCGGTGAAGACCTTTGGGTTAGGTTGTTCAATCGGGTATAATAACATTCCCCTATAAAATTTCCTGTCGTACTACTTGAACAATCATACTTATAATCGTTCTTGTCATGCTGACGCAAGGAAGCATCTCTAAGCGTTCTGTAGAGATTCCTCCTTGCGTCGGAATGACAATGGGGAGTGGAGGTGAGTAGTTACCAAAAGTTATTACTATTGTAGTAAATTTTATAGATGATTTCTTCTACCTAATTACTTGAAAAAGTGGACGAAAAAAGCTCCCAATGTTTGAACAGCCTACCTTTGGGTTCTTCGTCAAAAGTAGTGGAAAAGGAGTTGTCAGGCGCTATACACAGATCGCTTCTGGTCGTTCTCGTCATTGCATTTTTCAGCCAGAAGCAATCTTAATGAATGAAACGAAAATAAAAAGGCTGAAAAATCGGAAGCAATCTCTAAGTACTACAGTACTCCATGCAGATCGCTCAGGATTGTTCTTTGTCTTCCGTCCGGGCCTGTCCTGAACCTTGTAGAAGGAGGGCTGACAAAATGAGCCTGAGTAAGAGAGTGGCAAAGTTTTAAAATTCCACACAAAATAACGAAGAGCCGACCTTTGCCGTTGCATGAAAAAATCGGTTGATTAATTCAGGAAATTATAAACTAAAAGATTTTTATTATGTTTACTAATAGTTAATTTATTCATTTCATATTTAAAATGTTATTTGTTATGGCAACATTTTTCAAATCCATTCAAAAAAGTATCCGCTACTGGTACCTGCCTGCAGTAATAGGGGTGTTTTTTGTCATATTCGGTATTTATATTTTTTCTACCCCCATTGCCACATACGCAGTGCTTACTTACCTATTCAGCGTCTCCTTTATTATTGCAGGTGTTATGGAATCCTATTTCTCTGTTTCCAACAGGGATACGCTGGAAGGTTGGGGCTGGTATCTGACCAGTGGGATAGCCAGCCTGGTATTAGGTATACTGTTATTGATACAACCGGAAACTTCAGCTTTGGTACTGCCCTTCTTTGTCGGGATCACACTGTTATTCCGCTCGTTCCAGGGCTTGGGATTCGCGTTCGAATTAAAAAAATACGGACAGTTGAACTGGGGCAATCTTGCTATTGTAAGCATATTGGGTATTGTATGTTCTGTTCTGCTGATCGCCAACCCAATATTCACGGGTCTTTCCATAGTGGTTTTCACGGGCTTATCCTTTATATTCGGAGGCATATCGGGGATTATATTATCCGTGCAGCTGAAAAAGCTTAAAAGCCTGCCTTCCCAGGTAAGTGATGAGCTGAAATCAAAGATAGAGTCGCTTCGGAAAGAGTATCACGATTTTATCGCCGATAAGAAAAATTACGATACCGGGAAGGAAACAGACTGACAGGACCGGTATATTGCTCAGTAAAAGATCGTTTTTTGGGTTAAATATGCAATGTCATTAACTTTAGATGTTGGTGATAGCCGCCAACATCGGCGGTTGCCTAGGCTGTCTAAAAAGCCCATTGTTGTCACCGACTGGAGCGGAGTGGAATGGAGGAATCTCCTAATCATTTGATTACACTTGTGAGATTTACCTTCGGTGAGAAAGTTCTCGACTTCCCCTCGGCAAGCTCGGGGTTCGCTCGAAATGACGACCTTTTTAGACAATCTCTTTAAGTTAATGGCATTGGTTAAATACACTTAATATATCTACATGTTGTCCGTGCAAATATGGGAGCAAATAAAATGGGGACGGATCATGGACGTCACTTATATTCTCATCCTGATACTGGTTTGCCTCAGGATAATATATGACACCCGTTCCACAAGCAAAACGTTAGCCTACCTTCTTTTTGCCATTTTTGTTCCGGGCATTGGAATTGCCTTTTATTTTTCTTTTGGTATCAACTACAGGAAGCGCCGGATCTATTCAAAAAAACTAAAAATAGACCAGTCCTTAAGAAAGGAATTCGAACGTAAGCTGGCAGAATCCAATAAAAAGCTTTTCGCTTCGGACAACAAGCCTATTGTACAGAATCTGGAGCTGATACACTTATTATCCAACAGGAAATTAGGCAGTAACCCTATCCTGCCTAATAATGAAGTGCAATTGCTTTTTAACGGAGAAGAGCTTTTCCCGGTATTAATAGAGGCTTTACAACATGCCGAAAAACATATACACATAGAGTACTACATTTTTGAAAATGACGGGATCGGCAATACCATTAAAAACATCCTTATCCAAAAGGCTCAGGAAGGTGTGGAAGTTCGTTTTATCTATGACGATTTCGGAAGCTCGAGCATACGCAAAACGGTTGTACGGGAACTAACAGCAAACGGAGTAAAAGCTTATCCGTTTAACCAGATATCGCTGGTAAAATTAGCCAACCGGTTCAACTACCGGAACCACAGGAAGATCGTAGTAATAGATGGCATTACTTCCTTTATCGGCGGAATAAACGTTTGTGATAAATATATCAATAACGGTGAAAATAAATTATACTGGAGAGATACGCATTTACGCATAAAAGGATACTCCTCCCTTTCTTTACAGCAGATCTTTATGGCCGACTGGAATTTTTGCAGCGGCAAAGATATTTCGGTGGACAGGAAATACTTTCCGGATATAACACTGGAAACAGATCATCCTTCCTATGTACAGGTAATATCAAGCGGCCCCGACTCTGCGTTGCCTAATATACTGTATTCCGTAATACAGGCTATAAACCTTGCCCAACGGGAAATACTCCTCACCACACCTTACTATATACCGGATCAGAGCCTGCAGGAAAGTCTCATTATAGCGGCATTAAGTGGCATTGATGTAAAGTTGCTTGTACCCAAAGAAGGTGATTCCAGGATCGTGCATCTCGCCACGCAAGCCTATTTTGAAGAACTGCTATTCGCGGGGGTTAAAATATATATGTACAAAAAAGGTTTCATTCATTCCAAAACATTTGCAACTGACCGCAAGATCGCATCAATAGGCACGGCCAACCTGGATCTGCGCAGTTTTGACCTGAACTTTGAAGTATCCGCAATCATCTATGATGAGCAAATAGCCGGACAGCTTTCAGACTCTTTTTATAAAGACCTCGAAGATGCCGAACAAATAACCCTGGAAAAATGGACTAAAAGGACAAGCCTCCGGAAAATGCAGGAAAGGATTATAAGGCTGTTTTCTCCATTCATGTAAGTCAATTACAAATTACGAATCAATTAGCAATCAATTACGAATTATCAATGTTTAACTAAAACAGATCAAGGCATGAAGGAGAATATTATTCAGCAAAAATCATTTGCCTTTGCGGTTCGCATTGTAAATGCATATCGGAATTTGTCAGTCAACCGGAAGGAATTTTTGTTGAGTAAACAATTACTGCGAAGTGGAAACTTCGATAGGCGCCAATATCGAAGAATCTATTAGCGGACAGTCTGACAAAGATTTTCTGTCTAAAATAAGCATCACATACAAAGAAGCGAGAGAAAGTAAATACTGGATAAGATTATTGCAAACAACAAAACATCTGTCCAAAATTGAAGCTGAAAGTTTACTCGCAGACGCCGATGAAATTTGCAAAATTATCGGCTCTATCCAGAAAATCCTAAAATCTCGCAATGTATAAATCAATTATGAATTAAAAATTACGAATTACAAATTAAGAAGATTGGTAATTCGTAATTGATATACTGTACGCTGTATAAAAATATGCAATCAAAATATCAGTTGTTCTCTCAGATTAAGACTCAGTGAGGTGGACGAAATAATTTTCCTAAAAGCTTTGACAACTTTTGAAAAGTTGTCAAAG
>JBEBVI010000279.1:0-5898 GCA_040392805.1 Taibaiella helva
AGGTGGTGTCATTAGCTTAATTTACCGGATGTTTAGTACGACCTCATTTGTTCTAAGCGGAGTACTAAGGAGTTTCCGGTTCTTTCACCATAATGTATGGAGTCCAAAGACTTAGCTTTATTATCAGTTTGAAGAGATTGCTTCGCTTAACTCTAACGAATAGTAGGAGATCGCTTCGCTTAACGCTAACGGACAGTGGGTATTTATTTTGATTAATTGTGTGTTTGGTTAGTTAAGAATACTGTCGTTAGATAAGGTGCAGTTCTTTGGCTTTATTAATCAGGTTGGTTACATTGTTCACATCAAGCTTCTGCATTATCCTGTGACGGTGGCTATCTACCGTACGTACGCTTATGTAGAGCTTGTCTGCAATTTGCGGACTGGAAAGTCCTTTCGATAGAAGATCAATAATCTCTACCTGGCGTTGCGTTAACATATAGTCCATCCCGGTTTTCCGGTTTCCTATATTTAATAAGTCTTTAAATAATTCTTCTTTTAGCGAAGCATCAAGGTAAACGTTTCCATTAAAAACGGATTCAATGGCTTCTATAAGCATATCCTGATCCGCAGTATTTTTTAGCAGGTATCCTTTGCAACCCTGTGCCATTATATCTCTTACATTATACACGGACTCTTGTCCGGAAAGTACGAGAATGGGTAATTGGGGGTATTGAGTTCTTATATATTTGATAAGTTCCAGCCCGTATAACTCACCCGGCATCTGCAAGTCTGTTAAAAGCACATCCGGTTGTTGTTTCCTTAAACCATTGATTAGTTCATTACCATTTGCATAGGTTTCTATGACTTCCACCTGATCGCAGGTTTTTAATATGGTTCTCAATCCGTTTAATACCAATGGATGATCGTCCGTTATAATTATTTTTATGGCCATCTTTAATGCTTCACGCTTTGAACCTGAAAAGCATAAAATTAGTAACTATTCGCCAAAGACTAAATTTAAAAATGGTTTGTACCGGCAAATTTGCTGATGTCAAATTCCATATTGACTGTGGTACCTTTTCCTTCCCTGCCTGCAATGTCAATGGTGCCGCCTAATGCATCAACTCTCATACAAATGCTTCTCAGCCCCATACCCAGGCGTTCGTCGTCAGGCATTTTTACCATGCCTATTCCATTGTCTTCTACAGTCATAGAGAAAAATTGCTCCTCGAAGCTGATTTCTATTAGTATATAATTGCATTTTGCATGCTTTAATGCATTCTGGATTAACTCTTGCGCTATCCTGTAAAGGGATAGTTCTGCTTCAGGAGGCATTCGCACAATATCGCCAAAATGTTGTATAATTATCCGGATACCCGATGTGCCGGACATTTTAGCAGCATGGGTATGTATAGCCGCTATCAGTCCACCCTGAAGCACAATTTCGGGCATCAGGTTATGGGCTGTTTTTCTAAGCTCTTTAGTTACATCGTCCAGGTAATGCAACATCTGGTTAAAATTTTTTCTGTCGGGTAAATTTTCGCCGGCCTGTCGTAGCATCCCTTTGTACTGTAATCGTACAGCCATCAGCTGGCTCACGATGCCATCATGGAGCTCACGGGCAATCCGCACTCTTTCTCTTTCTTCGCCATGTATAATATCTTTGAGGTGATTAATTTCCTGTTGTTTCTGCAACAGGTTTATCTGCTCATCTTTATGCTTTTGCCGGTGTTTGCTGATTTTATATCCGCTGTACATAATTACAACGGCCAGAAGTAACACCAATGAAATACCAATGATCCACAGGCGCTGTTGTTTTAACCTGCTTTCGTGATGCGCATTTTTTAATTGAGATTTTGCCAGATCCCGATCCTTTTCCAAAGTTTGATACCTGATGTCCAGCTCATTGATGTCTTTGGTTTTTTGCTCATTGAAGAGACTGTCTTGCAGGTTTTGGTAAACCCTATGATGATACAGGGCCTTTTGATAGTTGCCCATCGAATCGTATACCTGCGACAGAAGTAAGTGCATTTGGGGTAGCAAATCTGTATTTGATAAATGGACTAATTGTTGTAGCAGTTGCGCTGCATCAGCATAAGCGCCCAGCTGTATATATATCCTGCTTTTTGTAAACATGGGGTTCACCTGCAGGGTATAAAAGTAAAATTCTTTGTCTTTATTGTTAAGATTGATATCCTCAATCATTTTAAGCGCTTCCCTGGGGTTGTTTTTTGCTAATTTAATCTCTGCCAGGCTGGATTTGAGGTCTGTCAATAGTTTTAAAGAGGCAGCGCTGTCCTGCACTTTGCTTGCAACAAGAGCCAAACCTTCATTGTAATATTTTTCTGCTTCATTATATTTGCTTGCTATTTTTAATAAAAATCCTTTCCGGCCTAAAGTAAATGCCAGGCTTTCATAAAAACCTTCCTTCCTGCATAAATTTTCAGCGCGGTTTACATAGTGAAGCGCACGATCGTATTGCCCCAGTTTGTAATGGATACCTCCAAGGTTGTTGAGGGCCTTTACTATGCGCCAGCCATCATGATGGAGGTTCATATCTGGTAAGCCTAATGCACTGTCGATGTAAAAAGCGGCATTCTGATAAGCGCCCAGTACACTGTAAGTGTAACCGATATTAGTATAGACGGAAGTAAGGAGATGACTATATTTTTTCGATGCTTTACAATAGGGCACAGCCTCTAAGTAATAGGGAAGTGCCGCACTGTCTTTGTTCCAGGTGTTGAAAAGTACGCCGAAGCCATATAATGCCCGGGCAATACCATACGTATATTTTCCCTGTCTGCTTTCTGCCAATGCTTCTTTGAGCAGGCGCAATGAGCTGTCAAAATAATGTGTTTCTAAGGCAGAAGCCCGGGTAATTAATTTATTAATATGAGCAGTGTCTTCTTTTGCATAAAACGGGTGGTTGAATTGCCTGTTGAGCTCCTGTGCATGTATAGTCGGGTCTGTAAACGGAATATAGCAACAGAAGATGACCTGTAGCATTATACTTAGGGAATTTCGTATATATATTAGTCTGTGCACAATTATTATCCTGAAATAACCAAAAATAACCTAAATCCGAATACGAGTTTCAGTATGTTATCATTAAACGCAAAGTAAATTAAGCTATATTGGGGAATGGAGTTAGGGTTTCGGTAAAGAACAGGCCTTTAGTGCAGTAATTCTACTGCAATTCTATTACGCTAAAAAGCAGCAATTCTGCTCTTGGCAGGAGTAGGCCTAAAAAATAATTTTACACCTTGATATTTGATTCACGTATCTGCTTCATTACTTTATTCTAAATTTTAACTTATGATTTTTTCTTACAAAACAGTATTTCTATTCTTTTTCTTGTGTCTTTTTCCATGGTGTATGCCACTTAATGCTCAAAATGCTGATTTTGCCTGGGTTAGAAGTATAGGGGGAAGCAATAACGATGTTGGTAACGGAGTAATTATAGATGAGAAAGGCAATGTGTATGTAACTGGCTATTTCGGTGCGGCAGGAGCTAATTTTAATTTGGGTAGTGGCGGTGTACCTTTAACCTCTTCTGGAAGCAATGATGTTTTTTTAACCAAATACAGTCCCAGTGGTACAGTTTTATGGACGAAAGGTATCGGGGGAACAGGTAATGATCAGGGCTATGGTGTGGCTGTAGACCATAGTGGCAATGTATATGTAACAGGGCAGATTGATGAGGGAGGGGTAAACTTTAACCCGGGAGGTAGTGGTGGTGTACTTACCTCAGCAGGGAGCTTCGATATATTTGTAGCCAAGTATAGTGCAGATGGCGCTTTCGTTTGGGCTAAAAGTATGGGAGGAACAGGCACCGATATAGGTTTTGGGGTAGCGGTGGATGATAGTGGCCGTGTATATGTGACGGGACAATTTAACTCAACGAATGCTATTTTTGGTCCTGGCGGCAGTGGCGGAACACTGACTTCTGTGGGGAATTATGATGTGTTTTTAGCTAAGTATGATTCCGATGGTACATTTCTTTGGGCAAAAAACATGGGGGGCACTGGTGTGGACCAACCTTGGAAAGTAGCTGTGGATAGTGCCGGCAATGCATATATAGTAGGATATTTTGCTGCTGTAGGGGCAGATTTTAATCTTGGCGGTAGTGGTGGAGCGCTTACTTCCGGAGGAAATACAGATGTATTTCTGGCTAAATATGACCCCAATGGTGTGTTTCTCTGGGCTAAAAGTATAGGTGGCCCAGGTGCCGATCAGGGGTGGGGAGTAGCTGTGGATGGTGCCGGTAGTGTGTATATAACGGGGTATTTTGCTGTTTCTGGAGCAGATTTTAACCGTGGTGGCAGTGGCGGAGCACTGACGTCCTCTGGAGGTAATGATATATTTTTAGTTAAATATGATCTGAACGGAGTGTTCGTTTGGGCAAAAAGTATGGGAGGAACAGGAGCAGATATCGGTAGAGGAGTAGGAGTAGATGGTGTCGGAAATGTTTATGTAACGGGAGTTTTTTCTGCAAACGGAGCAGATTTCAACCGCGGCGGTAGTGGTGGAGCGCTTATTTCTGCTGGAGCCAATGATATATTTGTAGCAAAATTTGATATCGGAGGCACTTTTAGTTGGGCTAAAAGTATGGGAGGGAGTGGCGGTGATATCGGCACAGCAGTGGCTGTTGATGCTAATGATAATGTGTATGCAACAGGGTATTTCGCCGGCCAGGGAGCAGAATTTAACCGTGGTGGAAATGATGGGGCAATTAGCTCTGCAGGAGTAAATGATGTGTTTCTGGTCAGGTTAAGTCAGGCATCTTGTATTACTTCTTTCAGTCAGACAGTTGATGCTTGTAACAGTTACACTTTAAACGGACAGACTTACACCTCTTCCGGTGTTTATATACAAGTACTCAATAATAAGGCTAACTGTGACAGTATTCTCACGGTCAATCTTACAATAAATGAAAGGAGCAGCAGTACATTCAGCCACACCGAATGCGACAGTTTCAATTTTGGTACACAGACTTATAAAGCTTCGGGTACTTATGTGCAAACATTTACCAATGCTGCTAATTGTGATAGCGTAGTTACACTAAATTTAATTATTACTAAAAGTACGGTGAACCCTGTTGTTGCGGGACAATATTGTGATTCAGCTACTTTCAACGGAGTGACTTATACATCTTCCGGTACCTATATCCAAAAATATGACAACAACACGGGGTGTGATAGTAGTATTACTTACGATATAGTAATTAACAAAAGTAACGGCAGTGAACTTGTACAATCTGCCTGCGACAGCTTTATATTTAGTGATACGGTGTATACAGTTAGCGGCATCTACACACAGATTTTCACTAATACCACAGGTTGCGACAGTATCGTGACTCGGGATATTGACATAAACAGCTCTCCTGTAGCTAATGTATCACAGTCGGAAACTACACTTAGTGCTGGCAATGCCGATACATACCAGTGGCTGGACTGTGATAATGATTTTACACCTATACAGGGAGCTATCGGGCAGACATTCAGTCCTGAAGCAACCGGGAATTATGCTGTGGTCGTAACGTCAAAAAATGGATGTAGCGATACTTCGGATTGTATTACCGTGGAAATGCCCAACGCTATTGGCGAACGGAAGAAAGATGATTATGTAGTACGTCTGTACCCGAATCCTACAGGTGGAAAGATTACGATCACAACTGCCCATGTTATACAAGGAGGAACAATCAGATTAATAAATATGGTTGGGCAAGTGCTGGGAGAGCAAAAAGATATATCAGGAACCATGTTTACAGTGGATATGATCCAATTTGCGAGTGGCATCTATTTTACAGAGATACTGACAGGTGATAAAAAGATAAAACTGAAAGTAATAAAGCAATAGATAGATTTTGAAGTAGTTTTAAATAAACTTAATATGGTGTTGTAATCAATGTCATTAACTTAAGGCTTCGTATAGTTGCGGGTGATAACACCCGCAACG
>JBEBVI010000280.1:0-5896 GCA_040392805.1 Taibaiella helva
ATCCCTTCAGCCCGGCATTTATTTTGTTGAATTGAAACAAGGTGCGGAACAGGATATTGGAAAGCTCATGGTACAGTAACATTTGTTGAAAATAAATTTGCCTGTACCCGGGTATATTATGTACGCTGCATTTACTGTGAGATAGTAAACATGTCACAGGCAATGCCATTAACTTAAGAAAATGCGTAAACAGCTCATCGCTATCACTCACCGTTATGGCGAGGCACGAAGCCATCTCTAAGCGCTCAGGATGGCTTCCCGCTTCGTTCCTCACGGTCGCAATGACGACGAGTAATCGAAATCCCTTAAGTTAATGACATTGATGTTACTGGGTAAAATATGCTATTAAAAAACCGGACTATCTTATATCGTTTTTATGGATAAGGTAGTCCGGCTTTTTCTCGCAAAGGCGCTATGGAATGCAACAAAGTGAAGATTTTACCGGATGATCTACAGTATGAAAATGATATGACACTAAACTCCATACAGAGGACAAAATAATTCTCCGGAAAGATTTGACAACTTTTCAAAAGTTGTCAAATCTGATCAAAGCTTATAAGGAAATCTATGCAAAAAACTACCTCGTTAGGAGTATAGATAGTATGACTTATCCAAAAAGTACTTTCGGGTAATCTCCCTCTTCCCATAGCTCTTTTTTGTGGGTACGATCCTGCTATAATATTTACTTTCAATTAATAGTGGATTATTACATAAATTTTTGCAGCAATCCGGCTCTTCGCTAAACCGTAATCAATCCCAGTTCAATGGCCTTCTTAACCAATGCAGAAACATTCTTGACCTCCATTTTAGATAAGATACTT
The DNA here is from genome assembly GCA_040392805.1 of Taibaiella helva. Classification (GTDB taxonomy): domain Bacteria; phylum Bacteroidota; class Bacteroidia; order Chitinophagales; family Chitinophagaceae; genus Taibaiella; species Taibaiella helvus_B. The sequence goes on from JBEBVI010000280.1 coordinate 822, forward strand.
TCCCTGTGATGATCTATGGTTCGCTTGCTGAGATGCAGCTTTTCAGCAATTTCTTTACTTGTATTATTCTCTGCTATAAGCTTTAAAACATCCTTTTCCCTCCTTGTCAGCACCGAACCGTAGGCAGCTTGTTTTTTAACTACTTCCATTTCCTCCTTCAGCCGTTCCTTTACCAGGGGATCAAGGAATTCCCCTCCGTTATAAATGTGCTCAATGGCACCGATAAGCACGCTACGCTTTACATTTTTCAGGATGTAACCGGATACACCCTGCTGCAACATACTTTTAATATAATAGATATTATCCAGGTTGGTCAGTGCGATGATCTTTATCCCGGGAAAATCCCTCGCAATAATACGGGCCAGCTCATCCCCCTGTTGTCCGGGCATGCTGATATCGAGCAACAACACATCAATATCAATCGACGGCAAGCCTCCCAGTAATTCCTTACCATCGGCATAAGTGGCTACAACCTCAATATTCCCGCTATAATGCAACATATGCTCCAATCCTTCCGTTATCAGCGCATGATCATCTGCAATGGCTATTCTTATACTCATTCTTACAATCTTCTATCGTTATAAATCAAATTCAATATAGACGGATGTACCTTTTCCTACACCCGTATCTACCGATATACGGCCATTTAATACCTTTACACGTGTATCAATATTTCCCAGTCCCATGCCTTGCCCTGTAAGTACTGCAGGATCATAACCTTCTCCATTATCTTCTACAGTCACACTCAGCAGATTCTGGTCCGCATGCAACTGCACTATAGCATTGCTGGCTTTTGAATGCTTAATGATATTCTGAACAAGCTCCTGTATAATACGATATACAGCCAGCTGAAAATCTTTTGTCAGGCCCTGGAAGTCTCCATATACCTGAACTTCGAAAGCCGGCCTTTTCTCTTTTTGCAGGTAGGAGCAAAACAGCTTTACCGCTTCCGGCAAGTCGTGCTGCAAAAGGATTTCAGGCATCAGGTTATGAGCAGTCTTACGCACTTCGGCGCTGATCTCTGCAATCAGGTCTTCCGTTTTCTTGAAAGACGCCTGGTCCACAAGCTCCTCATTATCGTCGCCAAGCGTATTCAGGTTAATACCTGCTGCGGAAACAAGGCTCCCGATCCCGTCGTGCAGCTCCCTGGCTATCCGGCTTCTTTCCTTCTCTTCTCCGGTCATCACAGCTTTCAATCTCCGGATCTCGTCTTCTTTCTCCAGCAACTGCATCTTTTTCCTCGTGCGGTAATAAAAGCCGAATAAAACAGTAAGAACCATAACCATTCCTAATGCAGCTATACCTACCCAGGTATTCCTGGTCCTGATATACATATTTTGGCGGACGACTTCCAGCTCTTTTAACGCGATCACCCGGTCCTTTTCCAAAACTTTATTCTTTACTTCTAAATAATCTATTGTTTTATTACGCTCTATATTATTTACCTTTTCGTTTAGCTGTACATACTCATTAAGATAATAATAGGCAGCGCTATCTTCTTTAAGCCGGTGTAATATATCTGCCACCAGATAATTTTGCATAGACACGGTCTTCTCTACCAAATCGGTCTGGGCGGCCAGCCTCAGCGCCTCTATTCCTGTAGATTTTGCTTTTGCCAGGTTATTCATTCCACTATACACCTGGCTCATTCCCCTGACTGCCAGAAAAGAGTAGTAAGGCATCCTGTCTCCTGAAAGCTCCTTAGCCTGTTCAAAGTATTTTATAGCTTCATCAAATTGCCGGAGATACAAGGCATTTGAGCCTAAAGTATGCAGTGAAAGTATTTCCATTCTTAAATCCCGGAATTCCCGGCTTGCCTTCAAAGCCTTATGCCCGTATAGCTGCTGTATAAGCGTATCATTTGCGCCACCGTGGCTTACTGCCAGATTATAATAAAGGTGTGCATTATATAAGGAGTAGCCCGGGTAGTGCGCCAGCTCTTCCGCTTTATGCAGATAATAAAGTGAGCTCGCATAGTTACCGCTATTACCCAATACAGCACCAAGATTAATATAGCTTCTGATCATCAGCGAGGTGTCATTAATTTGCCGCACAATCTGAAGGCCCTTTAATAAAAGTGCGGCAGCCGAATCATAGTTCCCCAAATAAGAGTAAGGACCGCTCATATTATTATACCATAACGCCAGCATCTTTTTCTTGTCCTGCCCCGCATTCAGGCAATAATAATACGCCTCTGCAATATGCTCCTTTCCTTCAATATAATCTCCGCCTAAATAAACGACCTGGCCATATTTCATTTTTGCCTCTGCAACCCCGCCATAATACCCAAGTCGTTTACTGGTATCTATAGCTATAGTCAATACACTAAGCGCACTATCCCTGTTCAGATAGCGTAGGCTATCCGACAGCTGTAACAGTTTTCTTACATATATCGTGTCCTCCTTCGAAAGGAAAACGGCCGGCAAAGTAAAACTGTAATAAGCTGTATAGGAGCGTTCCTGGGCAGATGCCGCATGACATAATACAAAAGGCAATATATAAACATATAATAACGCGACCTTTCTTATTCCCTTTATAAAAGAGTAAATACTCTGAACCATTTTGTACAAAATAAAATAATCGATGTCAAAAAAAATTAGGCATTTATGCCCTATTTCTAAAAAAGCGATAGAGCTATTTTCGCTAAAACATTATTTAAAACTCATTAAAAATTGTCTGAATGATGACTAACAAATTACGCTTTATTTCTCAAACAGTAAAGAAGTTCGGAAATTCACGTTCCGGAGTACTGTTCTTCGCTGCCACAGTCTCGGCCTTATTTTTAAATACAGACGGCTTCGGCCAGAAGCTGATGTTCGACTGGGTCAAACATATAGCGGGCACAGGTGGCAGCGCTTCATGTGGTGATGTGTATAAAAACCGGACAATAACCACTGATGCTGATGGCTATGTATATAATACAGGCAATATGAGCGCGGGCACCCTCATTGATTTTGAAGGAGGCAGTAATCCGATCAGCCTCGACATAACCAAGGGTAAGCAGTTTATCGCCAAGTTTACACCCGAAGGGCAAACCGTATGGGCCAAGCAACTGGGTAGCGGAACGGTAAACAACAAACTAACAGCTATTCAGGTAGATAAAAACAAAAATATCTATGTGGCCGGACATTTCAATGATACTTTTGATGTTGACCCCGGCCCTAACAGTATACGGATCCAGTCTATAGGCACTTCTACGCAAACTGACCTGGTTATTATAAAGCTGGACAGTAACGGAAATTACATCTGGCACAAGCAGGCATCGAATGCCGCAGCAAAGCAAATATTAGGAATGAAGGTGGATGAGGATGGAACCGTTTATGTTACCGGGAAAATATCAGGAACGGTAGACTTTGATCCCAGCGGCTCAACCGGTAATTCTACCATATCCAGTACCAATGGTGCGTGGTTTGTATTAAAGCTGGATAAAGACGGTGGGTTTAAATGGGTAAAGAACTGGCAAGGTACGGAAGGCTATGGAGTAGGTATAGATAAATACAAGAATGTATATACTTCCGGCAGGTATTCCGGAACCAAAAAGGATTTTAATCCCGGAACCGGCCCGGCCGACACCTTCTATTTAACGCCCGTAGGAAACTTTGACGTAGCAATATGTAAACTTGACTCTAATGGTAATTTCATTTGGGCCAGGTCTATCGGAAGCAGACTCCAGGATGACGCCTATGGTATAGCAGTGGACAAAGATGGTTACTCCTATACTACCGGCAATTATAATGACAGTACAGATTTTGATCCGGGCCCCGGTGTATCTTACCTGTTCAGCCAGAAAAGTTATAACCCCTTTGTCGTTAAGCTTGATCCCAATGGAAACCTGGTCTGGGCTAAGAGATTGATGGATGGCGAGGGAATGAATTCTGCCAATTCGATATATCTGGCAGAAGAAGGCAAAAACACGGGAATCTATGTAGCAGGTGTTCTGCGTTTGCTGGCTGTCGTAGGCGAAGGCTCGAATAGTGTAAATCTTGATGCCAAAAACGGTGGTGCATATGTCGTTAAACTGGACACATCAGGTAAATTTGAATGGGGTATTCAATCCGGTGGAACAGCTAATGGCAGTGTAACGGTAGACCTGCAAGGCAATGTTTATTCTGCTTCCTGGTTTAACACGTTAACTGCGGATTTTAATCCCGGAGCGGATTCTCTCATAGTAGAGCGGAAAGGAAGTTTAGACGGATATATCCATAAGATGAAATGGTGCAGCCTGTCTGATACGCTGACCACCACTTCCTGCAAAAGCTTTACTTATTTCGACGAAACCTATACCGAAAGCGGGACTTACATAGTGCCTAACCCCGAAGGTTGCGATGAAAACAGTGTAATCGTACTACATCTTACTATTACGGACCTGGCACCCACAATCTCCGTTCAGGGCTTTACCTTAAGTACTACGCAGACATACCAGACATACCAATGGATGCTGGACAATGAACTAATACCAGATGCAACTTCCAAGGAATATACGGTTACAGCAAATGGTGCATACCGCGTTATCGTAACCGATGGTGATTCAACTCCATGTACCGATACCTCCGATGTATATATCGTCAATAACGTAGGAGACAACAGCATAGCCCAACTGGATAACGCGAAAGCCATTAACGTTTATCCCAACCCGGCAACTGATATCGTGTACTTGCCGGCTGCAATATCCCTTAATGCAACGATAAGCACAATAGAAGGAAGAGCCATAAAAACATATAGCAATGTAAATACTCTACGCATCGGCGAACTGGCTGCTGGCACTTACTTGCTAAAGATAACAGATAAGAGCAACAATATTATCCAGGTTGAAAAAATCGTGAAAATAAACTAATACCACCCTCCCGGAGCATATCCGTTTAGTACAAGCCCGGCTGTACATTATTACAGCCAGGGCTTTTGTTATATAACGTGAGTTCGACAATTAAGTTATTAGTAGCATTCAGTGAGGCCGAAGCACCCATGATTTAACAAAACAGTAACTCAAAATATTCTTTAGCTTCTTTAATATTTTGTATATGAAGTTGTTTAAACTTATTTGTGAAATGCATAAGTCCCAGGAATTACTGATTTTT
>JBEBVI010000281.1:0-5881 GCA_040392805.1 Taibaiella helva
TACCGTTAAGGTGCTCTTTCCGGAACATCTTTTGTTTCAGAAGAACTTATCTACAATAGAAAAGGAAAACTGGCCTTTGATGGAGCGTTTTGCCAATGCTTTAAATAAATACAGCAAGACCAGTATTCTCATCAACGGTTATACAGATATAACAGGTGGTGAGGCCCTTAATGAAAGGTTGTCGCAAAACAGGGCAGATAGTGCTAAGAGCGTATTACAAAGCTTTAAGGTATTGCCGGAAAGAATGTACACATGGGGATTGGGAAATAAACATCCCATAGCGAGTAACAATACGGAAGAAGGCAGGAGGCGAAACCGCAGGGTGGAGTTCGTTATCTTGTATTCCTATGAGCCCGACAGTTCAATGTAGAGAGCAGCATACCTTATATTCTTAATTATAGGATATTCCTGATGTTTCCCATAGACCGGTGGAGCAGCCACAACGATCCGTTTCTGCCCTGATCTGCGGGCTGTTCGGATTACAGTCATTCACCTGTAGCTCCAGGGCAGGTTGAGGTATAACGTCCTTATTTTGAATGTCGCATTTTACTTAACACCCCAGCTGACCGGAAATGTTCATCCCGTTTAATATACATTTAGCTCTTCGCACCCTCGGGACCAGTAAGTTAAGGACGGGGATAACAGTAGGTATTATAGCGTTGGGCATTATGGCCTTAGTAGGTATACTGACGGCAATCGAAGGTCTTAAATCCAGTATTTATTCCAGCTTTGGCGGTATGGGCGCCAATACCTTTCGTATCACCAACACATTGCTTGTTCAGCGAAAAAGCGGCATGGGCATGAACATATCTTCGACCAGCCAAAAGAATATTACTTACCGGGAAGCCCTGGCTTTCGGGCAACGTTTTCGCTTCCCCTCTACAGTAGGTATCTCCATTGCAGCACGATCAGCAGCAACTTTACAGTATGCATCCCGGAAAACCAATCCGAATATAACGGTATTGGGCATTGACGATTATTACCTCGCCATATCGGGCACAGAGCTTGAATCAGGGCGTAATTTTTCCTTCCGGGAAGTAGGCAGGGGAGACTATGTTTGTATACTGGGCAACAGCCTGGCCCGTAACCTTTTTGGCGCCAATATGCGTAACGCGTTAAATTCTGTTATTACGATAGGCTATATCCGTTATCGTGTGGTAGGCGTAGCAGAGGCTAAAGGAGGCAGTATGATATCCAACGCGGATAATATTGTTTTTATCCCGCTTCAAAATGCCCGTTCGGTATATGGTGAAGACCGTTCTTATGTTATCAATGTAAGTGTGCCCAATGTGGCTATGCTTGGCTTTGCTGCAGAAGAGGCGGAAGGTTTATTCCGCCAGATACGAAAGTTGCGGCTGGACGACCCCCTGGATTTCAGTGTGACCAAAAACGATAATCTTGCAGCTATAGTGGTGGAAAACATCAGCTTTGTAACCGGAGCTGCGATCGGTATAGGCCTTATAACTTTGCTGGGCGCGGCTATTGGCCTGATGAATATCATGCTGGTGTCGGTAGCGGAGCGTACCCGTGAAATAGGTATCAACAAAGCATTGGGTGCAAAAAGCGGGACCATACGGATGCAGTTCCTGACGGAATCGGTACTTATTAGTCTTTTTGGTGGTTTATTGGGTATTATACTGGGCATACTTTCCGGCAATGCTATTTCCGCTTTGTTGCATACGGGGTTTATCATACCCTGGTTATGGACGCTTTTCGGGTTGCTGTTGTGTACGGTTGTAGGCATATTGGCGGGCTATTACCCGGCTGCAAAAGCTTCACGGTTGGATCCGATTACGGCGTTGCGGTATGAGTAGGTGGGATATGGTGTTTTGTTGGGTATCACGCAAAGGGATGAAGGAGGGCGACGGGTGCGAAGGTTTTGGAGAGATTATATTTAGGATGCAAACGGTATAAGCATGGGATACTTCTTCATGTACCTGGCTGAAAAATACAAGCAGTTAGGATAAAATATCGCAAATTTGCACTTGTAATAAAGGCAAGATTCAATGAATAGAGTTGTAGTAACGGGTATGGGTATTTACTCCTCCCTGGGTATAGGTAAAGAAGCAGTAACGGAGTCCCTGTTCAAGGGGAGATCCGGCATTATATACAGACCCGAGCGAAAAGTTATGGGATACCGGTCTGCCCTTACCGGCTATGTGCCCCGTCCCGATCTCAAAGGCTTGTTAGACCGGCGTGCCCGTATTATGATGCCTGAGCAGGCCGAATTTGCCTATATGTCTACTGTTGAAGTAATGAAGCAGGCGGGATTGGATAGCGACTATTTTAAGGATAATGAAACCGGCATTATATTCGGTAATGATAGCAGTGCCAGGCCCGTAATAGAAGGTATTGATATATTACGTGATAAAAAAGATTCTATGATGGTGGGGTCGGGCTCTGTGTTCCAGGTGCTTAATTCTACCGTTACCATGAATTTAGCCACTATATTCAAACTACGTGGGATCAATTTTACTATCAGCGCTGCCTGTGCAAGCGGCTCTCATGCCATAGGCCTGGGATATATGTTTATAAGGAGCGGGATGCAGGATCGTATTATCTGCGGCGGCGCCCAGGAGATCAATGATTTTTCCATGCCTAATTTTGATGCATTAGGTACTTTCTCTACCCGTGAGGATATGCCGGAGAAAGCTTCCCGCCCTTTCGACCGGGACCGGGATGGCCTGGTGCCCGGCGGTGGCGCGGCGACAGTAATGTTGGAAAGCCTGGAATCGGCCCGGGCCAGGGGGGCGCATATTATTGCTGAAGTTTGTGGCTATGGGTTCTCTTCCAACGGAGAGCATATCTCCAATCCCAGCATAGATGGACAGGTGATGTCTATCATGAGAGCGCTGAAAGATGCCGGTATAAAGGCGGAAGAGATACAGTATGTAAATGCGCATGCCACCTCAACACCTGCAGGTGACGGCACCGAAGCAGAAGCCATCTTTAGGGTCTTTGGCGGTAACATACCCGTCAGTTCGACAAAATCCATGACAGGTCATGAATGCTGGATGGCGGGAGCCAGTGAAATAGTATATTCATTGCTGATGCTGGAAAACGGCTTTATGGCGCCTAATATCAACTTTGAAAATCCCGATGAGCATTCCGCTAAAATAAATGTGCTGGTCGATACCCTGCAGCAGGACTTTAACGTATTCCTGTCTAATTCATTCGGATTCGGTGGTACCAATTCTTCTCTTATCCTGAAGAAGTGGAGTGCCTGATTCAATCACGAATTACAATCAACGATTTATTCATTGCTCATTAGTTTCCTGCCCTACATTCTCCCCTTCTCTTCCTCTATACCCATTTTCCTGTCGCGCGATGATTTGATCTTCTTGCTTCCGAACTTATAAGAGACAGAGAGCCGGATGCTTTGCAGATCCAGATCATTATTCAGTGTTTGCCCGGTGGCTTTATTGAGTGCCTTTCTGTTCTTTAGTGATTGAAAAATATCGTTAGCCTGAAGGCTTACCGTTAGATTTTTATCGAAGAAGAGCGCTTTCACACCGCCGTTTATATAAAACATCGGCGCCCATTCGAAAGGTCCCCAGATGCTTTTACCATAGTAGGAACCGGTTACTTCTGCAAGAAACGTCCTGGCGGCATTCAAGGAAATAGTATTGCTGGTATAAAAAGAATATACCGGTATGGATAACTGCACAACACGGGTGTCATAGTCCGTACTTTGCTGCTGATAGGACAACGAGGCAGATGCTTGCATATCCCACCAGCCGGTGGGTTGAAGCGTTACCATTGACCACAGTCCATAGCTTTTATTACTGAAGACATTGTCCGGCTTCATATAGGTAACGCTATTGTATGGTTGGGTAACCCAGATATTGTCAATCGTCTTATCTGCAAACTGGAAGAAGGCACCGATGGAAAGCATATATTTGAAGCTATATTGTCCCTCTAAGCTATGGCTGAAATAAGGTTGGAGATAAGGATTGCCCTCGCTGTAAAAATAGGGTGATGAATAACTGCGGAAAGGGTTGAGTGTGCTGTACGACGGGCGACTGATGCGTCTGCTGTAATTAAGCGTTAAAACATTTATCTCGTTTATCCTGTATTGTAGGTATGCAGTAGGGAAAAGCTGTAAGTATCGTTGTTTGTGCGTTTGATTTAAAGTAACGGAATGTCCTTTTGTCTGGGTAAACTCCCCCCTTAGGCCAGCCTGTAACCCCCATTTACCTGTCTGCTTCTGTACATTGGTATAAAGCGCCTGCACGTTTTCCGAATAGTCGAATGTATTGGAAATATTAGGATCGTCCTGGTATTGGCCGTCTTTAAAATATCTGTAATAATTGTTGCTGAGGTTATCTATAAAGCTCATCTTCCCGCCGAATGAGAGAGTGAACCATTTATTGGGCATTTGCATATCGGCCTGTGCTGTGGTGATATGTACATTTTGATTACCTCCGATTTGATTTTCAGAGCCGGCACCTGTCGGGCTGAGAAATTCACCGGTATAATTCCTGGTATCAAGATTCTTATGGCTATGGCCTGTATACCACAGTCGATTTACATTGATGCTCAGGTTTTTTCCGGCAGTGTCTATGGCCCATTCATAATTCAGGTTCAGGGTATGCGTGTTTTGCTCCTGCCTGTTGTCGCCAAGCGTATGCATCAGGGAGTCAACATTATTCTGGTTCTTCAGGAAGACCCTGTTGGTGATGTTTTCATCATCGCTTCTTAGGAAAGGGCTGGACTGGAAAGTGGCACCGATAATGGCATTCTTATGTAATTCATAGTCAACGCCCAATCTGTATGACCAAGGTTGTAAGATTCTTATGTGTCTGTCCTCCATATTCACTGCGTGGGTCGTATAAGGTGTATTCAACCGCTCTATAATGGTGTTCTTTGATTTCGAATAATTGATGTCGCCGAAAATATTCCATTTATTACTCCTGAAGTTCAGGTTGGCGTTTCCGTTAACTGAACCGTGAGACGCCTGTCCATAGCCTGCGCTGAGCATCCCGTTTAGCCCGGTATGTGTATTCTTCTTTAAAACCAAATTGATCAATCCTGAATTTCCCGAGGCATCATATTTTGCCGGCGGTGCTGTAATCACTTCTATTCGTTCTAAATTCTCGGCAGGTATAGCTTGTAGATGGGCTACTAAAGCCTCGCCCGAGAGCTGTAGTAAGATGCCGTTTATCATTACCTGTACAGCGCCTTTCCCAGATAACCGGATGACGTTTGTCATGGGGTCGACGATGACACCGGGCGATTTACCGATCATTTCCCAGGCATTGCTTCCCGTTGCAGAAATGCTGTTAGCTACATTAAAAATGATGCGGTCTATTTTATGCTCAAACAGGGGTTTCTTTTGTTCAACCACAACTTCCATCAACGTATGTTTATCGTATTCCAGGGAGAAATCTACTTCTATATTATTGTCCGGGTTGCTTTCCGGTAATAAATAGGTTTGCGGTATAAAACCTGTTGCACTCACGGAAAGCGAAGTGTTTTCAACGGTTGGGCTACTGATGACATAATTTCCCGAACTATCGGAAACACCTGTCTTCATAAGGCTGTTGTCCGCATTGTGCTGGAGCCATACAAAGGCTTGGACTACGGGCTTGCCTTCCGGGTCAAGTATGGTGCCCCGGATAGTATATGGATCCCGGGCAAAAACAGCGGTGCTCATTGTGAGCAGGATAATCGATAATGTTAGAATCGGTTTCATAACTATTATGTATTTCTAAGCATGAGGAGTATGTATGATCATATGCTATGATCACAGGTAATGTAATGATATTATGTATCAGGATAGGATGGGGTGTTGTTAATTCAAAAGAGTCTAATGGTTCATAGGTCGTGACATTTGTACGAATCTGTGTTTATCTGTAAAACCTGTGTCATCTGTGCACTA
>JBEBVI010000282.1:0-5870 GCA_040392805.1 Taibaiella helva
CCCGTTCTTTTGTCATTCCGCCTTAGCGGAACTTTTCTTTTGCGAAGCAAAATCTGCTCATGCTATGCTATACAACGCTTTTAGAACAGGATGAGCCGATTCCCGAGCCGGTGCTGAACCTTGTCGAAGGGGGAATGACAAAATGGGGTTGAGTAAGGGAGTGGCAAAAATGGAGTTGCACAGCAGACTCCATTTCTCATGCTACCAACTCATTCCGACAAGCACAAAAGCCATCAACACTTCATATCTGGCACATGCTGTGTGATGACTTCGTATTGCCCCCAGTTAATTATGTTTTACTACTTTCATTCTTTCTGTTTTGCCTCCTTCACTTAATGTTACGAAGTAAACACCGGCGGCATAAGCGCTCATGTCTATACGAAATATTTTGCCGTGTTGGGCGTTGTGCTGCTGTAGTACCTGCCCGGTTACATTTACCAGCGCTATGGTTGCATTTCTTAAAGTTTGTTCTGTTGTAATTGTTACCTCGCCACCGGTAGGATTGGGGTACAATGTAATATTGTTACCGAAGGCGGCCTCTTTCAGTGATACCGGTTCGATTTCTACAAACAGGCATTCTGAAGTATCGGTACAATCATTAGCTGTGACAACAACCGCATAAGTTCCCGTTTCTGTAACCGTATATTTCTGGCTGGTAGCGCCTGCAACCGGCGTATTATTTTTACAGTCTATCCATTGGTAGCTGTCTGCTATGGCGGCGGTTAATATACTATCAGTTTGCGTAACGGTGACGTCAACATTGTTAATATCCAGACGTAAAATAACCGTACTGTCGCAACCATGGGTATTAGTCAGCTTTATGGTATAGGTACCCGTTTCGATGTATGTACTGCCGGCAAAGGTGAAGCTGCCACAGGCTGTCTCTGATATATTACTGGTATTACTTGGGTTAATAGTTAACCGGTAGGTAATACTACTGTCGCAACCGGAAACGGTTTTATACTCCTGTACATAAGTTCCAGAGATGGTATAGGTTTTGCCATTGAATGTTACCGAGTCGCAATAGCTTCCTGTAACTATGGGATTATTAGTGGAACGGTTCACTGTGAGATAGGGGGAATGACACCGTTGGAGCGGAAATATAAAAATAGTGCGACAAATATTATGTCTTAATGGATCAACTTATTTGTGACACTACCAAAAAATGTTTACCCTTACCCAATATACAGACCACAACTATAGTCTTATCCTATAGTGTCTCCATGAAAAATATTCTATCAAGACAATATCAGCAATGAAAATCATCTGATACCCCATTTATAATACACCATATTTTAATCCGATGGCCGCGTATTAAACATTCCTGCCACTGACAGACTTATCCGCTGATGAAAAAAACAATGCCCTGCCCTATCCCTGTTTTTACTGTTATATAGTATCTTATAGTCCCGGCTACCTGAGCCTTATACAACCCAATAGCAGATCGGCGCCGGCATCTACCTGCAAGTCGGTCGTCTTTCCTAATCTCATGTCATAGATAAGTGCACACTGTACCTGATGCTTCTCCCAAAGTGATGCATCTGCTTTTCATAAAGCAACGCCCATGTCTCCCCCGGTCCTGCAGCAAATGTGTCAAAGCCCACTCCACGGCCTTTTAGCTAAGCAGTAAAAGTATTATCTTGCAGACAAAAACAAAATGAAAAGAACACTTCTTACCACAATACTCATTGGCATTTTATATCAAACCGGGTTGGCTCAAGCCTTCGATTTCGACAAAGCCAGGCTGGATGCGTATTTTAATAAGCTGGAAACAAGCAATAAGTTTATGGGGAGTGTAGCTGTTGCAAAGGATAATAAAATGATCTACCAAAGAGCTATCGGCTTTTCTGATGTGGAACATAAAGTTAAAGCAGACATTAATTCAAAATACCGGATCGGCTCCATTTCCAAGACTTTTACTACCGTATTGGTATTAAAAGCCGTGGAAGAAAAGAAAATAACTTTAGACCAGACAATAGAAAAATACTTTTCCACTATTAAAAATGCCGGCAAAATAACAATACAACATTTACTTACACATCAAAGTGGCATACATAATTTTACTGACAACAAAGAATACCTGGAATGGCACACACAGCATAAAACAGAAAAAGAGATGGTAGAAATCATTTCGAAAGGGGGCAGTGATTTTGAACCGGGCAGCAAATCACAGTACAGCAACTCTAACTTTGTGCTTCTGACTTACATACTCGAAAAAGATCTGAAGAAATCTTATGCTGCTCTTTTAAAAGAATACATTGTCCAGCCTCTCGGGCTAAAGAACACATACCTGGGTGGTCCGGTTGATACGGCTAAGAATGAATGCAGGTCCTATACATTCAAGGGAGACTGGATCGTTGAACCGGAAACGGATATATCCATTCCATTGGGAGCCGGCGGGATCGTTTCCACACCGGGCGACATCGTACAATTCAGCAATGCTTTGTTTGGCGGGAAGCTCCTGAAAGCTGAAAGTCTTGAAATAATGAAAACGACTAAAGATAATTATGGGGCAGGACTGTTTTCTATTCCTTTCTACGATAAAACAGGTTACGGACATACAGGTGGCATAGACGGGTTCAGCTCCGTATTCTCTTACTTTCCAGACGGGCATATTTCCTATGCATTAACTTCAAACGGGAGCAATTTCAGTCACAATAATATTTCCATTGCCGTATTAAGCGCCGTATACAACAAGCCTTATGACATCCCCGAATTTTCAGCCTATGAAATACAGGCTGAAGATCTGGATCAGTACCAGGGCGTATATGCTTCAAACCAGGTACCTCTGAAAATAACAATTACAAAAGATAATAAAACCCTGATGGCCCAGGCAACCGGGCAACCGGCTTTTCCGCTTGAAGCTACTGCAAAAGATAAATTCAGATTTGACCAGGCTGGAGTAGTCATAGAATTTAACCCGGCAGAAAAAACAATGCTGCTCAGACAGGGAGGCGGAGCATTCACATTTACAAAAGAATAAACACCGGTAAAGCTGCTTATACAACAGCAAAGGGATATGGCAGTTCATCCATATCCCTTTATATAAACATAAGGTTATACTACACTTATCTTGGTCCTTCGGAGCGTGCTGGCCTTGCCGGTGCGCTGCCCTCTACCGGTGCTACTGCAGGTACAGACGGCTGTATAGCTTTCCCTACTTCCATCATATAGCTCTGCAATTTGCCCTGGTCTTCTTCTCCCAAAGTAGTAAGCCAGCTGTTAGCGCTTTGTTGCCATTCCTGCATTTTAGGGCCAAAAGCCTGAAGAGCCTCCATATCATTTGATTTAATAGCCGGAGCATATTCTCTGATCAGGGTAACAAATTCTCCGATACCTTTATTTGCTTCTGCTGAGGCAAACTGCGGTGGTTCGGGAATAGCAGCTTCTGCCGCTGAAGTCGTCGCAACAGGTGATACGGTCTGTGCGCTCACCAATGAAGAACCTGCCACACAAATCCCTGCAATGGCAAAGCTGAACATTATTTTTTTCATAATTTTCATTTTAAGCATTTGTAAACGACAAATATATTTAAACAGGTATTAATCTCAAAATGTCCAATATACCGTTTACCTATATAAATGGCATACTAACCTGTCATTTTCCCTATATAAAATATCTCCCGACCTTAAAATAAGTGTATGGTTCCTAACACTTTATACTCTTTTAAAACAGTCAGGTAAGCTTCATTATTTTCATTAGGGCAAAAATGATAAAATTAAAATTTAACATTTTGCCGTGGCCTGTTCCAACAGATTTCATTTCCCCGGAAACGATAAGAGGAGACTGTATAAAAAGCGTTCATCATATCGAAGCAGAGTGTAGTCGAGGCATTTACTCACCCTTTGTTCGAACTTATGCCCGCAGAAGTTATTTTGTCATCATGCCTTATCCGGTTGCACCACTTTTAGTTTTTCATTTTTCACTCTATACTTATCTTCCCCAAATATCCAATCCAAAATCTTCCGCATTCTTTTTCGCGTCCTCATATCCTGCATCCGCATGACGTAAAACACCCATCGCCGGATCATTATGTAATACCCGCTTCAGCCTTTCTTCCGCTTCACCCGTTCCATCTGCTACAATGACCATGCCCGCGTGCAACGAATACCCCATACCTACACCGCCGCCATGGTGGAAGCTTACCCAGCTGGCGCCTCCCGCTGTATTGATCAGCGCATTAAGTATAGGCCAGTCCGCTACGGCGTCACTGCCATCCTTCATGGCTTCCGTTTCCCTGTTTGGCGATGCTACCGATCCGCAGTCCAGGTGATCCCTTCCGATCACGATCGGTGCTTTTACCTTTCCTGTGCGTACCAGGTCATTAAATAACAGCCCGGCCTTTTCTCTTTCTCCCATACCTAACCAGCAAATACGTGCCGGTAAGCCCTGGAAGGCAATTTTATCTTTAGCCAGTGCCAGCCAGCGTTGCAGCCCCTCGTTATCAGGGAATAGTTCGGCCAGAGCTTTGTCAGTGGTATAAATATCTTCCGGATCACCGCTCAAAGCCACCCAGCGAAACGGCCCCTTACCTTCGCAGAATAAAGGCCTGATATAGGCCGGGACAAAGCCGGGAAAATCAAACGCATTTTCTACACCCCGTTTATCTTTGGCCTGTCCCCTGAGGTTATTACCATAATCGAAAGTAATGGCGCCACGCTGCTGTAGAGCCAGCATTAACCTGACATGGCGTGCCATAGTATCTAGGGAACATTTTTTATACAATTCCGGGTCGGTCTCCCTCAGGCTGTTCGCTTCTTCCACGCTTAAGCCTTCGGGAAAATAGCCCACCAGCTCATCATGTGCGGAAGTCTGGTCAGTCAGCGTATCCGGCGTGATATTGCGATCTATCAGTCTTTGCAACAGATCCACGGCATTGCACACCACGCCGACAGAAAGGGCCTCTTTGTTCTGCCTGGCCACCAGGGCACGGTCTATAGCCTTGTCGATGTCTTTATAATATTCATCCAGGTAACGCGTCTCTATTCTTTTCTGTATTCTCCACTCTTCCATTTCTGCAGCAAGGCATACGCCTTCATTCATGGTTATAGCCAGAGGTTGGGCGCCACCCATGCCGCCAAGTCCGGCTGTTACATTAAGCGTGCCTTTAAGCGTGCCGCCGTAATGTTGCGCCGCCAGCGACAAATAAGTTTCGTAAGTGCCCTGTACAATACCCTGTGAGCCGATATAGATCCAGCTGCCGGCTGTCATCTGCCCATACATCATCAGTCCTTTGGCCTCAAGCGCTCTGAAATGCTCCCAGGTTGCCCAGCGTCCCACAAGATTGGAATTGGCGATCAATACCCGTGGTGCATTTTTGTGGGAACGTAAGATACCCACCGGCTTCCCGCTCTGTACCATCAGCGTTTCATCCTCCTCGAGGTTTTTCAGGCATTCCAGTATCTTATCGAAGCTTTCCCAGTTCCGGGCTGCTTTTCCGATACCGCCATATACCACCAGGTCTTCCGGGCGCTCCGCAACTTCCGGGTCTAAATTATTCTGAAGCATCCTGAATGCGGCTTCGGTTACCCAGTTTTTACAATGTAATGCGGTTCCCCTGGGTGAGGTAACAACTCTATGTACTGTTTTCATTTGCTAATCGTTATTGGACAGCAAATCTACGTAAGATTTGCGTTTTAAGGGATACTGTGGATGGTATAAGAAACAGGCCCGGATAAAACCTCAATAAACAGCATATAGAAGATGCACAAACCCTTGCGTAAAACGATGTCCTGTTATTAAAATATATACTCCTCACCGGGTAATTTTGTGCATAGATTTCTATCTAAGCTTCGTTCAGCTTTGACAACTTTTAAAAAGTTGTCAAAGCTTTTAGGAAAATTATTTCGTCCAGCATACAGAGCCTTAAC
>JBEBVI010000283.1:0-5850 GCA_040392805.1 Taibaiella helva
AGTGCTGAAACCGAATGTTTATGAGGTGTGCTTCTCCTGTTTTCTGACAATATAAAGCAATAGTCTCTATCAACCCTTTATTGCGTAGTACCGCCGGGCTCATATTATGTGCCGTCCTGCGTAGCTCAGTGTATGCATCATCCATGAGTTGCAGGCTGTGCCGATATTTAATGAAGTCTGCAGGGTCTTCCGGAGGCCGTAGCATACTGAGGCTCATTTTTGCGGCAGACAGGATGCCGCCTATGCCATCATGCAGATCACGGGAGAGCCTGTTGCGTTCCAGTTCTTCGCCATCTATACGGGCTTTGAGTTGCATATTAAGCTGTTCAGATAGCTGTATCCTTTGCTTTTGATAATAATTTCTGCGGAGTAGTAAAACCATAGTCAGCATTACCGCTCCGCCTACGCCCATTATCCCGATCCAGGTATTTTTCCATCTTAATGCAGTATCTTTCTGCATAATGATCAGCTTACTCTCTGCCAGTTGTTTATCCTTCTCAGCGGTACGGTACTGGAACTCCTTATTATTTAATTTAAGGATTACTTCTTTTACTTTGCCGGGATTAATGACTTCTATTAGTTGCCGTGAGGTACGGTAGGCCTTTTCAAAGTCTCCCCGCCTGGCATATACTAAGGAGAGTTGGTTCATTTTACTGTTCAGGTCATCAATTCCGGAGCCAGTCAAACTCCTCTGTAATTTTTGCTCTGCTAAATGATACATTCCCAGCTCGGTCAAAATTGTTCCGCATACTTCATCTGCCTTTGCCTGTAATGAGGGGGGGACGGTTGCTATGCATAACAAAGTATCGGCTGCTTCAAGCAGGAGTAGCGCTTGTTTGTTCTCTCCGCTCCTATATAGAAAAATGCCTTTATTCACTAACCCCCGGTATAATATTTCATACTGCTTAAACTTTTCGGCTATTCGCAGGCTGCTGTCCATATAATGCATATAATCGGCATCTCCTTTATCTTCCATAAGGCAGGCAATATTCTGAAGGGCATTCGCCCATAACTCCCCATCCCTGTAGGCTACACCTACCCTTAAGCTTCGTTGTAACATAGCAATGGATATATCGTGCTTGCCCAGTATCCTCAATACGGGCATCATATTGTTTTCCGCACGGGCAAGGGCAAGCGGATCGTCTTTTATGTATCGTGTTGATCTTATTAGCGCTTCATAGGATTCGAGATAGCGGCCCTTTCTCGAATAAATCTTGCTGATATTGTCATATAAAACAATTAAATTTTTTCTGTGTAGTAAAGTGTCACACAGACTTATGCCCTTCCGGGTAAATTGCAACGCCTGCTCCAGTAGCTCGGGATCATCATTAAAATAGGATAAAGCGGTCAGGCATTTTATCACCATTTCCGGTTCGTGATATATTGACGTTTTGTTGAGCAGGTTTAAGAGTTGCTTCCAGGACGCAGCCGGATCCTTTTGCCTTAACTGTGTTGCCCGTTCCAGTTCCGCCTTATAATCTTTACCCGCTAAGTTATTTAAGCCGGTCCATTCCCCGATCCGGACCTGTGCCAAAGTGGGAAGAGTCGAGAATAAAAGGAATAGCAAAAAATAAATATATCGAACAGGAAACATATTGCTCTCTACAGTATCCGTTATGATGTGGTTGTCTACAAGCCGATACCAAAATTAGCTGTTTCTACTCAATTAAATTGAGTAGAAATGGTCAGTCTGGATTATTCAGGTATGAATATCTTTGTCATTGTAACTGCAGTAAATAAATCCTGACGCTTGCGAAAATAATGTTATGTCCACTTTGATCCGGTTTCATCAGTTGACGATCTAATTGTTTAAATTTAAATAATCACATTATATGAATTTCAAATTTACTTTTACTATTCTTACCGGCCTGCTATATTTTTATAATGCCGGTGCACAAAATATACCGGTACACAAGCCATCTGTTACCCTTACTGCACAGCAGCAGTCTTCGTCAGTATTGTACTTTGTAGAAAATGCGGGCCAGATTACAGATCAGTACGGCAGACAACGGGCAGATCTTGATTTTAAGATTTCTTCAGCAGGCCTTTCTATGTTTATTGGAAAAGGCAAAATACATTACCAGTGGATGAAACCTAAGGTAACCCGGTCTTTTCCTGCCTGGGATCGTTTGGAAGATGAGCCCGGCGGACCGCTGGAATTGGAGAGCTATAGAATGGATGTTGTGCTACAGGGGGCTAATGGCGCAGCACAAAAATTGATGGAGGAGAAAGATGATTATTATGAGAACTATTTCACAATAAAAGGTTCCGGTTCCGGGGTAAGGGCTAACAGCTACAGGAGAATTACATATAAAGATATTTATCCTCATATAGATTGGGTGATATATAGTAAAGACGGGCAGGTAGAGTACGATTTTGTTGTGCATCCCGGGGGAAGAGTAAGTGATATACGTATCCGCTACGAGGGCGCTGCGGCACTGCAGGTCAACGGGGATGGCAGCCTGACAGCTCGTACGCCCATGGGTGCGGTTACCGAGCGGGCGCCCCGGAGTTTTCAATCCGATGGGAAAATTGTCACTTCGCGGTTTCAACTGAAAGGCAACGAATTGAGCTTTGATGTAGCCAGCTATCAGCAGGCTTTAACCATTGATCCGGTGTTGGACTGGTGTAGCTATTATGGCGGTGATGGACGGGGCATAGAACATATGAGTAATTGTATGACGGATAGTTTCGGTAACGTATATTTTTCAGGTCTGACGAACAGTACTGTAAATATAGCAACTGTAGGGGCTCATAGAAGCACATTCGTAGCCGGCAGAGGGTCTTACAATTCCTTCTTTGCAAAATTTACCAGATCGGGAAAGCGGCTGTGGGCCACTTATTGTTCTAATGTTTTCTGGACAACTACAGGAGTCAGTATGGCTTTAGATACCCTGGGTCATATATATATAGCAGCAGTTACGGATAGCATTACCGGGATAACGACACCCGGAGCGCAGCAAACTATATATGGCGGTGGGGACTCTGATGTATTCCTCGCAAAATTTGATACTATGGGCAATCGTATCTGGTGTACTTATTTCGGAGGGCCTAACCTGGATCAGGTGCTTTATAGAGGATTGGCCTGTGACGGAAAAAACGTGTACATGACAGGTAGTACGCAAAGCAGCAGCGGGATAGCTACTGCCGGCGCTCACCAGCCTGTCTATAATGGCGGGAGCCCCGGAGGGGGGGTAGGGACAGACGACGGTTTTCTTGCTAAGTTTGATGATAATGGCATACTGCAATGGGCTACCTATTATGGAGGCCAGAGCGCAGACTATGGCTACGGCATTGTGTTGGATCGACATGGGGATATTTATATGGGCGGCAGGACAAGCACAGGCAGTACCATAAATATAGCTACGCCGGGCAGTTTTCAACCCAATAGTCAAGGTATGCATGGTTTTTTGGCAAAATTCAGCTCAAACGGCACCCGGCAGTGGGGGACTTATTTTGGCGGTCAGATATATACGGTAGATTGTGATAAAGAAGGAGATGTATATGTATTTGGTTATACGACAAACGGTACCGGTATAACAACAAAAGGCAGTTACCAGGAAAATATAAGTGGGCCGTCAGATGCATTTATTGCGAAATTCAATACAACGGGTGATCTTCAATGGGGGACTTATTATGGGGGGGAAAGTAATGAAATAGCCTTCGGAATGGCGGTTGATGCCTGGAATAGAATTTATATAACAGGGACGACAAAAAGTACTACAGGTATCGCTGATAGTAATGCTATGCAACCTCAATATGCCGGGAGCTTTTTAGGTATAAACGGAGATGGGTTCCTTGCTGAATTTACTAAGGACGGAGAAAGAAGATGGGCCACTTACTGGGGAAGCAAGGGAGACGATTACCCATACAACATTGCAGTGGACAATATGGGCTCCCTATATATCTGTGGTGGCACAACAAGCATGGATATGGCTACACCGGGAAGCTATATGGATACCTTCCCGATATTTGGCCCGCAAACCTTATTTCAGAGTATTATGGCCCGGTTTTGTATTGAAGTACCCGGCTCGGCTATTACCCTCTCCGGTCCGGATACGGTTTGCGCATATAAAGAGATAAGTTATATAGCCGGGTATCTGCCGGATGTGGAAGAATATGTTTGGGAATTACCCGACGGTTGGAAAAGAACGGGTACCGGTGAGATCATAGGCGTAACTGCAGGTAAGGAAAGTGGTATAATCAGGTTGCGCATAAAGCGTTGCGGGCAGTTGGGGGATTGGCTGGAATACCCGGTTTATGTGTTACCTTCCGATCCGCCTACGATAACTGTGGATGGTTACACGTTGAGTACAGCCGGTATATATGCTACCTATCAGTGGTTGTTGAATGGCGTAATTATTCCGGGCGCCACAAAGCGTAGTTATACGGTGACGGAAAACGGTGATTATACTGTAGTAACGGTTACAGAAGAAGGCTGCCTAGATACTTCAGACGTATACCCTGTCCGTAACGTGTCTGTAAAGGATATTACTGTAGCAGATCATATCCGTGTATTTCCCAATCCTGCTTCCGGAAATATACTGCATATAGTTGCACCTATTCCTGTTGCCGTAGCTTTGTACAGTATAGATGGGCGTTTACTGAAATATAAGGCAGCTGATGAAATGATTAATGTTGATAGTATAGCGCCGGGTATATACCTGGTCCGTATCAGTGATCGCGATGGCAATTTGTTGAAGGCCGAAAAATGGATCAGGAGATAGTCGGTATATAAATAGAAATACACCTGTCGACCGCAAGTCGGCAGGTATATTTATTTTGATTACAAATCAGGATCCGGGTCAATAAAGCTATAGCCGGGTCAGGAAAGAGTCGAATGTTGAACTGGATTTTTTGCAGCAATGATGTGTTTAATATGTTTTATAAAATTTTACTTCTTTTCAGTTTTGTTATTTGCTGCGATAGCATCAGTCATGCGCAGCGGGATAATGTCTGGATCTTACATCAAACCGGAATAGATTTCTCATCAGGTAGAGCACAGGTGTATACTCCCCCCTTCAATATCTCGTTTTATGAAGGATCGGCAGGTATATGTGGCCCGGGGGGGCAATTGCTTTTCTTTACAGATGGTACAAATGTTTTTGATCGTCGTGGCCAACAGATGCCCAATGGTGAAGCGTTAATGGGACCGGTTGATGTGTTTAATTCGGTCAGCACCAGCCAGGGGGCGCTGATTGTACCTTATCCATCACAATCAGATAAGTATATCGTATTCTCGCTCGTCGCTTTCGAATATGCCAACTACGGCAAATTGTTTTACTCTATTGTTGATATGTCTTTGAATGGTGGTTATGGTGATGTAGGCGCCGGAGAAAAAGGGATCCTGGTAGATTCATTATTGACAGAAAAGATGACGGCTACCCCGGGGGGGAATTGTAATGTTTGGGTTTTGCTTCGCTCCAGGAATGCCAATACATTTAAAGCTTTTGAAATTACGGCTGAAGGGATAAATGTACGGCCCGTAATATCGGAGGTAGGTTCCTTTTCTCCGGATTGGTATGGGGTAGGGCAAATGCAGTTTTCACCTGATGGGCAACTGGTCGCGATAAGTAACCATTCCCGTTTGCAAAAAGATGGGTTAGAGCTTTTCGAGTTCAACAGGATTACAGGAAAATTGTCCAATCCACTTATTGTAGATGCCGGCAAAAGCTATTACAGTGTTAGCTTCTCTCCGGATAATAGTAAGCTATATGCCGCAGAATTAGGACCGACCCGGTTTTATAACGGAATATATCAGTTTGACCTGAAGGCGGCCTCGCTGTCGGCTTCCAGGAAAAAAGTAGACTCTGTTGAAACTTTCGTTTCTCTTAGAGCGGGACCTGATGG
>JBEBVI010000284.1:0-5843 GCA_040392805.1 Taibaiella helva
ACTCTCGTTCGGGACTTGCACCCTATAGATGACGAACATGCCTGACACACAAAAATAACCGCTATGGGTCTATTATACATAGCGGTTATCTTACCCCGGAAGGAGCTTACTTTTTATCTATTTTGTATAGTCTTCCCTCATCTGTCACGGCATATAATGCGCCGTCTTTTCCTTGAGTAATATCTCTGAAACGCTGTCCTTCACGGTCTAATATACGTTCTTCTCCAATTACTTTGTTGCTTTTTATAACAATTCTTGCAATATGGGTGCTATTCAATCCAGTAATAAACAGGTTATTTTTCCATTCCGGAATATTATTTCCTGTATAGAATGTCATACCACTTGGAGAAAGTACCGGATCCCAATAGTATACGGGTTGCTCCATACCTTCTTTTTGCTGGATAGCCGGTTTGCCAATTGCTGCTCCGCTATACTCGATACCGTATGTAATGATTGGCCAACCATAGTTTGCACCCGGCTTGATTATGTTCAGTTCATCGCCGCCACGGGGGCCAAATTCGTTGCTCCATAGTTCTCCGGTTTCGGGATGAAAAGCCAATCCTTGTGTATTGCGGTGTCCGTAACTGTATATTTCAGGCCGGGCATCAGCCCGATCTTCAAAAGGATTGCCGGGAACAGGCTTTCCGCCGGTTGTGATATGAAGTATTTTACCGAGGGCTGATTTTAAATCCTGCGCTTGTGGCCGTGTTTCTTTGTCCGAACGTTCTCCTGTACTGGCAAACAGATTACCATCTTTATCAAAGATGATCCGTCCGCCATAGTGTAACCTACCATTATAAGTAGGTGTTGCACGATAGATGACCTGTGCGTTTTCTATGGTTTTTTCATCATCAGCTAATCTTCCTTTTGCTACTGCCGTGTGGTTTCCGTTAGCTACTTTTTCCGAAAATACCCAATAGACCATCCTGTTGGAGGAAAAGTCAGGATCTAAGGCCAGGCCCAATAATCCACCCTGCCCCCTATCATCCACTTCGGGCATTCCGGTAATGGCTTCACCTACCTGACCATTGGTTGCATTTACAATACGCATATGGCCGCCATTTTCGGTAATAAGCAATCTGCCGTCAGGAAGTGTTACAATACCCCAGGGTGCGTTTAAAGATTTGGTAACGATCACACCTTCATAGGATGTGGTCGTTTTTATGCCTGCTATCCTTGTCTGACCCTCAAAAGCAGGTTTATAATTCGTATTTGCTTTATTGGTTTCCACAGGAGGGTTCGCAGTTGTATCAGAGGAATTAGTTTGATTCGATGATGAACCGGCTCTATGGCACGAAATCAATACTGTGGCAAAGAGTGCTAAGGAAAAAATGAATTTCATGTTATATCTGAATTTTATGTGCTACGGTTTAGATTTTTATATAATTGTAAAAGCAAAATCTCGTTTACCAAGATGTTATGATAATTACTTTGCCTTTAATATTTTCATCTATAGTGTATAGTTATTTGTCAAATTATCTACACATCAGATTGGCTGTTAATTCAAATGAATTATTATAACGTTAATAATACAAATTTAAGAAAAAGCCTCTCAGCAATTTTGTTAAGAAGTCTCTATTTATTTTCTATAAGGCTTGTTTTTAGATGTGGTAGTTTAGGGTGCATTACCCTAAACAAATTATTTCCTTATATCTACTTCTTATTGACAGTGTATTGTAACCACAAATGCTGTTTTCTAATTGATGAACTCCTATCTGCAATGGGCAAAAGCAAAAGACCTATTTCATCCATTAGTCCTTTATTCAGAAAAGAGCCATTGAAATAATCGCCTCCATCCGGCATAATTTCCTGTTGGAAATATTTCCGCTAACTACCCTATTATTAACTTTAAATCTACCTGCTCTTAACCTGCAAAAATGTAGGATATACCTTTATGTTGCCAATAATAAAGATAATTATCGTTTACCCTGTTCGGTAAGGAAGAACTTGATTATTCTCAAAAGGGTATATCTACTTTGCTAAAGTTAAATACCCGAAGGCTTGAACCGTTTCTTACCGCCCATCCTTCTGCCTTTCGTTTTTCGCCTATCAAATCAGCTGTCTGTCGGCTAATGGCTGTATAAGTCGACATGCTTTTGTAAAGCACTTTAGTGCAAATACATTTGCAGCGCACAAAAAAATTGCATTAAATGTGTACTACAAAACGATTAGCGCCATCATCTGAATGTACCAGCACGACAACGGAACAGGCAGGTCATTCATCTATTTTTTTGTGTTTATTCCTATAGATTTTATAAATGGTATAAGCTATAAGTGCCAGTAAAAACAGCCCCCAGAGTTTTGCCAGGAACACTAAAAATGCTGCTAATATATTCCATCCGGATTTGAATGATTCAATTAATTTATTTCCCAAACCAGGTTCATAAGCATCAATATTTTTGTTGTTGGAAATAAGCTCTCTTTTTATGGACTGCCGTTGGTAAATATGCAAATTGATGGTACTGAAACTGATTTGGTCGGTCAAAGACAGATTCGAAATTTTAGCATGGTCTGCCTGCTCTTGTTTACTTGATAAAAGTTCTTTGGCAGTAGTTGTTTCATTTAGTTTTTTTCCTCTGTTGTCTATTGCATGAGTAAGCCCTTTCTCTTTTTGGACTGCCCGTTTTTGTGTCAAATTGTTTGATAAAATTTGTAAGGCTACATCTTGTGCTTTAATAACTCTATAATCCAAAAAATCAATATTTCCTGAAATCTCTTTTAAAGTGGTGTCCAGTTTCGTATTCGGTACTCTTAAGATGATAGAATTTGTAACCGTATAATAGGTAGTTTCTAAAGATGAGTCTGCACTTATGGCAGTCACTGTTGTATTGTCTATTTGGCTTGTCAAATTTGTAAAAGTTACAAAGCCCCCATGCTTGCTGGTTATTTCTTCAATGTCATAAGTAGCCTGGATGACATTCTTTACTTTAAATTTCAGGTCAGCAGTCCTGACAAATTTCCTTGCGGTGTCCGTATTACGTTCAACCGCTGCTGAAGATGAAATAAAGGTATTTGATGTACTGTCAGCAAGAGCCTGGCTTTCCATCATTTCATGGTCGGCACGACCACAACCGAAACATAAGATCGCAAGCCCAAGCGATATGGCAAGCCTTGTTTTTGTCATATTATTTTTTTATTTCCGATTTTAGAACTGTTGGATTTATGCCGGTTAAATTTGCTACCCGACAGGCCTGTTTATACAATAGCATCCGTGCTCCTATACAGAAGATTTTTACATAAAAAACACAGAGAACAGCAAAATGAAAGATGAGCTCTAACAAACGAAAACATTTTCTGAACAGAGGTATCTCTATTATTACTTCTTCATTCCATCTTCCGGAGATTAATATTCCAAATAGGACAAAAGTAACCTTATGGTATCGTTAAAGATAAACAAAAGCAAACAGAAGCATTCGCGAATGATCACTCATTACAAAAAATTCATGGACACCACAGAACTGTTGGCCGATTTTTATTCGGTTATCAGCAAGGGATTACAACATGAGCTTGGATGTATCAGTTTCTGCGGCATGAGCCACTCTCAACTGCCAGGTAATGTTGTTACCAATATACCGCACCTGTATTACCGTATGCATGGCGAAAGCCAGCTCTACACCTCGTGTTATTCAGACAAACAACTGGATAAACTGGCTGCCAAAATCAAAGTAAACCGTGGGTTGCCTAAAGATTTCCCAAATGGGCAATTGGTTTATTATTATTGTCGCAAATGGGTTGAAACAGAACCGTTTGATATATTGTTAAGTTTTCTTTTAGTCATTCGGGTGTTTGAATTATCTTTGTCGTCAAAGCCTGTAAAAGAATGAACCGTAAAAGTTGTCTTCCCCCTCCAACCGTTTAATATTTCTTTTTGTCAGAGAAGATGTGCAGCCCGGTTTTCAACGGGATGTTATGTTGCACTTCAAAGTTTCAATTAAATATTTAACGTTAAAAGTACTGTTCTGAAAATGGAACAAACAAGGCAGTTTTTATGAAAAAGTCATATTTGTTATTGCACATCGCTGTAATACTGGCCGGGTTCACGGGTGTTTTTGGCAAGCTCATCACCCTGAACGAGGGTTTACTAACCTGGTATAGGGTACTCTTTTCCTCAGTTTTTCTTTTTTTAATTTTAAAGTTGTTCAGGATAAGCAAACGTATCAGTCCGGGCGAAAAATGGAACATAGCAAAAGTCGGATTGCTTATTACTATTCACTGGGTATTTTTCTATGCAAGCATTAAGTACTCTAACATATCTGTCGGTGTCATTTGTTATAGCCTGACAAGTTTTTTTACTGCACTTTTCAAGCCTCTGATTGACAAAAAACGATTTGTGCTTTCCGAAATGATATTGAGTGGTATAACGTTGTTGGGAATCAGCCTGATTTTTCACTTTGACGCTTCCTATCAGTCAGGGATTTTATTTGGTGTCATATCTTCGGCTTTTGCAGCACTTTATACTATTTACAACGAACGACTGGCACGCAATTATGATAGTAAGCTCATCAATTATTATCAGATGACCGGCGGGACTATCGGTCTGGGAATTTTACTCCCGGTTTACTTATATTTCTTCCCTTCGGAAAGTATTATTCCCGATGGAAGAGATACATTCTATTTGATTTTATTGTCCGTTTTCTGCACAGTTGGACTGTATGTAACAGTTACTGAGGTGTTGAAGAAAATATCTGCGTTTACCGTGAATCTATCCTTTAATCTCGAACCAATTTATGCTATCATTATAGCATTCTTATTTTTCGATGAAGGCAAAGAAGTAAATTTCTCATTTTATACCGGCTTGTTTTTCGTAATGCTTTCTGTCGTGCTACAGTCGCTGCTTTCTGTCAGAAATAAAGCCTGAAAGAAAAGCCTTCCGTAGCATAAAATTATGGGAGGCTTTTTATTTGCGGAAAGATACGTCCGAATAAGATCATCATTCATTAGTTTTAATGATTCCTGCCGGAGCACCATTCACAATCGTACTGTCAGAAGCATATTTTGAAACAATCGTACCTGAAGTTACAACAGCATTCCACCAACAGTACTACTTTGTAATATACTTGCTCCTGCACCAATCCAGGTATGAACAGGTTCAGGCATCCGCCTTTGGGCTGCAGTGGTAAATAAGGTTCCGGACTGGCATACAATGTATCACGAATTGATGTTCCCTGTACGGTGACAAAAGTTCAGGTTCCACTGCATCAGGTGTTGCATTCTTTTATAGCATTTTAATCCGGGGAAATATCAATCCACCTAATCCGGTGAACAAAGCACCACAGTAGAGACTTTTTATTTTCATAAATATCTTACCGTTTCAACAATGCCCCTCCTTACCCGACACTCTGCATCATGTCTATCAATTCTTCATCAAAAAAGAATTCATTTCCGTAAAAAGGGTGCAAATCATCCATCCAGCTGGCTTCCGGGTCATATTTGGCAAAGAAAACCCTACCGATCCAATCCGGGTTTCTGCCCTGGATCATCCGTAAAGCAAATGCTTTCTGCATCATTCCGTTTTTCTCCACTTCCGTAATGCCTAAGACTTGTACTTTTCCCGGTGTGCAAGACATACTCGGGCCTCTTACCGTTCTGCATATACCGCTGACCTGCTGATAAGCTTCTCTGAAAATATGCCATGCCTGCTCCAGTGGTACTTCAAAGTAATGCTGCGCACCTGTATCTCTCTCCACAAACATATAATAAGGAACCATTCCCATATTTACCTGCTGCCGCCACATCTTCGCCCAGGTATCCGCATCGTCATTGATGCCTCTTATAAGAGGAGATTGTGTTCTGATTTGTGCCCCTGTAGCCAATATCCGTCTGACCGCCTGTTGAACGGCTTC
>JBEBVI010000285.1:0-5806 GCA_040392805.1 Taibaiella helva
CAATATATATCGGTAGACCATTTTTGGTCTAATTAAAATGTCATTATCGTATAAAACCCAAAAACAAATAGCCGGTTTAGACAAAGCCTATCTTGCCAAAGATGATATTGAAATTGGCTTTGGAACCATAATTCGGGTTTGGCTTTTTGGGTTTATGCATTAGAAGCAATTAACTGCTGTCACGGAAGAGGTTATATTTGTGCTGAAACCTCGTAGGTCGTCTTCAACACCTACGAGGTTTTTGACTAATTTAAACTCCTGAAATCCACCGGCACCAGCTTACTGACACCAGCTTCCTGCATCGTTACACCGTAAATTACATCCACAGCCGACATGGTCTGTTTATTGTGAGTCACAATAATGAACTGAGAGTTGTCGCTGAATTTGCGGATCATCTGGGTGAATTTACCGACGTTCGCATCATCTAATGGTGCGTCTACCTCATCCAGGATACAGAAGGGGGCCGGCTTGATCAGGTAGATAGCGAACAGGAATGCAGTAGAGGTAAGTGTTTTTTCTCCTCCGGACAGCTGTGTTAGGGTACTCGGCCTTTTCCCTTTGGGCTGTGCGTAAATTTCAATACCGCTTTCCGCTACATTATCCGGATCGGTCAGCTTAAGGTCGGCTGTATCTTCTTCTGTAAATAAAGCCTTGAAAACCTGCTGGAAGTTAGTGCGGACAGCATCGAAAGTCTCTTTGAATTTGGTATTGGCCGTTAGCTCTACTTCCTCAATGGTAGCTAGCAGGTTATTGTGGGCGCTCATCAAATCGGCTTTTTGCTCCAATATAAAGTCATGCCTGACCTTGATCTCGTTATAAGCCTCAATAGCCGTTGGGTTTACCTCACCCATATTGTCCAGCCTTTTCTTCATGCGCTCTGCTTCTGCATTCAGCTCTTCTATGGTCAGGGTGTTTTTCCTTTCTTCCTCTAAAATGGATTCCAGGTCTACTTTAAACTCTACGCTCAGACGTTCTTTCATCCCGGCAACCTTCAGCTTCATTTCATTAAGCTTCTCCTTTATGGAATTGATTAGCGTTTCCGCCTGTTCTTTTTCCCTTCTCTGCCTGCTTATTTTATTTTCATGCTCGCTGATGCTATTGCGGTATTCGTAATAAGCCCTGTCTTTTTCACTTAATATTTTTTCGTCCGTTTCCTTTTTAAGCATCAGCTCATACAGCTCATTATCCCCGAAATGGAGCTTACCGCTTGTTTCGCTTATTTGCAGGGCTGTGTCCTTAAGCTGTTGTTGGTTACTGGTAATCTGTTCCTGCAGATCTTTGAGTTGGTTGTTCCGGAACACCAATTCCTGTTTCAACCCTTCGATCTTACTTTGCTGACGTGTAAACTGGATGTTCTGGCTGTTATATTGTTGCTGAGCCATATTGAAGTCCGCCTCAACAGCGGCAAACTCTTCCGATGCTTTTTGTATGGCTTCCTGTATGTCCTGCAACTCTTTATTGATATCGTCCAGTTCGCCGCGTGTGCCACTGATGCCTTCCTGCGTATCACTGAGCTGATCCTGGAGATCCTGCAGCCTTTTGTCGCCGGACTGATTGAGGTGCTCAAAGTTTTCGATCCGGTTGGTTATATTAATGATCTGGTTTGAGAGCTTATTGATCTCATTGCGGGTGTTTTCAATGGCTTTGTCGTTCAGCGATTGGCTGTAGCCGGATATGCGTACCTGGGTATCACTTATTTGTTGTTTTAGCGTCGCCGTACTATCCGTTAATTCTTTTATTTCAACTGCCAGCCTTTCCAGGTTTTTAGCCCGTCCTATCTTATTGCCTTCGAACAGTCCGATGCTCCCGCCACCTATTGTATAACGTCCTCTCAATACTTTACCGGTTTTTTCCACCAGCACATTGTTGTCCTCAATAGCAGCTCCTGACAGGTCGTCCGTATTTTCTGCTATATATATATGTCCCAGGAGGTAGTTGGCTAGTGCATTGTAGGCTTTATCTACAGAAACAACATCAAGGGCGTTTTTAAGTCCCTCCAGCTTCGGTTGGCCAGCCGGATCTTTAGATGCTGTATTGAATTTGTCGAGGATGAAGAAATTGGCTTTACCCTTTTTATTATCTTCCAGCAACCGTACGGCATGTATCGCTTCTTCCGTATTGTCTACTACATAATAGTTCAGGTAGGTATCCAGTACATTTTCCAGTGCCGTTCTGTATTCCGGTTGCACTACAAATATATCGGAGAGCAGAGGTGCATTGCTATTCCAATCTTTGTTTTTCTTCAGAAACTTGATACTGTCGGGATATCCTTCCAGGCTTTCTACCAATGACTTCAACAGGTCGTGCTCATTGCGTTTGGCATCTAACTTCCTGTTCTGCTCTACGGACTCTGCCCGTAAGACCTCCAGTTGTTCCTGTCCTTCTAATATCTTTGATTTAATTTCTTCCTGTTGCGTTAAAAGCTTCTGAAGCTCATCGCGCTGTTCTTTCAGTTCTGTTTCCTGCTCCTGCTTTTCACCCTGCAGCAAAGATATCTGCCCGGTTCGTTGAGTTTTTTCTTCTAAGATCTGTTGTATAGAGCGTTGCAGGTTGAGTACGGACGTATCGGCTACGGCTACTTTTTTCTCTGCATCAAACTGTCTGCGCTGGTATTGTTGCAGACTGTTGCGCTTTTCTTCCAGCAGATTTTTCTTTTCGTTAAAAGCTTCTCTTTTTTCATTGAGGATATCTGAATTAGTTTCCAGCTGGTCTTTCAGGTCATCTAAAGCTTCTGTTTCAATATCTATTTGTTTTGAGGCAAATTCAATAGACTCGTTCAGTTGCTTCAGCTGGGTTTCCGCATTGTGAAGGAACTGGTTCAAGCTCTTTTCCCTGTCCTGCAAATGGTCTAAGCGCTGGGCCGCCAGTTTCTTTTCGCTTTCCAGCGAGCGTATACGGTTGACCAGTTCATTAAATTGTTTTTGTAATCCGTTCAGCTCCTGTTCTTTCTGTACCAGCTTTACTTTAGCTGCTTCTATCTCTGCTTCATCACCGGCAATTTCCGTTTCGATTTTTACCTTCTTATCTAACTCTATATCGTGCTGTTGGTTAAGGCCCTGGTATTTTTCATTAAACTCTTCGAGAGATGCTTTGGCCAGTTCGATGCTGACTTCTTTATATTCATTTTTGATCTGGAAGAAGCGCTCGGCTTTCCTGGCCTGGCTTTCCAGAGTTCTCAGGTTGTTACCTATTTCAAAAAGGAGGTCCTCTATACGTGCTATATCCTGTAATGTGGCGTCTAATTTTTGCTTGGCTTCCTTTTTCCTGGTTTTGTAGATGGATATACCTGCTGCCTGCTCGAGCATTCTTCGCCTGCTGCCGTCCTTGTCTTTGATAATGTCATCCACCATGCCCAGCTCGATAATAGCATAGGAGTCGTTGCTCACTCCGGTATCGAGGAAGAGATTGTGTATATCTTTCAGCCGGCAGGCTACGTCATTCAGCCGGTATTCGCTTTCCCCGCTTTTGTAGAATTTCCGGGTAATCGTTACCGTAGTAAATTCCGTAGGTAAAAGATTGCGGGTGTTTTCAAATGTAAGAGAAACTTCGGCCATGCCGGATGGCGAACGGCTTTTGGAGCCGTTGAATACCAGGTCTTCGAGATTGTCCGACCGTAAGGATTTTATTTTATGCTCTCCGATCACCCATCTTATGGCGTCAATAATATTGGATTTACCACAGCCATTAGGTCCGACGATCCCGGTAATAGGATTGTCGAGCAGGATATGGGTTTTATCCGCAAAGGATTTAAAGCCTTTTATTTCTAAGGATTTTAAACGCACCGGTCAATAGTTTTAAAATAGAAGGGGTAATATAAGTATATTTTGTGTGTACAATATTTTTTAAGGCTGCCAAAAGTACAAAAAGACGAGCATTTAATTTAAAAATCATGTTTTGAAAATTTATATACTTTGTATAGCGCCTTCAGTATTAGCTTCTCAAAGGGAAAAGAGCGTTGTGATTTGAGAAACACAATGCACCGATCATATCAAGGGCATAATATGTTATTTCACGACTTGTATAGCGCTAATTTGCCGGAATTTATCAGAGGGTATAAAAATTTTATCAGTACATTTGCCGCTCAGCAAAAAAATAGTTTTAACAGATGACAACAAGTTTTGAAAGTATTATGCTTCAGGCTCAGCCGGGTGGGGGTGCGATGATGCCTATTATGTTGGTAGGTATGATCGTGGTAATGTATTTTTTTATGATTCGTCCCCAGCAAAAAAGAGCTAAAGAGCAGAAAAAATTTACGGAAAGCATGAATGTGGGTGACCGTATAGTGACCACCTCAGGTATTCATGGAAGGATAGTGCGCACCAACGAGGATGGTACTGTTTCTATTGAAATAGACCGCAATACAACAATTATTATTGAACGCCAGTCGATTTCTATGGAATTAACGATGGCCTACCAGAAGAAAAATGCACAAGCTTCTTCTGCAACGGTAATTAAGTAATCCGGCCTGAGGTACCGAAAATATCCATAATATGATGAGAGTGGGTTTGACAGGTGGTATCGGTTCCGGGAAGAGTCTGGTTGCTTCGTTGTTTGAGATATTGGGTGTGCCGGTCTTCCGGGCCGACGATGCTGCTAAATATCTGATGGAGCACGATGCTGCATTGCGTAAGCGTATAATTGATGTATTCGGGCAAGATGCTTATAAGGAAGGTCGGCTTAACCGGCCTTTTTTAGCTTCTGTGGTTTTTAACGATAGGAAATTGCTGGAACGGCTTAACGGCATTGTACACCCGGCAGTGATCGCCTATGGTAATGACTGGGCAGCTAAACAATCGGCTCCTTATACGGTTAAAGAGGCGGCCATCTTTTTTGAGAGTGGCAGCTATAAGGAAATGGATAAGATGGTAGGTGTTTATGCCCCGGAGAAGATCAGAATAGAGCGGGTGCAACAGCGGGACGGCATTACAGAAACGGAGGTGCGGGCACGGATGGCAAAGCAGATGAACGAAGAGGAAAAAATGTCAAGGTGTGATTATGTTATAAGGAATGATGAAACGGAGTCGCTGATAGAACAGGTAGTGGGGCTTCATGGGGTTTTGTTGGGGGAATTTTAAGATTTTAGGACTTTTAGATGTTAAGACTTTTCGATTTTGGGGATTTGGTTTTTTTGAGATAGTTTTTAAAATTGTTTGGAATGGCGCAATCTTCGGATAGTGGGACATTATTGGATATAGCTTCACTTGGACATTTAGAGGAGGCCCGGGTGGCTATTATTGCTACGGAGTGGAATGAGCATATTGTGAGGGAGCAGATAGCGGGGGCCAGAAGGATAGCAAAGGCAACGGGAGCAGTAATTACACGGGAGCTGTATGTACCCGGCAGCTTTGAGCTTCCTTATGCCTGTAAGGCGCTTTGGGATAACCAGAAAAATATGTCGGATGCGCCGGAGGCTATTATTGCGTTTGGTGCTGTGATCAAGGGTGGTACGCCTCATTTTGAATATGTATGTAAAGCGGTCACTGAAGGTTTGACCCGGCTGAATCTGCAGCTTCCCGTACCGGTTATTTTCGGTGTGCTTACTTTGGATAATGAAGAGCAGGCCTGGGAGCGTTTAGGTGGTGCGCACGGCCATAAGGGTGAGGAGGCAATGATCACGGCATTAAAGATGATCCGTTTTTGTAATGAGGTGTAGGGAAGGTAAGTCAAAATTTAAAATGGATTTCTCGCAACGGACGCGAAGGGAGCGCAACGAGGCAACGTCATAAGCTGTAACTGTTTAAAAGTTGAAAGTTTGTCACGTCCTAAAAAAAGTAGACACTATTATTACTACTATAAGTTTTTTCTT
>JBEBVI010000286.1:0-5804 GCA_040392805.1 Taibaiella helva
CTACCAATTTACTTTATACGTATTTCTGCTCTGCAGAATTTGTAGTTCCGCAACCTTATTTTATTGCCTTTGACAATGTTCGCCACAGGCGAGATAATAACTATACGGTTCTGTGAGAGGCTTGCGGGTAAAACTCCCGCTTACCTACTCGGCGAGCAAAATCCGGGCTGTTCACTAAATCAATAGGATATAAATGCAAATCCCGTGCCTGGAACCATTTTCCTGCACGGGATTTTGCATTATATTTTTCAGGAATTATAGTTTTGTAATAATGCCATCAACGATACCATATGTAATGGCTTCCTGTGCATCCATCCAGTAGTCCCGCTCCAGGTCCAGCAAAACTTTATCGTATGGCTGGCCGCAGTTCTCAGACAGGATGCGCGCGCTCAATTCTTTGGTTTTCTGAATTTGCTTCGCATGGATTTCAAGATCGGCTGATACGCCCTGGAAGTATCCGCCAAGGCTGGGCTGATGTATCATTACCTCGCCATGAGGAAAAATAAACCGTTTACCTTTTTCGCCGCCGGATAGTAATATAGATCCCATGCTGGCCGCCAGGCCCATACAGATCGTGGACACCGGCGACTGGATCATTTTCATTACATCGTAAATGACAAAGCCGCTTGTAACCACACCTCCGGGGCTGTTGATGTAAAATTTTATTTCCTTACCTGGTTTATCCGCGTCAAGCAACAGCAGCTTGTTTACTACATCTTTGGCAGATTTATCTTCTACCGGTCCCCAGAGATAAACCGTACGGTTTTTGAAGAATAATTCTTCCATTTTTTTGGAAGCTTTACTCCCTGGTACGGGCTTATCTACAACGGCACGCTCTTCATCATCCTCTTCATCCTCGTCATTTGATTGGCCCGAAAGTAAAAGCCGGGCAATATTATGTTGATTCATAAATAGCTATTTTAATTAATTCTATGTTTTATTACCGCCTGTTAGCCTGTATGATGGCCGGAGTAACAGGTAATATTATTTTTTGCTTTTCTTTGGATTGCTCCGGAGCACTTCGTCAACGATACCATATTCCATAGCTTCATCTGCCGACATCCAGAAGTCGCGGTCACTGTCTTTGGCTACCCGCTCTTCCGTTTGCCCGGTATGTTCGGCAATAATGGAATACAAATCCCGTTTCACTCTTTGAATTTCCTTTACGGTAATGGTAATATCTGTAGCCTGTCCGCCGATTGCACTGCTGGGCTGGTGCATCATGATCCTGCTGTGGCGTAATGCTGTGCGTTTTCCTTTCGTTCCGGCGCACATCAGGACGGTGGCCATGCTGGCGGCAATGCCCGTACATATAGTAGCTATATCCGGGTTTACGATCTGCATAGTGTCGTATACGCCCAGGCCTGCATACACGCTACCACCCGGACTGTTGATATACATCTGTACGTCTCTTGTACGGTCAGTGCTTTCCATGAACAGCAACTGCGCCGTTACGATATTGGCTACGTAATCATTTATAGGCTCGCCCAGGAAAATGATGCGGTCCATCATCAGCCTGCTGAACACGTCCATTGAGGCCACATTCAGGGGGCGCTCCTCTATAATGTAGGGGGTAAGCGCGGTCGGCAAATTGTTGACGTGTGCAGTGTAGCTGTCAAAGGTGCTGCTGCTGATCCTTTTATGTTTAATCGCGTATTTGCGAAACTCGTTGTGATCCATTAGTTAATATATTTTGCTGGTAAATTACATAAATTTCCTTTCGTTCTTTCAAAAGGCAACAAATATCAATCCAAAATAAAGAGGTGTCAAATCGTCATTGGTTGTATGCCTGTGTGACTTTATAATGAACCTTGTCGCATGCATTTAGTCATTTACAACAGCAATTACAGAAATTTCAACATGCACGGAGCGGGGTAGAGCCGCTACCTGTACCGTTTCCCTGGCAGGAGCTGTCTGGCCAAAATACCGGCCATATACCTCGTTAACCTCAGCGAACTGGTTCATGTCGGTAAGAAAAATAGTGCTTTTTACCACATTGTCGAAATTCAGACCCGCTTCTTCCAGTATGGCGGCAATATTTTGCATCACTTTTTCGGTTTCATCCTGAATACCGGTATCGACAATCCGGCCCGAAACCACATCAAGTGGGATTTGCCCCGATACAAATAAAAATCCGTTGGCACGAACGGCCTGGTTATATGGCCCGATGGGAGCGGGAGCTGACGAAGTATTGATGATTTGTTTTTCCATGAAGCAAATGTAATACTTTTGCTTTCTTATTTTTTGAGATGCCCCGACTACTATACATAGATACTTCGGCAAATACCACTACAGTGGCTTATTCTATCAACAGCCGTATCGCCGGATTATCCCGCAATGAAAACAGCCGGGAACAGGCGGCGTCACTTTCCCCGATGATAATGGAAGTCTTGCAGGTGGCTGGTAGCCGCCCGGCTGATGTGGATGCCTTTTGCGTATGCGCCGGCCCGGGCTCTTACACCGGCTTGCGGGTGGGACTGAGCACAGCCAAGGGATTGGCTTATGCTTTGGAGAAGCCTCTTATGCTGTTCAATAGGATGCAGTTGCTGGCGGCAGAATATAGGTCGACGGCCATTACGGATATTGTCCTGAAAGCAAGGGCGGAGGAGTATTTTTTTGCTGCCTACGGTAATGACCTGAGCGAAATACATACTCCGCAGCATGTCACCCATAACATGCTGGAAAAACTTTTGTCCGGAGCCCACCTGGTAACTGATGTGGAGGAATTAAATGCTTCGCAGGTGACCCGAATTCTTCCGAACCATTATGTGGATGTATCCTGTTGGCTTGAGCTCGCAGAGGTCAGGTACGACAAAGGCCTGTTTGATGACCTGGCTTACTCGGAGCCGTTCTACCTGAAGGAAGCTTATACAACAACAAGTAAAAAATAATAAATCCCCCGGAGCATATCCTGTTTTTTTAATAGACAAGCGAAATAAATTATAATATAGATGAAAAGAAATGCGAAACCGGCAAGCGAATCATTTACTACGATGAGCGAATTGGTACTGCCCAGTGAGACCAATACTCTGGCTAATCTTATGGGTGGCAAACTTATGTATTGGATGGACATAGCCGCAGGTATTGCTGCACAGAAACATTGCAATACCGTTGCGGTGACGGCTTCGGTAGACAATATTTCCTTTACCAACCCGGTTAAGCTTGGAGATGTTGTGACTATTGAGTCAAAAGTCACACGTTCGTTCAACAGCTCTATGGAGATACATTTGCGGGTTTGGGGTGAAGATTTGCGGGCCAGGCATAAATACCTTTCCAATGAGGCTTATTTTACCTTCGTTTCTTTAGGCGCCAATGGAAAACCTTATACGGTACCGGAGCTGATACCGGAAACGGATGATGAAATTGAAAAATTTAAGGGTGCTTTACGCCGGCGGCAGCTACGCCTTATCTTAGCCGGGAAAATGAAACCGGCAGATGCAGGGGAATTAAAAGCCTTATTTTTCCAGGAACTGACGTAGGTGCAAGTCCAGAATATTCCAACTGTATTTTTTCAACAATCCGGTTATAAAACAATTAGGGTATCCCAATGTTGCGGGATACCCTAACCTGATTTAAGACC
This sequence comes from Taibaiella helva, assembly GCA_040392805.1. Taxonomy (GTDB): domain Bacteria; phylum Bacteroidota; class Bacteroidia; order Chitinophagales; family Chitinophagaceae; genus Taibaiella; species Taibaiella helvus_B. The sequence continues at coordinate 3,581 of JBEBVI010000286.1, forward strand.
GGAAATAAACATTTGTTTTTTCTGATACACACATTATTATTATGAAATGCATCACTATGTCCGGTTTAAAACTAACCTTCTGAGCAATTATCTCGGAGCAGAAGTGTCTTCCGGTTGTTGCTCCTGCACAGGCTGCTGATTAGGATCAAACTGTGTATTGGTGTCGTCCTGTGGTTGTTGCTCTTCGTCACTCAGCTTTTGCTGTGTTTGATCAGGATTTTGGTTCTGATCGTCTGTTCTCAGCTCTACAGGTTGTTCTTTCTTTTGCTCGTCTTTCCTGTTCTTATCCTGATCTTGTGCATGAACAACACCCAGCGCGAAAAGGCTTAATACAGCCATTGACAAAAACTTCTTTTTCATAATACAAACAATTTTTAGTGTTCTGACACAATCGGGAAAAGTAACAAACGCTTATCGTGCTCAAACAAATTTTAGTTTAATGCTATTATTTGTTGTTTTTTAATATCCCTGTGTTGGGTGTTACTTTTTAAAAGTCATGAGTGATTGTTGTTATCACGAGACAGCACAAAGTAACAGATTGAAAGTGTTTTTTCCTACCAAAGAAACGTTAACTTATTAACCGCTACTTAACTAATTAACTTGGTTTTTTGATTGTTTCAACATTTTGTTCGGAATCTTTATGATTTAGACAGCAGAATAAAACATCAATTGCGCATCTGCTGGAGTATGCCGTATTTTCTGAATATTTCCTGGTTATGCTCATCAAGGTTCATTCCGTCAATAACATATTTATTACCGTCAATGTCTTCAATAATATAAAAATCCGAAGGCCTTTCAAAAGCCCGTATAAGGTCGTTAAAGTTGCGGATAGGGTAAGTATTTATTGATTTCACAATTTTATTTTTTACATCATGATAGCCTATGTTCGATTTGTCAGGTAATACGGAAGATATAATGACCAGCTCTTCGTTCTCGGGTGTATTAAGCACCTTACTATAATAATAATAGCTGAGCAAAGGAGAAGAATATTGCCAGTAAGATTCATTCTGGAAGTAATAATAAGAAGGCACCATAAATACAAAGCCGTCCTGTATATAGTAGCGGGGATCCAGGTCCACTTTGCGCATCAGCAAGTCTTTGCTCTTTGTATAAAGAAGAGGCAGACTTATAGTAGTGTCCCTGCTTTCGCGGAATAATCTTATTTCCACCGTGTCAAATACATGCTTGTTTTTAATTATAGTTTCAAAAGTTGTTTTTACGTTATTGTTCAGGTATACGGAGCCGTCATTCTGGATTTCCATACTATCGATAGCCAACAGTATATCATCGGGCAGCACTGCACCGGACAGCGCCGAGCAATGATGTACTTTATTGACCAATACCCCGGTGACCGTATCATTCAGGCCGTAACATCTTCTCAGGTACTGGTTTTCCATATTCTGCCATTTCAGCCATACAGGCACAGGGCCGTCATATACCTCGTCTGCAATATCTTTCAGCAGTGCTTTTATTACAGTGGTTGGGATCATATAGCCTATATTCTGGCCGGAAGGGCGTCCCTGGAAAGCTACACCGGCCAGCAATGTATCCATTATTACCGGTCCCCCGCTATTGCCCGGGTTGATGGCTGCATCTATCTGTACGGCCAGGTCGTTGTAGTTATCGTAGGTGTAATCTGTGTTCTCGATCCGGGAAACGATCCCGGAAGTGACGCTCAGGTCATTGCCCCCGGTAGGAAAGCCGTATACGGTTACCCGGTCGCCTGTATTAGGCAGGTCACGTATAGTTATCGGCTGCGTCTTGTTAAAGAAGTTCTCATCGTCAACTTTCAGAATAGCCAGATCGTACTCCGGAGCTATGTATTCAATCCGCGCTGTATACCGTTTGGCTTCTTTATTCTTTTTTACTTCAATAAATTCACCGAACTCCACTACGTGCGCACAGGTAAGGATCCTGTTGCTGTCGATAATACAGCCGGAGCCTGAAGACCTGGACTGCCTCGATTTTTGCCAGGGCTGACTATAGTCGTATTCCTGTTTGATAACGGAAATTTTAACCACACTTCTGTCTATACCCTGCCCATGCAAGGCGCCTTGTATAAACAAGGTAAGGGACAGCATAAAAATGAAAAAACGTATATTCAAATATTTTTGAATTGCAATATCTGTACAAGGCATATCTCACAATATTATACTACAATAAACAAATTAAAAGCATTTCGTTCAATTCTGATGACCCCGGAGTTATTTATACCTGTCTTTTT
>JBEBVI010000287.1:0-5777 GCA_040392805.1 Taibaiella helva
TACAAAGCGTATGACATAATGATTAATATTATATACCAAATGTAAAACAAAAAAAATAATATGAAAAATATCGGTCTATTTATATATTCACTATCGTATTAGCTGTTCAACACAAAAGGGTGTAAGTACCCAGAATGGCCCCATTCCCCTCAGATCTGGAAATAAAGATTGAACAGACCTGTTAAGTTAAGTGTTTTGGCAACGGATACGAAATCAATATCGCAGAATCGAATACACCTCTGCATCAAATTTTTTCAATCTTTTTTCGCCTTTCAAATCTTCCAGATGAATCAAAAAGCTGAACTGCACCGGAACCGCACCTTGCCTGGAAACTAATTTTGCGGCTGCCTCTGTTGTGCCGCCCGTTGCAAGCAGGTCATCGTGAATCAAGACCTTATGACCGGGCTTCAAATGGCCGGTTTTCATTTCGATCCGGGCGGAGCCATATTCCAGGTCATATGTTTCTCCGATAAAAGGTGGCGGAAGCTTTCCTGCTTTCCGGATCAGAACAAAGGGAACGCCCAGGGCAACCGCAACGGCAATCCCGAAAAGATAACCCCGGCTTTCGATTCCGCAAACTGCATCCACTTTTCCACGACTGAAACCGGCCAGATCTGCAATCACTTCTTCATACAGTTCCGGTTGCTGAAAGACCGGGCAGATATCCTTAAACAGGATGCCCGCAATAGGAAAATCAGGAATGTTCTCAATAGTATTTTCAAGCTTTCTGATGAGCGCGGCTGATGCCATTCTTTATTTTTTTATTGAATTTTTACGGAGCAAGCTGTAGGTTGGTCAAATTTAGCAGATTTTTCCGATAGCAGGCACTTTTAGCTGGTTAGTACCAGGTAAAAAGAGCATTTATAGAAAATTACATCCGGATCGGATACCGGAAAGAATAAGGCTCTTAAGCCAGAACGGGGCGTTTGTGTACGAAGAATAGTTCATTTGCTGATACTGTAAATTAAAGACCTGTGTTATCACAAACGCTCCGGGAAAGCTTAAGCAGCTGTGTTATTTGATAATGATATAAAGTCCATCTATTCAGACGGGCTTTTTTATTTCATACCTTTGCATGCATTTTATCATACTTATGAAGATAGGAATTATATGCTATCCTACTTTTGGCGGCAGCGGTGTGCTGGCTACGGAACTGGGACTGGCGCTTGCAGATAAAGGGCATGAAATTCATTTCATTACCTACCAGCAACCCGTACGGCTTAATGTCTTTCGTCCCAATATATACTACCATGAGGTCATCGTACCCAAATACCCTTTATTCGATTTTCCTCCTTACGAAACGGCATTGGCCAGTACCCTGGTAAATGTGATCAACCACCATGACCTGGATCTTTTACATGTCCATTATGCCATTCCGCATGCTTCATCGGCTTACTTTGCCCGGCAGATGCTTAAAAAACAGGGAAAAGATATTCCGTTTATTACCACATTACACGGTACGGATATCACACTTGTAGGCAAGGATTCCACCTATGGTTGCGTGGTCACTTTCTCCATTAACGAGTCGGATGCCATCACTGCCGTATCCGAGAATCTGAAAAAGGAAACGTACAGATCCTTCCCTATTGATAAAGATATCATCGTGATCCCCAACTTTGTGGACGCCAGCCGCTTTCACCTGTCCAACAAAGATCATTTCAAAAAGATGCTTGCTCCCAACGGAGAACGTATCATTGCCCATGTGTCTAACTTCAGGAAGGTAAAAAGAGTGGAAGATGTGCTCGCGGTTTTCCAGAAAGTGCACGGCCATATTCCTTCCAAGCTGCTGATGATCGGCGACGGGCCGGAGCGACAATCCGCAGAAGATCTTTGCCGGAAGCTGGGCATTACCAACGATGTACGGTTCCTGGGCAAACAGGACCAGATGGAAGAAATACTCAATATTGCCGACCTGTTCCTGCTCCCTTCCCAATACGAGAGCTTCGGCCTTGCGGCGCTGGAAGCTATGGCCTGCGGTGTTCCTGTAATTTCATCCAACGCAGGAGGATTACCCGAGATCAACCTGCATGGAAAAACGGGCTTCTTAGCTGACGTGGGTGATGTGGACAGTATGGCCACATATGCTATGGAGATATTAGCGCATGGAGATATATTACAGGAGTTTAAAAATAATGCGCTCGAACATGCCGGGCATTTTTCCATCAACCGTATCGTACCTATGTACGAAGAGTTGTATACAAAAGTGGCTGAACAGCGTTTCCAGGAGCGTTAACGATCTGAGACCTATAAAGCAGATCGGTCAAATGCCGGGAGGGCTTACTCCTGCACTTACACTTTTATGAGGCTGCCTAAAAGCCCCCAAACACCATCCGGTCGCAGCAAAATCTCCCGGGCTGTGAAGCATAAGTGCCAACAAAGGGTTGAGGAGATATCTCGGCTACACCGCTTTTTATTGGTTATGACGATCGCTTCTCAGGCAGCCCCACAATTTTTATTTGTATTTTATTTCTGTAGGATGTATAGTCCATCATACTTTTATTAGGCCACAGAAGTATCTTAAACAGTGCTTTGGTATTCCTTAGCCATGTTGTTGCAACATCGTTCAGACCCTGCCGTACTTACCCGGAACACACATAGCGGGTAACGCCAATCTTCGCGCCCTTGCAGGAAACAGCCGGACCTGTTTTACTTTTGACCTACCCCTCTCATCCCTCTGATAAAATCAGCAACCATCATTTTTCGCTTTCCCTCCAGCTGCACTTCTTTGCATAGCACCCAGCCATCAGCCGCCGCAAACCGTAAATAAGTTTTTCCATCAGAATCGTACGTTCCCGGTTCGGACTGATGCGCCTCTACCTGGAAATCAGACTTAAACACCTTGAGCTGTTTTCCATTAAAATAAGTATAGGCTGCAGGATAAGGAGCAAGGCCCCTTATCTGATTAAATATATGCTCTGCCGGTCGTCTCCAGTCGATCAGCCCATCTTCCTTATAAATTTTGGGGGCATGTTTCGGTTCGCCGGGAACGCGTTGCGGGTGCGGCTTCAGTGTTCCAGTTTCCAATCGGCTTATCGTATCTACAAGCAGCTCAGCCCCCATATTCATCAGGCGTTCATACACCGTTCCGAAATCATCATCCGGTAGGATATCCGTTTCTTTCTGAAGGAGGATATCGCCGGTATCTATCTCATGCTTCAGCTTAAATGTGGTTACCCCGGTCTTTTTCTCTCCGTTTATAATAGCCCAGTTGATCGGCGCCGCCCCCCTGTAGTCAGGCAGTAACGATCCGTGCACATTGATCGTGCCCATGGGCGGCATATTCCAGACCTGTTCGGGAAGCATTCTGAAAGCCACCACCACCTGCAGGTCCGGGCGCAGGGACTTCAATTCTTCTATGAACGATGCATTTCTGAGCTTTTCAGGCTGTAATACGGGAATATCTTTTTCTTCTGCATAAACTTTTACTGCCGAGCTACGTAACTGCATTCCCCGCCCTGCCGGCTTATCGGGAGCAGTAACAACAGCTACCACATTAAAATTATTTTCCACCAAAGCTCTCAGGGAAGCAACTGCAAAATCCGGTGTCCCGAAAAATACAATACGACAAGATGAATCTTTTTCTGCCATACGCAAAAGTACACCGACCAAAGAGCATAGACAAATGATTTTACATAGAGGGGCTTATCTATTCTAAAAAAAATCAATATTGATATAATTTATACAACTGTGCGTTCTATTCGCTATTTTTACGGCTGTTATCAACAGAAAAAATCATTATGGCACAGCCTTTTCTGCCTGAAGAAGACAAAGAACTATTAAATGCCTTTAGAAATGAAGCGACACGCGAAAAGGCATTTACCGCTATTGTTCGCAAATACCAGGAAAAGCTATACTGGCATATCAGGCGTATGGTGATCAACCACGAGGATGCCAACGATGTCTTGCAAAACGTATTCATTAAAGTCTGGAATTATCTTGATAATTTCCGGGAAGAAGCCAATTTATTTACCTGGCTATACCGGATCGCCACAAATGAAACGCTCACTTTCTTAGAGAAAGAAAAAAGAAAATCCGCGCTCTCCCTGTCCGACCATGAATCGGGACTGGCTAATAAGCTGCATGCCGAACTTGGATTTGATGCCAATAAGCTGGAATGGAAGCTGCAGCAGGCTATTGCTACCCTACCCGATAAGCAAAGAACCGTATTCCTGTTGAGGTATTATGATGAGATGCCCTACGAGGAAATGTCCAAAGTGCTGGAAACGTCTACCGGAGCCCTTAAAGCATCATACCACCATGCCGTTAAGAAGGTGGAGGAATTTTTAAAAAGAGATTAAACTTGTATTGTCCATATACGTCTAAAGGGCTATTATGAATATCCGGGATGAAATATTAACAGAATTCAACTCTTTAAGCAAAATGGATAAGGGCACTACCCTTTTCCAGGTTCCGGAAGATTACTTTATTTCTTTTCCGGAGCAGGTTGTTGAAAATATCAGGCTTGCATCCGCAACACCGCCGGTTTTGCCCCGGGTAGAAGAGGATACCCTGGCAGTACCGGTCGGTTATTTTTTTGATTTTCCCGGTAAGCTGATGGATAAAATCAGGGAAATGGACGTCGTGGTCCATCATAATACCTTGCCCTGGACCGATCAGCTTAAAACGACCCCTTACCGGGTACCTTTAAATTACTTTGAAAACTTCTGCTCAAACCTTTTGAAAATCATTAAAGGGGCATCAGAATCTGAAGAGGTCCCTGCCGATGCTGTTACTGAGATCGGGCAATTGTCTCCACTGCTGGCTGAGCTAAGAAAAGAACAACCTTTTTCTGTTCCTGACGGATATTTCGGGGATACCCGCCACAGTGATTACCTGACAACAAAGAGCAATAAAAAAAGAGTATTAGAATTCCAGTCTTTAAAAAGTATCAAATGGGCAAGATGGATGGCCGCTGCATCCGTGCTGTTCATATTTTCTATAGGTGGCTGGCACTTCTTCATTGAAAATCAATCCTTAAATAAAACCGGCGGCTTCGAAGAAGCTTTAGCCCGGATCCCTGATGCCAAAATAAAAGAGTGGCTCAGCAATAATCTCGACGAAGAAGACATCAACAGCCTGGATGTAAATATTGTTGATATCCGCTCCAACGGACAGATTAAATCTTTGAACAGCCTTTCTTCAGGACAATTAGATGATTATCTTAAAAATGAAGCCTGGTAAAAGGATTTTGATAAAATACAAAGAAATGTTTCATAAGTCAATTATTGCAGCTCTGTTCTTTTTTCTGATCATGACCGGCGTTTACGGACAGAAAAAGGTTCATAAAAGAGACGAACAGATACGCGAGCTGAAGATAGAATTTGTAAGTAAACAGATGAAGCTTACGCCCGGCCAGCTTCAGCAGTTTATACCTTTATATAACAAATATTCAGATGAGCTGCTGGTGCACCGCTTTGCAATAAAAGATCTCGAAAGTAATCCCAACAGCACCTTCCAGGTGGAAGAGCGTCAGCGCATTGAGCAGAAGATGGTAGAGATAAAGGGAAGATATAAAGATGATTTTCTTAAAATCGTCTCCGCCGAGCAACTGGCATCGATGTATAAAGCCGAAAGCGAGTTTAAAAAAGTGCTGATCAATTACCTAAAAAATAAAAAGTAGCTCAAACCAGAAAGCGATATTAGAGCGGGTTCGATTTATAGCCCGCGAATTTCGCTGATTTACGCAGATAAATATCGTAAAAATACAATAAGTAACGGTGTCAAAATAACTTCCCCATTTCTAAGCTTGGGAGATGCCTCCACTCCGGTCGGCATGA
>JBEBVI010000288.1:0-5748 GCA_040392805.1 Taibaiella helva
AATTTTTGACTTTTGACTTTTAAATTTTTACTTAATATAATATACAGAAAATGGCTTTCGATTTAGATCTTATTAAAAAAGTGTATGCGGAAATGCCCGGTAAGGTAGAAGCTGCCCGTCAGTTGCTGGGTCGCCCTTTAACACTTACCGAGAAAATTCTTTATGCGCATTTGGATAAACCCGCTACCGGCGCTTATGAAAGGGGAAAAGATTACGTAGACTTTCGCCCGGACAGGGTGGCGATGCAGGATGCAACCGCGCAGATGGCATTATTACAATTTATGACCTGCGGTAGGGATAAGGTGGCCGTACCTTCTACCGTACATTGCGACCACCTGATACAAGCTAAGGTGGAAGCGGATAAAGATCTTGCGGTAGCCATAGATTCTAATAAAGAAGTGTACGATTTTTTATCTTCGGTTTCTAACCGTTACGGTCTTGGATTCTGGAAAGCCGGGGCAGGTATCATTCACCAGGTTGTCCTCGAGAACTATGCTTTCCCGGGTGGAATGATGATCGGTACCGATTCTCATACGCCGAATGCCGGTGGCCTGGGCATGATTGCTATTGGTGTGGGTGGCGCAGATGCCTGTGATGTAATGGCAGGCTTACCCTGGGAACTGAAAATGCCCAAGCTGATAGGTGTGCATCTTAAAGGTAAACTGAACGGATGGGCAACGCCTAAAGATATCATTTTATGGGTAGCCGGACAGCTTACTGTAAAAGGTGGAACCGGTGCCATAGTGGAATATTTCGGTGAAGGCGCCAGAAGCATTAGCTGTACCGGTAAAGGAACTATAGGAAATATGGGTGCGGAAATAGGGGCAACTACTTCTACATTCGGCTACGACGAGTCGATGGAGCGCTATCTGCGTGCTACTAACCGTGCGGAAATAGCCGACCTGGCTAATGGTATTAAAGAACACCTTACCGGTGACCCGGAAGTATATGCGGACCCTTCCGTTTACTTCGACCAGGTGCTGGAGCTGGATCTGGCTACGCTGGAGCCTTATATCAACGGGCCGTTTACGCCTGACCTGGCTACGCCGATCTCAAAAATGAAAGCTGCGGCTGCGGCGAACGGATGGCCTACCAATGTAGAAGTAGGTTTGATCGGTTCCTGCACCAACTCTTCTTACGAGGATATCAGCCGTGCGGCCAACCTGGCAGAGCAGGCTGTGGAGAAAAAACTGAAAGCCAAAGCAGGCTATACCATTACACCGGGTAGTGAGCAGGTAAGGTTTACCATAGAACGCGACGGATATATTGATACCTTTGAGAAAATAGGCGGTACCGTATTTGCCAATGCCTGCGGGCCCTGTATCGGTATGTGGGCAAGGGAAGGTGCAGAGAAAAAGGAAAAAAATACGATTATCCACTCTTTCAACAGGAACTTTGCAGCCCGTCAGGATGGCAACCCCAATACATTTGCCTTTGTAGGTTCTCCCGAAATTGTTACCGCACTGGCTATTGCGGGCGATTTAACTTTTAACCCGCTTACCGATACGCTGATCAACGAAAACGGAGAATCCGTTAAGCTCGATCCGCCTAAAGGCTTTGAGCTGCCGCCTAACGGTTTTGCCGTAGATGATCCGGGCTATCAGCAACCTGCTGCAGATGGAAGCGGTATAGAGGTGGTTGTTTCTCCCGAATCTCAGCGCCTTCAGCTATTAACAGCTTTCCCCGCGTGGGAAGATACAGACCTCAGGGGATTGAGGTTGCTGATCAAAGCAAAAGGAAAATGTACAACCGACCATATTTCTATGGCGGGGCCATGGTTGAAATTCAGAGGTCACCTTGATAATATTTCCAACAATATGTTGATCGGCGCTACTAATTTCTTTAACGAGAAAACCAATAGCGTAAAGAACCAGCTGACAGGCGAATATGGTGCCGTTCCGGATGTACAGCGTGATTACAAAGCACATGGTATCGGATCGATCGTGATCGGCGATGAGAACTATGGCGAGGGATCAAGCCGTGAGCACGCCGCTATGGAGCCGCGCCACCTTGGTGTTCGTGTGGTACTGGTGAAATCTTTTGCACGTATCCACGAGACTAACCTGAAGAAACAGGGAATGCTTGCCTTGACCTTTGCTGACAGCAATGATTACGATAAGATCCAGGAAGATGATATATTCGATGTTGTCGGCCTGACCGAATTTACTCCGGGTGTACCTTTGAAAGTGGTTGCACATCATAAAGACGGTTCGCAGGATGAGATCATTGTGAATCATACGTATAACCAACAGCAGATCGAGTGGTTCAAGGCCGGAAGCTGTCTGAATGTTATCCGTAAAGAATTTGGTGTGGCATAAGCAACAGGTTTTAATCGTAAAAAATATAAAGGGACTGTCCATGCTGAGGTGACAGTCCTTTTTGTTTTTACAGCCCTGTTTGAGGCTCACAACGGGGCAATGGAGCGCAACGAGGCAAAGGTTTTTTTGTGTACTGTGGGCGGTATTATCACTGCCTGCCCATAAAGACAAAACAGGTAATAGGATAGATACATATTGTTCTCTCCTGGTCGTAAAATCTTCTCCGGTACGGCATTGTTTAGCAAAAAGCTGTATTTTTGGATTTATTATATATTTATAACGTTCGCCTGTAAATAGTTTATACGATCTACAGTTTGCCGGCTGGTTCCGATAATTAAACCAATTTTTAACCATTCAATAATAACCATTATGAACAGAATCATCCTTTTGCTGGCCGCTGCAGTATTGCTTTTTTCCGCCTGCAACAAATCTTCTAAAGACCCCGATCCCAATGACCGTTCTGATTGCCGGTATGAGTTTCAGTATAAGCTGAGTTATTCCGAAATCGATCCGGACAGGCCTGTTTATCTTATTTATTTAGATGCCGACCGGCAGGAGCAGTCACTGCAACTGACTGATACCTCGCTGGAATTTAAAGTGACCTATAAATACGGTGATAGTTTATATGTAAGATTCAGCCATCCCGATATCTATTTCCGCGAACGGACATACAATACGGTAACAAGCTCTTATTCGCTCCGTAATTCCGCCGGAGGGTCTTCCTGCCCCGGCATTTCGCGGATGGATGAAACCTCCCTTTCCAGCACTGGCGCTGCCATTTCCACATCGTCATTTGAAATAGCTCCCCAGGTTGTAGAATAATATAGTGTGCACAACAGGAACAAGGCTGCGTGAAGTAAAATCAATATAGAAACAGAGGCGGCCCATCATGCTTACCCCTGTTTGGCAAGTCGGATAGGGACGAGATTTTGCATTTTCCTGCCCGTAATACGACATGTTTGTGCTTTTTTTTATATTTTGCAGGATAAACATACTTGCATCATGCGCTTATTGAATACTATCTCCTTAATTTTTCTTGTTTTCTTATTTGTCACTGCCGGGTATAATAATAGTACTGCCCGGGAAAACAGAATTGCCCGGAACATAATACATCAGCAGGCTTCAGAGCCCATAACGGAATATGATCTTTTTAAAGAAGTTAACCTGCTTCAACCGGTACCTGCTTTGCAGAGTGCGGTACCACAAGCCATTTACCTGGAAGCAGATGAGCAGGCCCTGGTAGCTATATACCGGGAAAGACCTGCTTTAATATCTTTCGGACTTCCTCTTGAGGGCGGCGACAGGCAAACGGTGGTACTGCAACGCTATGAGATCTGCTCCGGTGATTTTGCCTGGTATGAAAATGAAGCGGGCACAAGACTGAAAAAGACCACAGCTCTTCCCTTTGTTACTTATCGCGGATACCTGGCCGGCGACCCACAATCCATAGCGGCATTTACCTTCGGGAGCGATAATGTTTCCGCAGTACTCAGCACTACCAGTGCAGGTAATTTTAATCTGGCTCATTATAATGCAGGTACGGGTATGCCGGGTTATGTGCTTTTCAGGGAGTCAGACATCAACGGGCAGCGCCCGCCTGGTTGTGCTTTAGCGGATGACATGCTTGATTTTTTCTCAGTAGGAGGAGGGCAGCAGTCCATTGCAGCGAAAGGAGGTTCTAATTGCACCGTTCTGAGGGTATCCATGCATGCCGACTACCAGCTGTATATGCGCCGGTCGGGAGATGTCAACAGTGTGACCGGGTATGTAGCCTCTGTTTTTAATGCCGCTGCCACCCTGTATGCAAATGAAGAGATCAACTTCGTACTTTCAGAACTGGTGATCAATACCGTTCCCGATGGCTATACCTTTGGCTCATCTACAGAAGTGCTGTTTCGCTTCGGTTCAGAGATCAAAGACAACTTTAACGGTGATATCGCACACATACTGACCGGAGCCCGGCCCAATGGATGGGCTTCACTGGGAGGCCTGGCCTGGCTGGATGTGCTGTGTCAGCGACCCGGATTACGTACGGACCAGGAGGGAAACCAGGTGTGGTTCGGTCCCTACGGCATGTCAAACCCCAATGTGTTGGGCAATGTGCCGGAAATCCCGGTGTATTCCTGGGATGTAAATGCATTTACGCACGAAACGGGCCATAATATCGGTTCCCGCCATACTCAAAGCTGTACTTGGCCGGGTGGGCCTATTGATAACTGTGTGGCTGTTGAAGATGGTAGTTGCGCTCCCGGACCCAGCCCGGGCGGGCGTGGCGGTACCATTATGAGTTATTGCCATCTTTCTTCGATAGGTGTTAATTTTTCTTTAGGTTTTGGTCCCTTACCCGGAAATCTTATACGGGAAAAAATGAGCATGGCCACCTGCTTGTCTTCTTTCAGCCCGTCTGTAGTATTGGATATACCTGCTACAGAACGTATGGCCAACCGGAAGTGCGGAGATGGAAACTGGACTTACTATTACTATGACAATAATACGGCGGATGAGGAAGATGATGAGCTGCTGCTGATCATCGGGACGGAAGATGCTAATGGGCCGGGGGATAGTATAGAAGTGAAAGTAGTCACTTCTGACTTATATAAAACCGGGGCCGTGGCCGAAGTAAAGGCACCTTATGCCGAAAAAGGATGGAGCGAGATCAACCGCTGGTGGAGAGTGACAACAGCAGGCGCTGGCGCAACCCCTTTAACCGTGCGGTTTCCCTTCACACAGGATGACGTCGATGATATAAAAGGAAATTTTCCCGATATCCGTAATGCATCTGATCTGACGCTGATCACTTTCCTTAACAGGGAGGCTGCAGACGATATGACTAAAGCAGTGACAGGATCAGTGAAGTTTTATAAGAATGCTTCTTCACCGGATACATCGTCCTGGAAACTGGGTAGGGAAGGAAAGTACCTGTATGCCGAATACGTATCCGCAGAAGGCATATTCGGAGGAAGCCTGGGCATACTTCCCGTACAACAGGTTTCGGTAAATAAGGCAAGGCCGGCAGACGAAACACAGATGACTCTGTATCCCAACCCTGCAGTGAAATACCTGTTTGTGCAGGCTCCTTTGCAAAGCGGCGTTTACCGGCATATCTCCGTATTTGACTGCCTGGGGAATAAAGTAATAAGCCGGCTGGTCCCGGAAACACTTACTCCTTTTCAGCTGGACATAAGTTCGCTTCCTTCCGGTGTTTATTTCCTGCGTTTTATACAGGGTGATCGTGTACATAATTCGACCTTTATACGGGAATAGTAAAGAAGTCTGTAAGGTTTTAGAATCTTGTAGGTTGATACCGACTGTTTACCTGTTGCATTTCCCCGGATGATCGTGCCGATAGCACCACTTTTATCCGGTAATAAAAGTTCCTTAGGTGATGTTTCGGGTCTTCCCTTTTCCCGGGCTCGTTATTTTTCTTGTT
>JBEBVI010000289.1:0-5738 GCA_040392805.1 Taibaiella helva
CAATGTCATTAACTTAAGGCTTCGTATAGTTGCGGGTGAAAACACCCGCAACGGCGACCGCCGATGTTGGGTGTTTTCACCAACATCTAAAGTTAATGACATTGTATTCCGTACCTTGATTAGTGTCTTTACCAACCAGAATTTATGCCCGTCCTGCTAACGGAAAATAAAGGTAAATGGCTGTACCTCCATTTTCACCCTGGTCCGTTTCTATACTCCCATGTATAGATTTCACTCTTTTGGCAATATTGTCCATGCCGAGCCCATCGCCCTGCTCCTGTAAAAGCATGCCGACGCCATTATCTTCAATACTGATCATCAGTATTTCTTCCAGCCAGCTGATGGCCACTATTACCTGTGTAGCCTGGGCATGTTTCAGGATATTATGCAGCAGTTCCTGCGCTATCCGGTATATGGCCAGTTCCTTTTCCGGATCCAGGCGTTGGGGCATTCCCATAATGCGCACCTGCATCTGTATGCCTCCGGGTTGAGACAATCGCCGGCAGAAACCTCTTATAGCCTCACTTAGTCCACTTTTAGCCAAGAGGGAAGGCACCAGGTTATGAGCGGTTTTGCGTAGTTCGTCCGCAGCTTCATCCGCAAGCAATAGCGCATTGGTATATGCATCCGATCCGGTAATATCATGCCGTTGCATCCTTAGGGTGACCAGGTTCATTTTTATAGCGGAAAGAAAGCCGCTTACACCGTCATGCAATTCTTTTCCCACCCGTATTCTTTCCGTTTCTTCTCCTTCCATGGTTGCCCGTAACAGCTCCAGCTCCTTTTGTTGCATCTGCCTTATTTCTTTGCTTTTCTGCCGGTAACGCAACAAGAGGACGGACAAGGCCAGTATTATTGCACTTAATGAGCTGATCCATATCCAGGTTGTTTTTTTTCGGTTGAGCGTTTCCGCATGCATGATCGTCAATTTTTTTTCGGCCAGCTCCTTGTCTTTTTCCGAAGTACGGAAACGAACTTCCAACTCATTGATGTCTCTTGCCTTTTCACGATTCAGCAGGCTGTCTTTTAAGTTTTCGTAGATTAATCGCTGTTGCCAGGCCTGTTTATAGTTGCCGCTTTGGGCATATACTTCTGACAGGTCTTTATGGGCCTCTATTTTATTGTCATTTATATTGTACATTTCTGCGGCAGCCAGGGCTCTTTCCAGCTCTGCTTCGGCCTTTCCGTAATCTTTTAGCAGGAAGTAAGCCTTTCCTGAAGCATATCCCTGGAAAATGAAGAGGTAATAGGGAGGGGAGGGAGTTAGCTTACCCATTTCCTGCAAATAGGCTAAGGCTTCCACAGGCTTTTCTTTTTTAAGCATCACATCGCCCAATATATTTAATGCAATCAGTTCTTCGTCCCGTAACTTATTCTTTCTGCTGATATTCAGGCTTTCTTTAAGATACGTCAGTGCCTGCTCATCGTTGTTCAGTTTACTGTATATTCCTCCCTGGTTGCTTAAGGCATGTACCAGCAGGGTGGAGTAGTTTTTTCTGCGGGCTATGGCAGTAGCTTTCCGAGCATATTTAAGCGCGAGTTGCGGTTGGTCAAGCTGGAGATAGACACCTGCTAAATTGTTGCGTATGGTTGCAAGGTAAAGGTTTTCCGGGTCAATACCCTTACGGGCCCCTTCTTTAAGAGAGCTATCGAAATAGAGCGCTGCCCGCTTATAATTACCCTGGAAATAGGATATACTGCCGAGATTGCCATAGACCGTGCTACTCATGTCTGTAAAAAGTATTGCTTTGCGGCAATAAGGTATTGCTGCCCGGAAATAAGATGTTGCTTTATCCCATTCGCCTTTGTTCAGGTACGATGAGCCCAATCCCTGAAGACAATTACCGATACCATCAATAAAGTTTTTTTCTTTACTAAGGCGGAGTGCCAGGTTGTACCAATAGATAGCACTATCCGGGGCAGGTATTTCTAAGCTATCGGCTTTTCTTACCATATTTAAAATGCTGCCGGTGTCGGCAGGTGAGATCTGTGTATTGGAATGTATGGATATTTGGTTATCTTGCCCGTAGGCCACGTTGATTAACAGGCATATTATAATCGTTAATAACGTTGTGCGTTTTAAGCTAATGAACGACGATCCCGCATAGGTAAAGTAAATCATTTTTTCTAAATTGTAAGGTGCCCGGATGAACAAGCAGGGTAAATGTACTATTTTATCCGGCTTGAGAAAAAGTTTTGAAAGCCGCTTCCGATGGAAATAATTCTTGCGGCTTTTACTAATGATGGAATCAGGGTAAATAATAAAATTTGCATTGATTTTTCTGGTACCATCTTATGTCATTCTTTTTGTAAAAACAAAACAAGCATATATTATGAAGTATAGATATGTACAACGCCGATTCTTAGCTCCTTTATTATTCCTGCTTACCCTACTGTTGGTGGATGTGGGTGTAACTTCAGCCCAGGTTGCCAATTATCGCTTCTCACAGCAAATAGATACATACAAACCTTTAACCGGTGGAAATATTGTAGCGAAAGCCACCGGTATTACCGGGGTTGATGGTTTGAACAATATTAATGTGCCGGTTCGTTTACCCTTTCCCTTCAGCTTTAATAGTAGAGTATATGATACCTGCTACATCAGTGAAAACGGCTTTATCACTTTTAGTGATGCCGCTTATACCGGTTATTTTCCTTTGTCTAACGCTTTTCCTCCTCTTTATCCGGCAATTGCTGCTATGGCAGTGGACCTGTCGGGCGTATTTGTAACAGGGGCCACATTTACCAAAGGCTCTGCTGTTGTTACTAATGTAGCATCATTTAAAGGCTTTGCTGCGGGCCTTCCGGTAGCTGGCACAGCAATACCAGCGGGTGCTACGGTGCTTTCTTTTGATACGCTTGCCAAAACCATAACCTTTTCTGCAGAAGCTACTCTGACATCCGCTACCGGTGTTGTCCGCTGGCCCGTAGGCCGGATTGTTACGGATGTTACCGGCAGTGGCAACGGCAGGAAGTTTATAATTGAATACCAACGTCTTTCAGAAAATGGCACGATTGTTTCCAGCTCCAGCAATTTTGATTTCCAAATTCAGTTGGAGGAAACTACCAATAAGATTCATGTAGTATATGGAGACTTCAGCGTTCAGGCTAATGGGGGTAATAAAAACTGCCAGGTAGGGTTACGGGGAGATGTAGTGACAGATTATAATAATCGTACCGTAGCAGCCGGTACGCCCTGGATCGCTACCACCGCAGGCACTATCCAATCTGCTTTCGCAGTTCGTAATAGCCTTAATCTTCCGTCCAGCGGACTGACTTTTACCTTGGAACCTCAGTCCTGCTATTTCCCTACTTCTTTAAAATATTCCCTGGTGTCGTCAACAAGTATGACAATTCATTGGGATGCACCTTCATTGGGTGATCCCGTAACGGAATATCAATGGGAAGTCCGTACGTCGGGTGGCCCGGGCTCCGGTGCAACAGGTCTGGTATCCACGGGAACTACAAAGAGTAACAGCGCTAATATCAGTGGTTTAATTCCTGGCACAATGCATTATGTTTACCTGCGTACCGATTGCGGTAATGGAAGCCGGAGTAACTGGACGCCTATGCGGTCGGTAAAGGTTCCTTGTGATCAGGTATTCACTACGCCTTATAAGGAGGGCTTCACTACATTTACCACTTATCCTGATATTATTCCGCCTGCATGTTGGTCTATTGCTACAGGACTGTTGGGGAGTGCGCAGACATTTTTTTCCGGCTATCCTTCCATGGACAGAACATGGAATACCCAAGTCTGGACTTTGGATATTAAGGATAAAATGACATTCCTTGATATGTTAGAGAATAATGCCGGCGAATGGTTGATATCTCCTTCAATAGACCTGGGCTCCGGCAATAAGCAGATTAAATTTGATATGTTGATGCAAAGTGTATTGACTAATATAAAACTCGGAGCGGATGATACCGTGGCATTGGTGATTTCTACAGACAATGGCCGTACCTGGTCAAAAAATAACATTGTCCACGCCTGGACTTCTATGAATACGCCTTTACAGGATACCAGCTTTATAATTAAAATCGGTAATTATAAAGATACGGTACGTATTGCTTTCTATGTATCTGAGGGCGTCTATGATAATACGCGCCAGGAAACCGTAAAAATACATGACTTTTCAGTAGTAGATATTCCCTGCTTTGAACTTAACCTGGGCAAAGATATAGCGGGCTGTAATGATGGCAACAGGGCCGATACATTGAATGCGGGAGAAATGCAAGGAGCTACCTATTTATGGGATGACCTTTCCACAACCCATCAAAGAATAGTCCGGAAGTCGGGTACTTACTACGTAAAGGTAGTGAAGGACGGCTGTACCCGCTATGACACGGTTACGGTTACCTACAATCCCTATCCCACGCCTGTACACCTGGGTAATGACACAACGATATGCGGTTCCGATACCTTGTGGCTCAGTGCAGGCCGGACTGTAGATAAAGTGCGCTGGTATGAAGGAGGCAACTATCTTCCTTTGTTAACGTCCGATCCCAATCATTTGCCCGTCACTGCTTCCGGAATATACAGGGTTACTGTTGAAGATCCTGCATACTGCGGTATAGTACGCGATACGATAAGCATTACAGTTATTGCGGCTATTCCACAAGTGGACTTAGGCAATGATACCAGCATTTGTCAGTCGGCCCCCATCCTGCTTGATGCAGGTAATCCCGGCCTGAAGACAGAGTGGAATAATAAGATTGTAGCACCAACGCTACAGGTGGATACTTCAGGTAGATATTATGTGACAGTAACGGACAATGATGGTTGCCAGGGTTCCGATACCATCCTGGTAACCGTGCTTCCCGTACCGGAAATAGACCTGGGCAACGATACAACGATATGTGAAGGCGTTTCGCTACTACTGGATGCCGGTGGTGCTGCTCAGTCATATCTATGGAATGATGGTTCATCAGAAAGAGCAAGAACGGTTACGGAAGCAGGGCAATATGCCGTTACGGTTACCGGCGCCAATAATTGTACCACTTCCGATACCATAAATGTTGATTTGTACGATCTACCCTTATTTGGTAGCATTGCGGCAAAGGCTTTGGGCGATTATAAATATACTTTCGATGTACGTGGAGCGCAGCATGTGGAATCCTATTCATGGGATTTCGGGGATGGTTCACCGATACAGACCGGGACACCTGTGGAGCATCAATATGAGAATGGGGGCATTTATACGGTAGTGCTTACTGTTTCCGGGGAAGGAGATTGTGATGATTACGTCGATTCTACGATATTGGAAATCAAAGGGCTGGCTATTGATCATCCGTATGGAAAATCAGATGGAATAATGATTTACCCTAATCCCAATCATGGGGCCTTTCTCCTGGAATATACAGTGGGAGCGGGACCAAAGGAAGTGAGCGTGTACAATATATACGGACGCTCTGTGTATACCGGTACATTACACGCTTCAGGTAAGCAATTTCTTAACCTGGAATATTTACCGGCAGGTACTTATTATCTTAAGATGAGCGATGAGAAGAGCACGGATTCGTTAAAATTTATGATACAGTAATGATAACCTGTCTTTAATAGGTTGTACCGGACGTGACAAAGATTTTATTGTAAATTAGCCGGGTGCAGATATGATATAACTGTTTCTTAGGTATAAAAGGAAACTGATAAAAACAAAATATTATGAATCTATATAAGCAAGTAGTAGTAAAAGCAATACTGTTCCTCTTACTCACTATAGGGTGTAGTTGGAAAG
>JBEBVI010000290.1:0-5729 GCA_040392805.1 Taibaiella helva
ATATGTCTGGAAATTATATATGGTCGGGGACAATAAAGGGAGCAGGCCAATTGGGACGTGCGATACCTAGCGCCATCACATTAGATCCGGCTGGAAATTTATATTATTTGGGCGTCTTTGCGTATACTGTGGATTTCGATCTAACCAAAAAGCAGCCCGCTGTGCGGACGGTGAAATCCCCTCCGACTTGGGGAGGGGATTGGTTTGTGTCTAAATATATATTTTCTGGAGGTGAAACGGATATGGGTACTTTTATAGTGAAAGAATGTGCCGACAGCTTTACCTGGAGGGGAACGGTGTATCAGACCAGTGGCAGGTATACTTTGTATGTGCCGGATGGTAAAGGCTGTAAAGATAGTACGTTTGTCCTGGATCTGACTTTGCTTCCCCCGATGGAGGAACCCATTATCACTGTACATGAATTTAGACTGGGTGTCAGTCAATCATACAGAACATATCAATGGCTGAAAAATGGCGTCATTATACCCGGCGCAAACGACAGCATTTATAATGTGACGGAAAATGCCGATTATCAGGTTGTTGTTAGCAACGGGAATGAGTGTACCGATACCTCAGAGGTATATATTGTTAATAACTATGCCCATATAGGAGAAGAGCATCATCTCGCGCAACACATCCATGTATATCCCAATCCTGTGGAAGATATGATTTACATCGAGTCGCCTGTTCCTGTAGATATAGTAATTACCGATATTGCGGGAAGGAAGATAAAAGAACAGAGTCTTATCCGAAACCTATCGGTGAAAGAACTCTCAGCGGGTGTCTATTTCTTACAGCTAAAAGACAGGAAGGGTGTATTCATCCATACCATAAAAATGGTGAAGCAATAATGTAGGAGGCTTATTTCTTGCCTTGTGCTCATTACCGGCTCTGCCCGCTTTGGGCAGGTAACGTTAAAGATGCCTTGGGTCAGGCCGGACAAAAATGCACAGACGATAAGTAGCCGGTTTCCGTGTGGATAATCTTTTAATGGCTCATGCTACCAGTTTCATGATTATAATGATGCAAAAAAACACTCCTTATCCGCAGAGCAATACGTTCAGGTCGTTTGCCCTGCTTGTAATGATCCTGATCTTTTCCCATGCAGAGAAGATCTGGGCCCAATATGAAAATGTATGGATGTTTGGTCACAATGCCGGTGTCGATTTTAATGGAACTGAGCCGGTGGTGATCAGGTCGTATTATGATTCCTTATTGCAACCCAGAACAGTATTTGGCGAAGCCAGCGCTTCCGTTTGCGATGCCGATGGAAAGCTATTGTTTTATACGGAGGGGACTATCGTGATTAATAAAGAACACCGGATAATGAAAAACGGAGATAGCCTTATTCCTTACCTGGGGACAGGGTTCAGTTACAGCAGCACCTCCAGTGCATCGCAGGGCACCATTATAGTGCCTGTACCGGGACAGCTGGAGAAATACTATGTTTTCTCCTTAATTGCTAATGAAGGTAAATTTGAAGAGCAGTCGGTTAGGGGTTACCTTTTTTATAGTGTGATAGACATGAGGGCCGATGGCGGCCTGGGAGCTGTGGTAGCCGGGCAGAAAGGGGTATTGCTGGATACGGGCTTGACAGAGCTTATGACCGCCGTAGCCGGCGATGAGTATAGAGTATGGTTACTCACTGTATCAAGGGTAAGTGAACATTTAAAAGCTTTCGAGATCACTGTTTGTGGTATTAATCATCATCCCGTACTTTCTGCTTTTCCTGATTATTTAGATGCCACCTCGTCAACGAATTGTACCGGTTATATGACGGTGTCTCCTGATCGGATGAAGGTAGCTATAGCGGGTATAAACTATAGTACTTATACCAGTGGAGTCAGCCAACGCGATGGCGTGGTGATTCTTGATTTTGATACGCTGACGGGCCGGGCTTCCAACTTGCGAAAGCTTACTCCTTCATCGTACTACAGCGTGTGTTTCTCCCCGGATAATACAAAATTGTATGCCGGTGTATTGAATGGGGCCTTAAAACAATTTGACCTGTCTGCCGGAAGTCTGGATGCGATCAAAGCCTCTGAAATTTCCCTGTTGCCGAATTGGGTACATCCTGGTCATATAAAAATAGCGCCTGATAACAAAATATACTTCTCCCGTGGCACTCCTGATGGATTAGGAGCTATTAATTATCCTAACCTGGCCGGACCGGCATGCCAGGTTCAGGAAATGGCTATTCGCTTTGGGTATCCTATTTCAATACATCTTGGTCTTCCCAATGTTATTGCGCCGAGGTTAGCTACATCAGGTATGGTGTTAACCAATGATACCGGTTGTGCGCCTTTTGCTGTAACCTTCAGCGTAGCCGATACGCAGTTGATCGAGCAGTACATCTGGGATTTTGGTGATGGGAGCGCGCTCAGTCACCAGACTCATCCGCAGCATACCTATCGCCAGGCCGGAACCTATACAGCTTTCTTATATGCCCGGTACAAAAACAGCCCATGCATGGATACCTCTTTTGCTACTATAGTTGTATTTCCGGAACGACAATTACCCGACATAATTATTCGTGATACCTTATTGTGCGCTGCTACGGAAAAACTGGATATTTCAGTAGTCATTCGTAATCCGGGTGCGGATACCCGTATCCAATGGGGGCCATCAGAAGGTATAATGGCGGGTATTGATAGTACTACGCTCACTGTGAACCCGAATATAAGCCAGGTATATTATGTGCGGGTTGCAGATACCATTCCGGGCATTTGCGGCTTGTCGGTTGTTGATACCGTACATATTGATTTAAAGCCCCGTATCCTGGAAATAAAGACTAACGATACCCTGGTATGCGAAGGAACCGAAATTCCCCTTATTGTTAACGGCTCACCGGAATACACTTACCAGTGGACTCCTCCGGAAAATGTTAACCATCCGCACGATCTGCGTCCGGTGATCAGGCCCAGCCGGTCCACGATATATACAATAACCGCTTCCTATCCGGGTTGTGCTGATACGGCACAATCTATTGCTATTGATGTAGAACAGTTGGCCGGTATCACCTTCTTAACACAGACGGACAGTATCTGCCAGGGCGAAAGCCTCACTTTTTATCCCCGGGCAGAGGGCAATAAGCACACATTGCTGATGCAGTATTGGCAATATGGCGACGGTGAGGAAGCGCTATTGCCTAATGAAGCCATAGTCAGGCATGCTTATCAACATCCGGGCACATTTACTGTAATCCTGACCGGCCGTTTTCGTGTTTGTCCGGATACTACTTTTATGCATACGGTATATGTACAGGCTTTACCCTATATAGATTTAGGTAATGATACAAGCATTTGCCTGAATGGCGCACCAATATTGTTACGGAACCTGCAGCCTCCGCCACAAGGAGGTTACCGTAGTTTATGGAATACGGGCGATACTACCGAAACCTTAAAAGTATTGCAACCCGGTAAATACAGCCTTACCCTAAGTAGTGGTCTTTTAGCTTGCAGCAGTACAGAAACGATAACCATTGAAAAAGATTGTTACCTGGATATTCCCAACGCATTCAGTCCCAACGGAGATGGTGTGAACGATTACTTTTTCCCGAGGCAGCTGCTATCCAAAGGTATCAGCGATTTTAACGTACAGGTATTTAACCGTTGGGGGCAGCTTGTTTTTGAAACGAATGATGCTGCCGGTCGCGGCTGGGACGGGAAATTCCAGGGTCTGAATCAGCCTCAGGGCGTATATGTTTACCGTATAAAAGTGAACCGGGGGGGCGTGGTAGAAAGCTACGATGGTCAGGTCACCTTAGTCAGGTAATGCCGGATGTTTGCCCCGGCTGCCTGAGGGATAACTATGCGGGGTGAGGCAGGCTGTAATATAGACGGATCAACCCCGGCTTTTTCCGCTTCTTGAATAAATCAATAAATGTATTATACTGCACAAGGGATAAATTTGTGCATAACAATGAAACCAGATAGATACATAGGTTTATAATTATGAGTGTGCAGGTTATAGAGCCTCCTCCGGCCCCTCCAAAAGAGGGGTGAAGCGATTTATACCGCTCCCCGGATAAATTTGTGCCAGACTATAAACTGTGTAGTAGTGTCATAAATAGGTTGGATGAGCATTTATTTACACCTCTTTTTTAAAGTCATTATAAACGTGCGTCATTGCGGGTCGGGGCAATGACGTTTGGTTATAGGGCAGGTCTTTTTTTAATTTATGAGCATTTGTCTTGTAACGTGATGCACTAAACTATGCCGCTTGAAGTATACTCCGGTTTGCTCTGTTGATACTATGGCGGCCTGCCCCTGTTTGGTTCCTTCCTGTTGGAGCATGGAGTGTGTCTGTGTGGATATATGCTATGCCTCTGTCTGTATAAACGGTTTCAGGTCGACATCCAGGTCGATCCTTGTACCGTTCCGGTTGTCGATACTCATGCGCGGCCGCCCGATACTTTAAGACGCTCGTCTAACGTGTAGAGGCCTACGCCTTTGTTGCCGGCCAGCATGTCCCCGGGCATACCGATGCCGTTGTTCTGTACCGTTATGTGCAAGTGTTGCCTCCTGAATGTTAAACGGAGGCCGGCTTCTGTGGCCTGTGCATGCTTCACTATATTGATTGTAGAGCAGTTCCGGTACGATGCGGCAGATGTTCAGTTCGGTTTCCTCATCCAGCCGGAGCGGCAGGGTTTTGTTCATATTCCGGCAATACCGTTCCAGGGCTGCCTTATAAAAAGACTGCGCGGTGGTGTGGGCCTGTTTACGGGACCAGTAGTCGCCTATGTTAACCAGCACGACAGCCATACCCTGGTTAAAGTTTAGCTTCTGACTGAGCCTGAAAGCCTGCTGGTACAATTGCAGCGCGCTATCGGCCTTTTGCCTCTGTAGCTTGTTACCTCTTCGGATCAGGATAGTAACACTATCTCTGTGCTCAGTGTGGTTTTCCGCTCGCTTTGCGGTGGATTAGCCTTTATTTCTTCGCATGGAAAAGGACGGTTGCAGGCACCGTTAAGCAGTATTCCCAAAATGAAAAAACAAGATAAAGGTTTTACAAGCAAGGAATGATTACATATTGTGATTTACGGTTATGCACCCTTTTTTTGGGGATGTTTACCGCTGTGATAAAGGTAATGATAAATCTACATTTGCTATACGGTACGGCTTTTGGGAAAGCAATGCCGGGTATGTTAGATAATTATTTTTATTCTTAAATCTGTTTTATGTCTTTACAGGGCTATGAGAGATGTAGTATTTTTCCGGTGCTTTCTTTCCTGTTTTTCTCTTTCTTGTTGCGTTAGTGGTCTGAATGTGTTGGAGAAAACAGTTGCTGTTCCGGATGTTATTAATAATTCTTATGTCTAATTTCTTTTGGTTTTTTTATCCTTAAATATACTTCATATGGTTTTAAATCGACTATTGTCTTCTTCTGTAAAGCGGTATTTTTATAGTACTGTTAAAGTAGTATTACTAAGCCTGTTCGGCATTTATTATTTACCGGCTCAGTCCCAGGATCTGAGTTGGGCGAACACTTTTGGGGATTCTGTTGCCCGAAGATTTTCCCACCACTCTACACGCCCGTATGAATTGAGATCCGATGCCGCAGGGAATATATATCTATTGGGCGACTTCGCAGGCCTAATCGATTTTGATCCGGGCCCGGGTAATACGATATTTACTGCCCTGAACGATCTGCCGCGAGGACATTTTGCAGATCTCGATTACTATTTGTCTAAATACGATTCGAGTGGCCGTTTACTATGGGCCAGGCAT